>NZ_JALIGG010000050.1:0-218927 GCF_024764965.1 Scandinavium tedordense | reverse complement strand
CTTTGGCCATGGTGCGTGCGCTGAACAAAATGACGAAGGCAGGTATGCCAGAAAGTGTACGTATCGGCTGAGAGCCGGAGCTGTTACAGGGGAAACTCGCCTCAAATCTGATTTATTCAACAAAGCCCCTTTGATGATAAAGATCTGGCCGCGATTTATCAGCTTGGCTTTACTCCCGGGAAAACCAAAGCGGCGATGTATACCCGTTTGTTGCTGACGCTGTTGAGCCCAAAATTCCATTTGATGTTTTTTTATGGCCGCCTGAAATCAAACCTGATCGGCCTACCGGTTTATCGTCTGATAATGACGCGAACCTGGCTTGCAGCACTCAGTACGTTGAGCTATTTCCTGGGTGCGCACGCGACGGTGCTGATTCTGGTTCTGCCGTTTGTGGTGCTTTACCAGATGGCGTCGCTTATCCACTTGCTTACGGAGCACGTATGGCGGGTACGCAAAGTGGGTGAATCGGTTCGCGACAGTCATATCAACAATTGCCTGGCACGGTTTTGCGGGTCGAATTGCCCACCGAATTTTAGCGTGAAATATTGGGGCAGCTGGAGCAAGTGGACGGCAATGCATCTGTTCTTCCATCTGCCGTGTCGGATGCTGTTTGTGCAGGGCTCGCTGGTGTGTCACGACTGGCACCATCGTTACGGCAGCATTCGCCAGTGGTACGACTACGCCCGTCTGCGTGAACTGCACGCGCAGAAGCTGTCGGCGGAAGAACGCTACGACTATATCGATGTTTGGGGCATGCACAACGCGCTGGATTATGTGCTCAGTTCTCTGAGCAAGCAGCCAGAAGTTGAGATTGAACCTCTGGTGTATCGACTGAATTAGTCCTTTTGCCTGTTCGTAGGCGAAAGGTTCGAAATGATGCCCTCGGCCGCATGGCGGCGGGCATTATCCCCTGGTGTTGTTAATGGTCATTGACCGCCTGATCGTAAGCCAGTATACGGCTGACGATCAGGTTTTTTTTCGCCTGTTTCCGGCTTACACTTTCCCGACGTAGAGATAAATTGCCAGAAAATGGCAGACGCTGCCCCCAAGGACAAAGCCATGCCAGATGGCGTGATTGTAGGGAATACGCTTGCAGACGTAGAAGATGACCCCGAGAGAGTAAACCACCCCACCAGCGGCCAGTAATGTGACGCCACCCGCCGACAGCTTCACCGCCAGTTGATACACCACAATCAGCGACAGCCAGCCCATTGTCAGATAGGTCACCAGCGACAGCACTTTAAACCGATGCGCGATGGTCAGTTTGAACAGAATGCCGAGCAGCGCCAGGCTCCAGATAACAACCATCAATCCGCGCGCCAGCCCTGAATCCAGCCCCACAAGCAGAAACGGCGTATAGGTCCCGGCAATCAACAGATAAATCGCGCAGTGGTCGAATTTCTTCAGCCAGCGTTTAGCGCGCTGATGCGGGACGGCGTGGTAAAGCGTGGACGCGAGAAACAGCAGGATCATGCTGCCGCCATAAAGGCTGTAGCTGGCAATCGCCGTTGCACTGGCGTTGGCGTCCACGGCTTGCACCAGCAGCAGCACCAGACCGACAATCCCGAACACCAGCCCGATTCCATGGCTGATGCTATTGGCGATTTCCTCGGCCAGCGAATAACCCTGCGTAATTAATGGCTTACTAACCATATTGCACTCCGAGAGGATAAAAACACGTTAACGCATCACTAGCCTATCTGAGAATTATTCCAGTGAACACCTGTTAGCTAAAATAAAAAGGCGTCATTTAACAAAACATTAAAAATCATAAAGTTAAACGTCATTTTCAACGCACAGATGTTTCCTAAAAATCAAACGCACTGAAATTCAATGACATAAAATTGCTGCTGGTCGGGGTAGATTTCTGCTATCACTGCTTTCAGCTCAGGCAGCGTCATGTTTTCCTGTTGTGCGTGTTGTTCGGTCAGGGAATCCAGGGTCACTTCTGAGGTGGCAGTCACTTTGAGGGTGCAAAAATAGCCGTCATCTTCAAAACGCCCTACGCGCAGGACATCGCCGGTTTTGAAGTGTGATTCGCTGGCGTCCCGGATGGTGATGGTCTTACGCCCGGCCAGAATGTCTTCCTGAAAGCGTTGAAAAAAAGTGATGTCGTTCGGGGCCATGTTATGATTCCTGTATTGAATTTGCCGGATGAGTGCCTGCCAACGTGAGTCTTTTCTCCCACGCCGCCATCGCAAGTCTCAACAATCTTGAGATGATGGTCTATCAGTATGTCATTAAAAATCGTGACAAAGTCATGTATATGACGATTCGCGAACTGGCCGAGGTGGCGGGCGTTTCCACAACGACCGTGCTACGCTTCTGCCGCAAGCTGAACTGCGAAGGCTATTCCGAATTTCGGGTGCGTTTTAAACTGTATCTGGAACAAGACGAACCGCAGCAAAGTCAGTTTGCTGCCAGTGAAATTATCAGTTTTTTCAAAAGCGTCAATAATGAAGATTTTGATAAGCTCATTGATGAAGCCGTGGATATTATCCTGGCGTCGGAACGTATTATATTTGTTGGCGCGGGAACGTCTGGCGCATTAGCCAAATATGGCGCCCGATTTTTCTCTAACGTCGGAAAATTCAGTAATCATATCGACGATCCTTATTTTCCGGTCACCAATGACATGGCCAAAAATGCGCTGGCGATTGTGCTTTCCGTTTCCGGTGAAACCGAAGAGATCCTGCGCTTCGCTGGCCAGTTCAGCCTGCACCGCTGTAAGGTGCTCTCAATCACCAGCCACGAGCACTCACGACTGGCCAAGCTTGCCGACTTTAATCTCTCCTGGCATATATCGCCGATCCGCATTGGTGGCGTCTACGATATTACAACGCAAATACCGGTTATTTATATTCTTGAAACTCTTGGCCGTAAGTTGGCGAAAAAAATGACATAAAAAAACGCCCTGTTTTTTGGATGTAACAAATTACCTAATGCTGAATTTGTTATATCGTGACATTTAACGCCCCTTTGTTAGACTCATTCCCAAGATGAAATATCATGGGAATGACAACGATGAAAAAATTAACCTTACCTAAAGACTTTTTATGGGGTGGCGCAGTGGCGGCACACCAGGTTGAAGGCGGCTGGAACAAAGGCGGCAAAGGTCCGAGCATTTGCGACGTGCTGACCGGCGGCGCGCACGGCGTGTCACGCGAGATTACGGACCAGGTTGAGCCAGGAAAATACTACCCAAACCACGAAGCCATCGAATTCTATAGCCACTACAAAGAAGACATAAAGCTGTTCGCTGAAATGGGCTTCAAATGCTTCCGCACCTCGATTGCCTGGACCCGAATTTTCCCGAAAGGCGACGAGACTCAGCCGAATGAAGAAGGGCTGAAATTCTACGACGACATGTTCGACGAGTTGCTCAAATACAATATCGAACCGGTGATTACCCTTTCCCACTTCGAGATGCCGCTGCATCTGGTGCAGGAATACGGTGGCTGGACGAACCGTAAAGTGGTTGATTTCTTTGTGCGTTTTGCCGAAGTGGTGTTCGAGCGCTTTAAGAGTAAGGTCAAATACTGGATGACCTTCAACGAAATCAACAACCAGCGTAACTGGCGTGCGCCGCTGTTCGGCTACTGCTGCTCCGGCGTAGTGTATACCGAGCACGACAACCCGGAAGAAGTGATGTATCAGGTGTTGCATCACCAGTTCGTTGCCAGCGCGCTGGCGGTTAAAGCGGCTCGTGAAATTAACCCGGAAATGCAGGTGGGTTGCATGCTGGCGATGGTGCCGCTGTATCCATTCTCCTGTAAGCCGGCTGACATAATGTTTGCCCAGGAATCAATGCGTGAGCGCTACGTCTTTACCGATGTGCAACTGCGCGGCTATTACCCGACCTATGTGCTCAATGAATGGGAACGACGTGGATTTAACATCGCCATGGAAGACGGTGATGCGCAGATCCTGCGCGATGGCACCTGTGCGTACCTCGGTTTCAGCTACTACATGACCAACGCGGTGAAAGCAGAAGGCGGCAGCGGCGATGCGATTTCCGGCTTCGAAGGCAGCGTCCCGAACCCGCACGTGAAGGCTTCCGACTGGGGCTGGCAGATTGACCCGGTTGGCCTGCGTTACGCAATGTGCGAGCTGTACGAACGTTATCAGAAGCCGCTGTTTATCGTTGAAAACGGTTTTGGCGCGTATGACAAAGTCGAAGAAGACGGCAGCATTAATGATGATTACCGTATTGATTATCTGCGGGCGCACGTGGAAGAGATGATGAAAGCGGTGACGCACGACGGCGTGGACCTGATGGGCTACACCCCGTGGGGCTGTATTGATTGCGTCTCCTTCACCACTGGCCAGTACAGCAAACGCTACGGCTTCATTTATGTGAACAAACATGATGACGGTACCGGTGATATGGCGCGTTCGCGTAAGAAGAGCTTTAACTGGTACAAAGAAGTGATCGCCAGCAACGGCGAGAAACTTTGAGAGATACCCCTCACCCTAACCCTCTCCCCATAGGGGAGAGGGGATAGTTCAGCCCCGTCTTTTCTCCCTCGCCCCATAGCGGAGAGGGGATAGTTTAGCCCCGTCTTTTCTCCCTCGCCCCATAGCGGAGAGGGGATAGTTCAGCCCCGCCTTTTCTCCCTTGCCCCATAGCGGAGAGGGGATAGTTCAGTGTCCTTCCCTGTCTTTAAATGGACCTTCTCCCTCGCCCCTTTGGGGAGAGGGCCGGGGTGAGGGGAAACTATCGCCCGCCCGCAATATCCATGAAGCTTCCGGTCACGTACGAGGCTTTGTCGCTCAGCAGCCAGACAATCGCCTGGGCCACTTCTTCTGGCTGGCCGCCGCGCTGCATCGGCAATGCAGCTTTCACGCGATCCACGCGCCCTGGCTCACCGCCGGAGGCATGCATTTCGGTATAAATAAGCCCTGGACGCACACAGTTTACGCGAATACCTTGCGCCGCCACTTCCAGCGCCAGCCCGGTGGTGAGCGAGTCGACCGCCCCTTTTGACGCCGCGTAGTCGACGTATTCGAAAGGCGCGCCCAGCCGCGACGCAGCGGAAGAAACGTTAACGATCGCCCCACCCTTTCCGCCGTGTTTATGCGACATACGCTTCACCGCTTCGCGGCTGCAAAGGAAATATCCGGTGACGTTGGTCGCCAGCACGTGATTAATTCGCTCGGCGGTCAGGTTTTCAATGGTGCTCTGTTGAAACAAAATCCCGGCGTTATTCACCAGCGCCGTCAGCGGCTCGCCTTCTCTGTCGAGTGCATCAAACAGCGTCATCACCTGTGCTTCATCGCTGATGTCCGCACGCACGGCGAACGCTTTTCCGCCCTTTTCGATAATCTCGTTCACCACCTGCATGGCGGCGTTGACGTTATGGTGGTAGTTCACCGCAACGGTGTAGCCTTCCTGCGCCAGTTGTAACGCTGTCGCTTTGCCAATTCCCCGGCTAGCGCCAGTGACCAGTGCGATACCCATGCTATTCTCCCAAAGGAAAGGGCGCCTAAGCGCCCTTGAAAGGTAGATTATTCAGTTAATTACTGATATTCGCTCATCGGTACACACGAGCAGAACAGGTTGCGGTCGCCGTAGACGTCATCGAGACGTTTCACGGTAGGCCAGTACTTATTCGCCATGCCTGCCGGGAAGACGGCCACTTCGCGGCTATAACCGTGATTCCACTCAGCCACCATCTCGTTCTGAGTGTGCGGCGCGTTCACCAGCGGGTTATCTTCCAGCGGCCATTCGCCCTGCTGTACGCGGCTGATTTCATTGCGGATAGCCAGCATTGCGTCGACGAAGCGGTCGATTTCCACTTTGCTTTCCGATTCCGTTGGCTCAACCATCAGCGTGCCCGCTACCGGGAAGGACATGGTCGGTGCGTGGAAACCGTAGTCGATCAGACGCTTGGCAATATCCAGCTCGCTGATTCCGGTCTCTTCTTTTAGTGGACGAATATCGAGAATGCACTCATGCGCCACGCGACCATCGCGCCCCGTATACAGTACTGGATACGCATCTTGCAGACGGGTCGCAATGTAGTTGGCGTTAAGAATCGCCACCTGGCTCGCCTGCTTCAGACCTTGCGCACCCATCATGCGGATGTACATCCAGCTGATTGGCAAAATTGATGCGCTGCCGAATGGTGCCGCAGAAACCGCGCCCTGGCGCGTCAACATACCTTCGATTTGTACCACGCTGTGGCCTGGCACGAACGGCGCCAGGTGCGCTTTCACGCCAATCGGTCCCATGCCTGGGCCGCCGCCGCCGTGCGGGATACAGAAGGTTTTGTGCAGGTTGAGGTGAGATACGTCCGCGCCGATAAAGCCTGGCGAGGTGATACCCACCTGGGCGTTCATGTTCGCGCCGTCGAGGTAAACCTGACCGCCAAACTGATGCACGATTTCGCAGACTTCGCGGATGGTTTCTTCGTACACGCCGTGAGTGGATGGGTAGGTCACCATGATGCAAGAGAGGTTCTCGCCCGCTTGCTCTGCTTTCTCGCGCAGGTCAGGCAGGTCGATGTTACCCTGCTTGTCGCAGGCCACGACCACGACCTGCATGCCCGCCATTTGCGCGGAAGCCGGGTTGGTGCCGTGGGCTGAACTTGGGATCAGACAGATATCTCGATGCCCATCGTTGCGGCTTTCGTGGTAATGACGAATCGCCAGCAGGCCTGCGTATTCACCCTGTGCGCCAGAATTCGGCTGCATGCACAGTGCGTCGTATCCGGTCAGTTTCACCAGCCAGTCGGATAACTGGTTGATCATCTGATGATAGCCTTCAGCCTGATCTGCCGGGCAGAACGGGTGCAACTCGGCAAATTCTGGCCAGGTGATTGGGATCATTTCCGCTGCGGCGTTGAGTTTCATGGTGCAGGATCCCAACGGGATCATCGCCTGGTTCAGCGCCAGATCTTTGCGCTCCAGAGAGTGCATGTAGCGCATCATCTCGGTTTCGCTGTGGTAACGGTTGAACACCGGATGGGTCAGGATTTCGTCTTCACGCAGCATCGCCTGCGGAATAGAGCGGCTGTCGTGCGCCACGTCTTTATCCAGGCTGTCGATATTCAGGCCGTGATCGTCACCTACGATAACGGTCAGCAGCGCCAGTACGTCTTCGCGCGTGGTGGTTTCATCCAGCGTGATACCGACCGCGTGATGAATGTCGCTGCGCAGGTTGATTTCTGCGGCTTCTGCACGTGCCAGTACGGCGGCTTTGTCGGCCACTTCAACGCACAGGGTGTCGAAGAAGTGTTCGTGGCGCAGCTTCAGGCCTTTCTGTTGCAGGCCGGTCGCCAGAATATCGGTCAGGCGGTGAATACGCCCGGCAATACGCTTCAGGCCCACCGGACCGTGGAACACAGCGTACAGACTGGCGATGTTGGCCAACAGTACCTGAGAGGTACAAATATTGGAGTTCGCTTTCTCGCGGCGGATGTGCTGCTCGCGGGTCTGCATCGCCATGCGCAGCGCGGTGTTACCCGCAGCGTCTTTGGACACGCCGATAATCCGGCCTGGCATGGAGCGTTTGAATTCATCTTTTGCAGCGAAAAAGGCGGCGTGTGGGCCACCGTAGCCCATCGGTACGCCGAAGCGCTGAGCGGAGCCGAACACGATATCTGCGCCCTGTTTGCCCGGGGCAGTTAGCAGGACCAGCGCCATAAAATCGGCGGCAACGCTGACGACCACTTTGCGTGCTTTCAGCTCGTTAATCAGCGGGCTGTAATCATGCACTTCACCGGTAGTACCGACCTGTTGCAACAGCACGCCGAACACATCCTGATGGTCGAGCGCTTTTTCAGCGTCGTCGACAATCACTTCAAAACCGAAGGTTTCAGCCCGAGTGCGTACCACGTCCAGGGTCTGCGGATGAATATCTGCAGCCACAAAGAAGCGGTTGGCATTTTTCAGTTTACTGACGCGTTTAGCCATCGCCATTGCTTCCGCCGCAGCGGTAGCTTCGTCGAGCAGTGATGCAGAGGCGATATCCAGCCCGGTCAGGTCAAGCGTGACAGTCTGGAAGTTCAGCAGCGCTTCCAGTCGGCCCTGTGAGACTTCTGGCTGATAAGGCGTGTAGGCGGTGTACCAGCCCGGATTTTCCAGCATATTGCGCTGAATCACCGGCGGCAGCTGCACGGCGGTGTAGCCCATGCCAATGTAAGACTTAAAGCGCTTGTTGCGGCTGGCGATGCCTTTCAGCTCGGCCAGCGCGGCGAATTCGGTGGTCGCGTCACCAACCTGCGGTGGCGTCGCGAGCTGAATATCCTGCGGCACAATCTGGCCAGTCAGCGCGTCTAACGACTCTGCGCCAACGGTATTCAGCATTTCCTGTTGCTGCTGCGCATCTGGGCCGATATGGCGATCGATAAATGCGCCGCAGTGTTCAAGCTGGCTTAAGGTCTGTGTCATGAGCGATGGTTCCTGAAACGTGCAGTGAATCGGTATTGTCTTAACTAACATGCCCGGTGGCGCTGTCGCTTACCGGGCCTACACCTTCAAATGTAGGCCGGATAAACGCAGTGCCATCCGGCACAGCTTTACTCGTTTTCGAGCAATGCTTCATATGCGGTTGCATCCAGCAGAGCGGCAACTTCTGCGTCATCGCTGGCTTTGATTTTGAAGATCCAGCCGTCGGTGTACGGCTCGCTGTTAACCAGCTCTGGGGAATCGCTCAGCGCGTCGTTGACAGCCACGATTTCACCGCTGATAGGTGCATAGATGTCAGAAGCCGCTTTTACGGATTCCGCTACCGCGCAGTCATCGCCAGCGTCAACGGTTTTACCCACTTCTGGCAGGTCGACAAACACCATGTCGCCCAGCAATTCTTGTGCGTGCTCGGTGATGCCGACGGTGTAAGAGCCATCAGCTTCTTTGCGCAGCCATTCGTGTTCTTTGCTGTATTTCAGTTCCGCAGGTACATTGCTCATTAAAATTTCTCCAGAAAAAATAATTGATTACACGACGGCTTTGCCGGCGCGTACAAAGACAGGTTTGGTTACGGTGACGGGCATTTCACGGTTACGGATTTGAACCACCGCCGTTTCACCGATGCCCGCAGGCACGCGAGCCAACGCAATGCTGTAGCCCAGCGTTGGAGAGAAAGTGCCGCTGGTGATCATGCCTTCTCGCTGATTGCCCTGAGCATCGGTAAAGCGCACCGGCAGTTCGCCACGCAGTACACCTTTCTCGGTCATCACCAAACCCACTAATTGTTCGGTGCCGTGCTCACGCTGAGCTTCCAGAGCTTCACGTCCGATAAAGGCACGGTCTGCAGGTTCCCAGGCAATGGTCCAGCCCATGTTGGCCGCCAGCGGAGAAACACCTTCGTCCATCTCCTGACCGTACAGATTCATACCCGCTTCCAGACGCAGCGTGTCACGTGCGCCCAGACCGCAAGGCTTCACGCCGGTTTCGACCAGTGCATGCCAGAAGTCTGACGCTTTCTCATTCGGCAGCGCAATTTCATAGCCCGCTTCGCCAGTGTAGCCGGTGGTCGCTACGAACAGGTCACCTGCCTGCACGCCGAAGAATGGCTTCATGCCTTCCACCGCGCTGCGCTGTTCATCGTTGAACAGGCTGACAGCTTTAGCCTGCGCGTCCGGGCCCTGCACCGCAATCAGCGACAGATCGTCACGCACGGTGATTTCGATGCCGTACGGTTCAGCATGTTGGCTAATCCAGGCAAGGTCTTTTTCACGGGTGGCGGAGTTTACGACGAGACGGAAATAATCTTCGGTGAGGAAATAAACAATCAGGTCATCAATGACCCCAGCGGATGCGTTGAGCATGCCGGTGTAGAGCGCTTTGCCGGGCTTGGTCAGCTTGGCAACGTCATTGGCGAGCAAATAGCGCAGGAATTCACGGGTACGGCTGCCGCGCAGGTCGACGATGGTCATGTGCGAAACATCGAACATCCCGGCGCTGGTGCGTACCGCGTTATGCTCGTCAATCTGCGAACCATAATGCAGCGGCATCATCCAGCCATGGAAGTCCACCATGCGTGCGCCGCACAGCGTGTGTTGTTCATACAAAGGCGTCTGTTGAGCCATCTTGTCCTCATTGAATAAGCGGGGCTACAGGTGCTTTGCGGTCCCAAAAGTCGCCACAAAGCCCAGCGCCGATACCGCTCAGGGCACCGACGCAAACGTTCTCTTTCGTCTGACGTTACCACCGAAAACCGCGGTAAACCATAAGGCAAAGCAATCCATCAGATTAGCTTATGACCAAAATGTACGAAAAACTCTACAGAACGATCGACTGGCTTTCTGCGACTAATGCCACATAAAATTAACAATGCTGTTCATTGTTTGGTGATAAATGATATTTCATGCGGGAAATTGGGCTGATTTTTCGTAAGGGAATTCTTGTGACATTAATAAAACTAATGCGAAAAAAGCAGTGAGATTAGATTATTTCAAACGAGGGAAACACACCCGGCAAGACTGCCGGGTGAGGAAGTGTGATCGACTTAACGCAGCCAGCCAGGAAGATCGTTCAGGCCCATCGCCTGACGAATAAGCTGAGGTTTTACCCCCGGCAGCGTGTCGGCCAGTTTCAGGCCGATATCGCGGAACAGTTTCTTCGCTGGATTGACCCCGGCAAACAGTTCGCGGAAGCCCTGCATACCCGCCAGCATTAATGCCGCACTGTGCTTACGACTGCGCTCGTAGCGGCGCAGATAGAAATGCTGGCCGAAATCTTTCCCCTGCGCGTGCAGACGGCGAATTTCGTCGATCAGCTCTGCGGCATCCATAAAGCCCAGATTTACGCCCTGCCCGGCCAGCGGATGAATGGTGTGCGCCGCATCACCAACCAGCGCCAGGCGATGCGCTGCAAACTGCCGAGCATAGCGTCCCGTTAGCGGGAACACCTGCCGCTCGCTTGCCACTTCACACAAGCCCAGACGGTTATCAAAAGCCACGTTCAACGCCTGATTGAATGTCCCGTCGTCGGCCTGCTGCATTTTCGCAGCGTCGTCCGGGGCTAACGACCAGACGATAGAGCACAGATGCGGGTCGCTCAATGGCAGAAACGCCAGAATGCCTTCGCCGTGAAATGCCTGACGCGCCACCGCCTGATGCGGTTCAGCGGTGCGAATGGTCGCCACCAGCGCGTGATGGCGATAATCCCAGGAGGTCAGCGGAATATCCGCTTTGCCACGCAGCCAGGAGTTCGCCCCATCCGCACCAATCACCAGGCGCGCGGTCAGCATATTGCCGTCTTTCAGGGTCAAAAACGCCTCGTTTTCACCCCATGCCACCTGCGCCAGTTCGGCGGGTGCCATCAGCGTGACATCTTTACAGCGCTCCGCTTTTTTCCACAGCGCGTGGTGGATCACACCATTTTCGATGATGTGCCCTAAATGGCTGTAGCCGAGGCTTGCATCATCAAACGCGATGCGCCCGAAGCTGTCTTTATCCCATACTTCCATGCCGTGATAGCAGCTGGCGCGTTCGGCCACAATGTCATTCCAGACATCAAGGCGTGAGAGCAGCTTTTCACTGGCGGCGTTGATGGCGGAAACGCGAAGCTGTGGTGCGGAATCAGCCGTAACAGGCTGGGGCTGATGTTGTTCAATGACCGCCACGCGCAGCCCACTGCCCTGCAATCCGCAGGCTACGGCGAGACCGACCATTCCACCACCGACGATAGCGATATCTACATTTTGCACGTTGTTGTTCCTTATCTCGCTACCTGACCCAGGGTACGCTGCGCCAGCGCATCGCGCGCCGGAGTGAATAATTCCATCGTCATCAGTCCGACGTTTCGTCCGGCCACCAGCGGGGCCCAGCGATTGGCGAACAGATGGACCAGACCGTCGGTCACGCCGACCGTCGCACTTTTATCGTCGGCGCGGCGCTGCTGATACTGACTTAACAGCGCGTAGTCGCCCGGATCGTTCGTCTGCGCGAGCATTTCTGCCAGCGAGATAACGTCGCGCAGCCCGAGGTTGAAACCCTGTCCGGCAATCGGATGCAGGGTCTGCGCCGCATTGCCTACCAGCGCCATGCGGTGCGATATCGCCCGGCTGGCAGTGGTCAGAGAAAGCGGATAGGCGTTGCGGCAGCCAGCGTGGGTAATGCGCCCGAGTCGCCAGCCAAATGCCTGCTGCAGTTCCTGGCAGAAACGAGCATCAGACCAGCTCAGAACCTCATCACGGTTTGCCAGCGGATGGCACCACACCAGCGAACAGCGTCCATCTGACATCGGCAGCATCGCCAGCGGGCCATGTTCGGTAAAACGCTCAAACGCGCGGCCGTCGTGCGGCACGGCGGTAGTCACGTTGGCGATCACCGCCAGCTGTTCGTAAGGCTGTTGCTGCCAGGCAATGCCGCATTGTTCTCCGAGCGCTGAACGTGAGCCGTCTGCGGCCACCACCAGTTTACCGGTGAGTGTGACGCCGTTATCAAGCACCACATCGACGCTGTCCTGGCTACGGGTAAAACTGTCCACCCGCGCCGGGCAATGTAAGGTCACGCCTGGCGCTTTGCGTAACAAGGCGAAAAGACGCTGGCCGACATCGTGCAGCTCGACCACCTGCCCTAATGCAGGCAGGCTGTAATCATCGGCATCCAGCGTAACGAAACCTGCATGGCCGCGATCGCTGACGTGTACGGTGCGAATAGCCGTGGCGCATTCACGCAGTGCCTGCCAGATACCGACGCGGGCCAGCTGCTGACAGGTCCCTGCGGCCAGCGCGATTGCGCGAGCATCAAAGCCCGGATGCGTCTGTGAATCAGGCGCGACGGCTTCAACGAGATGTACTGGCAGTTTGCCTGCACTGAGATTCGAGATCGCCAGTGCCAGTGTTGCGCCAGTCATGCCGCCGCCTACGATAATCACGCTCATTGGGCGTGCGCCGCCATCAGGGCTTCGATATCGTCCGCGCGTTTTACCACGCTGGCGGTCAGATTCTCGTTACCGTTTACGGTAATCACAATGTCATCTTCAATACGAATGCCGATACCACGGTATTGCTCCGGCACATCGGCGTCCGGGGCGATATAAAGCCCCGGCTCAACGGTCAGTACCATTCCCGGCTCGAGCACACGGGAACGATCCACGCCGTATTCGCCGACATCATGAACGTCCAGGCCCAGCCAGTGGCTGAGGCCGTGCATGAAGAATTTACGGTGCGCGTTGTCGGCAATCAGCTGGTCAATCTCCCCATTGAGGATGCCGAGCGTCACCAATCCGCTGACCATCACACGCACCACATCGCCGGTGACGTCCTGCATGGTCGTTCCCGGACGATAGCGCTCTAGCGCTGTTTCCAGCGATTCGAGCACGATGTCATAGATTTCACGCTGCGCCGGGGTGAATTTGCCGTTTACCGGGAAAGTACGCGTGATGTCGCCCGCGTAGCCGCGATATTCACAGCCTGCGTCGATCAGCACTAAATCACCGTCACGCAGTTCAGATTCATTTTCGGTGTAATGCAGAATGCAGCCGTTCTCACCCCCGCCAACAATAGTGTTATATGACGGGTAACGCGCGCCGTGGCGGGTAAATTCATGGTGAATTTCACCTTCGAGCTGATACTCGAACATGCCCGGACGGCATTTTTCCATCGCACGAGTGTGCCCCAGCGCGGAGATTTCCCCGGCCCGGCGCATCACGTCAATTTCTTCTGCAGATTTGAATAGCCGCATTTCGTGCACCAAAGGACGCCAGTCGACCATCGCCGCCGGGGCTTTCAGATTCTGACGCGCGCCTTTGCGCAACTTATCCAGCGCATTGAGCACGATGCTGTCGGCATAAGCGTATTCGCCCTGTGCGTGATACACCGCATCCAGGCCGTTCAGCAGTTGATACAACTGTTCGTCGATTTCACTGAACGCCAGCGCACGATCCACGCCCAGCTTTTCAGGCGCGGCATCCTGGCCCAGTCGGCGGCCAAACCAGATTTCTGCGGTCAGGTCGCGTATGCGATTAAACAGAACGCTGTGGTTGTGGGTGTCATCACTTTTAATCAGCACCAGCACTGCTTCTGGCTCGTTAAAGCCAGTGAAGTAGCTGAAATCACTGCTTTGGCGATACGGGTATTCCGTGTCGGCGCTGCGTATGGCTTCCGGTGCGGCAAAAATTAATGCCGCGCTGCCTGATGGCATCTGCGCCAGCAGCTTTTGCCGACGCTGAAGGTACTCTTGCTGAGTCATGACACCCTCCTGAGCATTCTTATTGTTAATGTAAGGTCGGTTTGCGAACTTCTGGCGCGGTCGGCTGTTGATGTGTGAACGTATCGTGGCACAGCAAAGCAGCAACACGAACGTACTCGACGATTTCTTCGAGCGACATCTCGAGCTCTTCCTGATCTTCGTCTTCTTCATAACCCAGCTGGGCAATGTTACGCAGATCGTCGATGGCTTCGCCGGTTTCGCCTTTCACTTTCTCAAGCTTCGGCTGAGTAACGCCCAGTCCTAGCAAGAAGTGATTGACCCAGCCAGACAGCGCATCGGCGCGTTCAAAGACGCTGATGTTATCGCCATCCGGGATGTACAGCTGGAACTGGAAGCCTTCGTCTTCCAGCGCATCGCTGGTGACGGCGTGGACCTTACGCAGCACTTCAGCCAGCTCGTGACCGAAGGCCATGCCTTCGTTGGTCAGGTCATGCACCAACGGCAGCCAAGTGCTGTCTTTGTTACCGCCACACAGCATTCCGCTAATCAGTCCGTGCATTTCGGCAGGCGTTAAACCCACACCCTGTTGGGTAAGTAACTGGTTCACATCGTTGTAACCAGGCATTTCGTTCTGTATAGACATGCGCATTCGTCGTCGTTGGGGGGAAGTTTCATGTTATGCTACCACTTTGGACCCTGGTGAACCAGAAAAGGGCTTGTATGTTCACACTGGGGTAGCTATAGTGTCGCCCCTTCGCGGGCCCCGGTGCGGGCTGTGAAGGTTGCGCAGTCAATCAGCAGGAAGGTGGCATGTCTGCAGAACCCGTCGATATCCAAATTTTTGGCCGTTCACTACGCGTGAATTGCCCGCCTGAACAAAGGGATGCCCTTAATCAGGCCGCGGACGATCTGAATCAGCGGTTGCAAGATCTAAAAGAACGCACTAGAGTCACAAATACTGAGCAGCTGGTCTTCATTGCCGCCCTGAATATCAGCTACGAGCTGACGCAGGAAAGAGCGAAGACGCGTGATTACGCTGCCAGCATGGAAACACGTATTCGGATGCTGCAACAGACCATTGAACAGGCACTTCTTGATCAAGGTCGCACAACTGAAAAGACGGGTCCAAAGTTTGAATAACACTTCATGGTTTACTATGGTAGAGTGGCCCTGAAGACAAAATTTCTCTGAGATGTTCGCAAGCGGGCCAGTCCCCTGAGCCGATATTTCATACCACAAGAATGTGGCGCTCCACGGTTGGTGAGCAAGCTCGGTTCGTCCGAGAAGCCTTAAGACTGTGACGACATATTCACCTTGAACCAAGGGTTCAAGGGTTACAGCCTGCGGCGGCATCTCGGAGATTCCCTACCTTCTGTTTCTACCATGACACGCGTACCTGAAATTCCCTCAGCAAGACAAGCAATTCGCCAGATTATCCGGCAGCGCAGACGCGCACTGACTTCAGACCAACAACAGCATTTTGCCGAACAGGCTGCTCATCGCATGATGGCGTATCCGCCCGTGATGATGGGTCAGAACGTGGCGCTGTTTCTCTCTTTCGACGGTGAACTTGATACTCGCCCGCTCATTGAGCAGCTCTGGCTCAGCGGAAAGAAAGTGTATCTGCCGGTTCTGCATCCGTTCAGTCCTGGAAATCTGTTGTTCCTTTATTACCATCCCCATTCCGAACTGGTTGTGAACAGGCTGAAAATTCAGGAGCCGAAACTGGACGTGCGCGACGTGCTGCCGCTCAATGAACTGGATGTGCTGATTACACCGCTGGTCGCGTTTGACGCGCAGGGCCAACGATTAGGTATGGGCGGTGGGTTTTACGACAGGACGCTGCAAAACTGGCAACAGCACGGCCTGCAGCCGGTCGGTTACGCGCATGATTGTCAGCAGGTGGAGACTCTGCCTACAGAGAAGTGGGATATTCCGCTGCCCGCGGTGGTAACGCCATCGAAAGTATGGGAGTGGTAATACATATTTTCCCGGTGGTACGTTGCTTGCCAGGCCTACAAAACGGAAAGACGTAGGCCCGGCAAGCTTTGCGCCGCCGGGCAGAAATATCTTATCAGTAAAGCAGACGCGCCCGAATAGTTCCCGGAATCGCCTTCATGCTTTGCAGTGCTTTTTCCGCAACATCTTCTTCCGCTTCGATATCAATCACCACATAGCCCATCTGCGGCGTTGTTTGCAGATACTGCGCGGCAATGTTCACACTCTGCTCGGCAAAGATCTGGTTGATTGCCGTCAGCACACCCGGACGGTTTTCGTGGATGTGTAACAGACGACGGCCGCCGTGCAGCGGCAGCGACACTTCAGGGAAGTTAACCGCTGACAGCGTAGAACCGTTATCGGAGTATTTAGCCAGCTTGCCTGCCACTTCCAGACCAATGTTCTCTTGCGCTTCCTGAGTTGAACCGCCAATGTGCGGCGTCAGGATCACGTTGTCGAATTCACACAATGGGGAAGTGAACGGATCGGTGTTGGTTGCAGGTTCGGTCGGGAATACGTCGATAGCCGCCCCGGCAAGATGCTTGCTCGCCAGCACCTCACACAGCGCAGGAATATCTACTACCGTGCCGCGTGCGGCGTTGATCAGCAATGAACCCGGCTTCATCAGCGCCAATTGTTCCGCACCCATCATATTTTTGGTGGAGGCATTTTCAGGCACGTGCAGGCTCACCACATCGCTCATGTTCAGCAGGTCAGACAGATGCTGTACCTGTGTCGCGTTGCCGAGCGGCAGCTTGCTTTCTATGTCGTAGAAGAAAACGTGCATCCCCAGCGATTCTGCCAGAATACCGAGCTGCGTGCCGATATGGCCGTAACCGATAATCCCCAGCTTCTTGCCACGCGCCTCAAAGCTGCCCGCAGCCAGTTTGTTCCAGATCCCGCGGTGCGCCTTAGCGTTCGCTTCTGGAATACCACGCAGCAGTAACAGCAGTTCGCCAATCACCAGCTCTGCCACGGAACGGGTATTCGAGAATGGCGCGTTAAAGACCGGAACGCCACGCTTCGCCGCAGCACTCAAATCGACCTGATTAGTGCCGATGCAGAAACAGCCGATGGCCACCAGTTTCTCCGCCGCCTGAATAATGTCTTCAGTCAGTTGAGTACGGGAGCGCAGGCCGATGAAATGGGCATCACGGATCGATTCTTTCAGCTGCTCTGCGTCGAGCGCGCCTTTGTGATATTCAATATTGGTGTAGCCTGCCGCACGAAGGTTATCGAGTGCTTTTTGATGCACGCCTTCCACCAGCAGAAACTTAATCTTGTCTTTTTCCAGTGATACCTTAGCCATTTCCCCGCCCTGTCTGTCTTGTATCGTTGTTGTGGTGAACGAACGTCCACCTCAGCAACATATCAAAAAAAACTATTGCAGCAATATGAACGTTTGCGTCGGCGTGCTGAAGAAATGTCATTCAGTGGAAATTAGCAGCATAAAATGCTGGATGGATAGATTGAGGCAGAGAGTTAATCAGAAGCAGTCGATAAATGTGACACAAGTCACCGAATTTCGCCTGTCGGAAATTTTTTACGGGAGCCAGGCAGCTCCCGTCAGATCATTTCACGATAGTTTTGACACCATCGGCGGTGCCAATCAGCGCCACATCCGCGCCACGGTTGGCGAACAGGCCGACGGTCACCACACCAGGAATCGCGTTAATCGCGTTTTCCAGTGCAATCGCGTCGAGGATCTCCAGCCCGTGCACATCAAGAATAACGTTGCCGTTATCAGTGACCACGTTCTGACGATATTCCGGGCGACCGCCCAGTTTCACCAGCTGACGTGCCACTGCGCTGCGCGCCATCGGGATCACTTCCACCGGCAGCGGGAAATTACCGAGGATAGCCACCTGCTTGGAGGAATCTGCAATGCAGATAAACTTGTCGGCAACGGAGGCGATGATTTTCTCTCGGGTCAGCGCCGCACCACCGCCTTTAATCATCTGCATATGATCGTTAATCTCATCAGCACCATCAACGTAGACGCCCAGGCTGTCCACTTCGTTGAGATCAAACACGTGAATACCTAAGCTTTTAAGCTTTTCGGTAGAAGCGTCCGAGCTGGAAACGGCACCTTCAATCTGGCCTTTCAGGGTGCCCAGCGCGTCGATAAAGTGCGCGGCGGTCGAGCCCGTACCAACACCTACGATGGTTCCCGGTTGTACATATTGAAGTGCTGCCCAGCCAACTGCTTTTTTCAGTTCATCCTGCGTCATGATTTTTGCCTGTGATGTGATGGGATGCCGCGCATTATAGACTATTCACCTCAGAAATGTCCTTACAGACGACAAGTGTTGCGGCCCCAATTTGGTCCTGTATCTAACGTAGATTTATGTCATAGTGCGGATAACACAAGATGAGGAGTCAGTCAGAACAATGAAACGTCCGGACTACAGAACACTACAGGCATTGGATGCGGTTATTCGGGAACGCGGGTTTGAACGCGCCGCACAAAAGCTGTGTATTACCCAGTCCGCCGTCTCCCAGCGAATCAAACAACTGGAAAACATGTTCGGGCAGCCTTTACTGGTGCGAACCGTGCCTCCTCGTCCGACCGAACAAGGACAGAAACTGCTGGCGCTGCTGCGTCAGGTTGAGCTACTGGAGGAAGAGTGGCTGGGCGATGAGCAAACCGGTTCCACGCCGCTGCTGCTGTCGCTGGCGGTCAACGCCGACAGTCTGGCAACCTGGCTGCTGCCCGCGCTGTCTGCGGTACTGTCTGATTCGCCGATTCGCCTGAACCTGCAGGTCGAAGATGAAACGCGTACGCAAGAACGTTTGCGTCGTGGTGAAGTGGTGGGTGCGGTCAGTATCCAGCCACAGGCTCTGCCAAGTTGTCTGGTCGATCAGCTCGGTGCGCTCGATTATCTTTTCGTCGCATCAAAATCATTTGCGCAACGCTACTTCCCCAACGGCGTAACGCGCTCTGCTCTGCTGAAAGCACCGGTAGTGGCGTTTGACCATCTCGATGATATGCATCAGGCCTTTTTACAGCAGAATTTCGATCTGCCGCCAGGCAGCGTACCGTGCCATATCGTGAACTCGTCGGAAGCCTTCGTGCAACTGGCGCGTCAGGGCACCACCTGCTGTATGATCCCGCACCTGCAAATCGAGCGTGAGTTGGACAGCGGCGAGCTTATCAACCTGACGCCGGGCCTGTTCCAGCGCCGGATGCTGTACTGGCACCGGTTTGCGCCGGAAAGCCGTATGATGCGTCGGGTAACCGATGCCCTGCTGGGGTACGGGCACAAAGTTCTGCGCCAGGATTGATCAAAAACGCCGGGTTTCCCCGGCGTTTTCATTTATAGCACTACGGCTTTTTATTCCGCTTTTTTCTGCGGCTCAGCCTGCGTCGGTTCAAGCTGGAAGACAACGTCGACCTGGTCGTCGAACTGAATAGTGGGTTGTTCGTAGGTTTCCTGCGCGGAAGGTGCGGCTGCCGCATCGGCCTTCATCATGCGAACCATTGGGCTCGGCTGATAGTTAGACACGTGATAACGCACGCTATAGACCGGGCCGAGTTTGGCGTTAAAGCCGGAAGCCAGCTCTTTTGCCTGATGCACAGCATCGTCGATCGCCGCTTTACGGGCTTTATCTTTGTACTCTTCCGGTTGCGCAACGCCAAGCGATACGGAACGGATTTCATTCAGACCCGCTTTCAGCGCGCCGTCCAGCAGCGAGTTGAGCTTATCCAGCTGACGCAGCGTGACTCCAACGGTACGCACTGCCCGGTATCCTTTCAGAATGCTTTTGCCATTCTGATAGTCATAATCCGGCTGAGTACGGAGGTTGGCAGAACTGATGTCTTTTTTAGCGACATCATTTTTCTCAAGGAAAGAGAGATACTGGGATACGCGATCATCGGCCTGTTTCTTCGCCGTTGCAGCATCTTTTGCCGCCACGTTGACTTCAATCGCCAGGGTCGCGATATCAGGCGCTGCGTCTACGCTTGCCGTTCCGGAGGTAACAATGTGCGGTCCATCTGGCAACTCATTTGCCTGTACCGACATCGCGCCGAATCCCACTAATGCCGCCAGGGCCATCACTTTAAACTTCACTGTCGTTCCTCCTTGTTACGTCTTGACCCCAAAACAGGGCGCATGCCTGCAAGCTTAGCTTCTGAGGACTAAATGTCCATAAGACAAGGCTTAGTTGAACAAGGCGTGAACATGTGAGATGCCATCTTTCGCCAGCTGGAAGGCGATAAACCACATCACCAGGCCGACCAGGGTATTAATGGTGCGCTGCGCTTTGGCAGTGCGTAAACGCGGGGCCAACCAGGCGGCGAGCAGAGCCAGGCCAAAGAACCACAGAAACGAAGCACTCACAGTGCCAAGCGCGAACCAGCGTTTTGGCTCTGCGCCCAACTGCCCGCCGAGGCTGCCGAGCACCACGAAGGTGTCCAGGTAAACGTGCGGATTAAGCCAGGTCACCGCCAGCATGGTGGCAATAATCTTCCAGCGGCCCTGTTTCATCACTTCCGCGCTGGCAAGCTCCATATTGCTGCCCATCGCCGTTTTCAGCGCGCCAAATCCGTACCATAACAGGAACGCAACGCCGCCCCAGGTGACGAACGCCAGCAGCCACGGCGACTGCGTCAGTAATGCGCTGCCGCCAAACACGCCGGCGCATATCAACACTAAATCACTGACAGCACAAAGGAAGGCAATCATGATGTGATACTGACGGCGAATGCCCTGGTTCATGACAAACGCATTCTGCGGCCCAAGAGGAAGGATCATGGCTGCGCCGAGGACAAGCCCCTGAATATAATAAGATAACACGATAGCTTTACTCACAAGTGTTCGTTAATGACCAGACTATAACGCGCGATTATCATTAGCGGAAATGGATAATGCCAATCCCTTATTAGCCTTACTAATAATGCACACTCCTTGCTCGAATGCATATTCATTCATCAGACGTGAGTTATACTGCACATTGTATTTTTCTGGTGCCCTTCCCTTTTCACTTTCTCAAGGACAGATCATGAACTTAAAGGCGTTTTTAGTGCAGAGCGCTGCCCTCGCCCTGCTCATTTCGATATCGCCGGTTCAGGCGGAAACCGTATTGCGTTACACCGATCACGAACCGTTGAGCAACATGCGCACCAAAGTGATTAAAGACGTTTTCTTTGCCGCCATCGCTAAGGAGTCACACGGACGCCTGCGCGTGGAAGATCACTGGAACGGCGAGCTGTCGGTAAGCTATGACGCACTGAAAACGGTCAGCGAAGGGAAAATCGCGGATATGGGTATCGTGGTGCCGGAATACACCGCAGAACAATTACCGCTCCATCAGATCTTCAAAAGCTTCCCGCTGGGGCCAGATAACGGCGATGAGCAGGTGAAATTCTTCCATCGCGTGTTTCGTGATTTGCCGCAATTTTCTGCTGAGCTTGCCGCCAACAACCTGGTGAATCTGCAATTTTTCCTCGGCTATCCTGCTGCGTTCTTCTCAACCAGTCCTTCGCTGAAATACGACAATCTGCAAGACACCACCTGGCGCACCGCAAGTTTCTGGCATCAGGCATACCTGGAAAATGCGGGTGCAAAGGTTGTCAAAATGCCTTGGAATGCGCAAATCACCGACGCCTTGCGTAACGGAACACTAAGCGGCCTGCTGGTTAATCTGGACAGCGGAGATGACATTCACGCCTGGCAGGCGGCAAAAGAAGTTCGTGTTTCGCCACGTCTGTGGCTGGGACATGTTTATCTGCTGGTGATGAACAAAACGCGCTGGGAAAACCTGTCAGAAGACGATAAAGCCGCCATTCGTCGGGCTGCTGCGCACACAGAGAAAACACTGGGCGTGACGCTCGACGCTAGCCTGAAACAGATGACTCAGAACATGAGCCAGCAAGGCGCGCATGTTCGGACACTGACGCCGGAGGAGCTAAACACCTGGCTGCGCACCAGCCGTTATCAGGTCATACAGGCAGATTGGGTGGCGAAGCAGGAAGCCAACGGTGTCACCAATGCGGGCGAAACGCTGAACGCGGTGGCAAAACAGCTTCATATGATAACCAAAGAGTGATGTAAAAAAGCCCGCTCGCGGCGGGCTTTCGTTCAGTAAAGAGCCGACGTCAGGCGGCTTCGGACTGCTCTTTTGCACGTTTGAAGTTCACATCCATCTGCGGGAACGGGAAGCTGATGCCGTTGGCATCAAAATCTTTTTTCACTCGCTCCAGCACATCCCAGTAAACATTCATTAAATCACCACTGTTGCTCCAGGTACGGACCACAAAGTTCATGGATGAAGGTCCCAACTCATTCAGACGCACGGTGATGTCACGATCTTTTAAGATGCGCTCATCAGACTCAACGATATTGGTCAACAGCTGCTTGACCTTATCGATGTCTGAATCATAGGCCACACCAATGATGAACTCGTTACGGCGTACCGGCTCGCGGGAGAAGTTGATGATGTTCCCGGCGATGATTTTCCCATTCGGGATAACCACGATTTTGCCGTCGATAGTGCGCATGGTGGTGGAGAAAATCTGCACATTGAGCACAGTACCGGCCACGCCGCCGAGATCAACATATTCACCTGCACGGAACGGACGGAACATCACCAGCAGCACACCCGCTGCCAGGTTGGAGAGCGAGCCTTGCAGCGCCAGGCCGACGGCCAAACCTGCGGCACCGAGGACGGCGATAACCGATGCAGTCTGCACGCCTACGCGACCGAGCGCAGCAATCAGGGTGAAGGCAATAATCACATAGCGCAGCATTGCTGACAGGAAGTCAGCTACAGTGGCATCAATCTGACGCGCGCGCATCACACGGTTAACGGCATTCGAGACCAGTCGGGCGATAATCATCCCGATGACGATAATGGCGATAGCCGCGACGATATTTACCGCATAGCTCAACAGCAACGCTTGATTGCGCACCAGCCATGAGCCTGCGTGGTTTATACTGTCGACAACGTTCAAATCTTCCATCTGATAATCCTTATAGCTACCCTCACGGGGAATAAAACTCGACGAACCTGCAAACAGGCAGTGGGTTAAGGGTAAACAAGAATTGTCCGTTTTGCCAAGTAGTTCACAGAATTAAGCAAAATCATCCTGTTGAAAAGACAATAAAAAAGCCCGCTAAAAAGCGGGCTTAGGGCAGAAATTGGCTTCAAAAATTACAGAACGTCAACCGCGTTCAGCTCTTTGAATGCCTGCTCCAGACGAGTAATCATAGAGGTCTGAGCAGCACGCAGCCATACGCGTGGATCGTAGTATTTCTTGTTCGGCTGGTCGTCGCCTTTCGGGTTGCCCAACTGGCCCTGCAGGTAAGCTTCGTTTTCTTTGTAATAGTTCAGGATACCTTCCCACGTTGCCCACTGGGTATCGGTATCGATGTTCATTTTGATTACGCCGTAGCTTACGGAGTCTTTGATTTCCTGAGCAGAAGAACCGGAACCGCCGTGGAAGACGAAGTTCAGGCTGTTGTGCGGCAGGTTGTGTTTCTTGGACACGAATTCCTGAGAATCACGCAGGATAGTCGGGGTCAGAACCACGTTGCCTGGCTTGTACACGCCGTGCACGTTACCGAAGGAAGCAGCGATGGTGAAACGTGGGCTGATCGCGTTCAGTTTGGTGTACGCGTAGTCAACGTCTTCTGGCTGAGTGTACAGAGCGGATGCGTCCATATGGCTGTTATCAACGCCATCTTCTTCACCGCCGGTGCAGCCCAGTTCGATTTCCAGAGTCATGTCCATTTTGGCCATGCGCGCCAGGTATTTGGAGCAGATCTCGATGTTCTCTTCCAGAGACTCTTCGGACAGGTCGATCATGTGAGAAGAGAACAGTGGTTTACCGGTAGCAGCGAAGTGTTTTTCGCCAGCGTCCAGCAGACCGTCGATCCATGGCAGCAGTTTCTTCGCGCAGTGGTCAGTGTGCAGGATAACTGGAACACCGTAGTGCTCAGCCATCTGGTGAACATGGTGTGCACCAGAGATAGCACCCAGGATAGCAGCGCCCTGAGGAACGTCAGTTTTCACGCCTTTACCTGCGATGAACGCAGCGCCGCCGTTGGAGAACTGAACGATAACAGGTGCTTTAGCTTTTGCAGCAGTTTCCAGTACGGCGTTGATGGAGTCAGTACCCACACAGTTGACCGCTGGCAGTGCAAAGTTGTTCTCTTTTGCTACCTGGAAAACTTTCTGTACGTCATCACCGGTGATTACACCTGGTTTTACGAAATCAAAAATCTTAGACATGATTGTTTGTCCTGTATCGTCGGCATTTAGAAAAAACGTTTGTGCCACCGAATGCGTTACGGCGGCAAAAAATCAACGGGCAAGTTAACCCTGCCCGGAAGCATTACTTCTTAGCGCGCTCTTCGAGCATCGCTACTGCTGGCAGAACTTTGCCTTCCACGAATTCGAGGAATGCGCCACCGCCAGTGGAGATGTAGGAGATCTTGTCGGAGATACCGAACAGGTCGATTGCAGCCAGAGTATCGCCGCCGCCTGCGATGGAGAACGCTTCGCTATTAGCGATGGCATTAGCCACGATCTCAGTACCTTTACGGAAGTTAGGGAATTCGAACACGCCAACCGGACCGTTCCACAGAATAGTTTTGGCATTTTTCAGGATATCAGCCAGTTTCTGTGCAGAAACGTCGCCCAGGTCCAGAATCTGCTCTTCATCTTTAATGTCGTTAACAGATTTCAGGGTTGCTGGTGCAGTTTCGGAGAACTCAGTCGCCACGCGAACGTCAGTCGGAACTGGGATGTCGCAAGTGGTCAGCAGACGTTTTGCTTCTTCAACCAGGTCAGCTTCGTATAAGGATTTGCCCACATTGTGGCCCTGAGCGGCAACAAAGGTGTTAGCGATGCCACCACCAACGATCAGCTGGTCAGCGATTTTGGACAGAGAATCCAGAACGGTCAGTTTGGTGGAAACTTTAGAACCACCAACGATAGCAACCATTGGGCGAGCCGGGTTACCCAGTGCTTTACCCAGTGCGTCCAGTTCTGCTGCCAGCAGCGGGCCTGCACACGCGACGTCAGCAAATTTGCCGATACCATGGGTGGAAGCCTGTGCACGGTGTGCAGTACCGAATGCGTCCATTACGAATACGTCACACAGAGCAGCGTATTTCTTGGACAGCGCTTCGTCGTCTTTCTTCTCGCCTTTGTTAAAGCGAACGTTTTCCAGAACCACCAGTTCACCGGCAGCAACTTCAACGCCATCCAGGTAATCTTTTACCAGGCGAACTGGGTTAGACAATTTGTCTTTCAGGTAGTTAACTACCGGGAGCAGAGAGAATTCTTCGTTGTACTCACCTTCAGTCGGACGACCCAGGTGAGAAGTCACCATCACTTTAGCGCCCTGTTTCAGAGCCATTTCGATGGTTGGCAGGGACGCACGAATACGCGCATCGCTGGTCACTTTTCCGTCTTTAACCGGAACGTTCAGATCGGCACGGATGAAAACGCGTTTACCAGCCAGATCCAGATCGGTCATCTTAATTACAGACATGGTGAATCCTCTCGTTGATTCTAAAGTTTTGCAGACGCGACAGCGCCTTACCTGAAACCTGTATTGGCCATCGCTAACGTGGTGTCGAGCATTCGGTTAGCGAAACCCCATTCATTATCACACCAGACCAGCGTTTTGATCAGATGCGCACCGCTGACCCGCGTCTGCGTGCCATCGACAATGGCACTGTGCGGGTCGTGGTTAAAATCTATTGAGACCAACGGTAATTCCGTATAGTCAACTATACCATGAAATGCCCCCGCCGCCGCTTTTTGCAACAACTGGTTGACTTCACTCGCTTTTACCGGATGCTTCACGGTTACGCTGAGGTCGATTGCGGTGACGTTAATCGTCGGCACGCGCACGGCAATGGCTTCAAATCGATCATTAAACTGCGGGAAAATTCGGGTGATGCCAGCAGCCAGTTTAGTATCAACTGGAATAATCGACTGACTGGCCGCACGGGTACGACGTAGGTCCGGATGATACGCATCAATAACTTGTTGATCGTGCATCGCCGAATGGATAGTCGTAACCGTTCCCGATTCAATACCCCAGGCATCGTCGAGCAATTTGATGACAGGAATAATACAGTTGGTGGTACAGGATGCGTTGGAGACAAGACGGTGATCGCGTTGCAACTCGTGGTGATTGACACCGTAAACTACCGTTGCGTCGAGATCGTTGCTGCCAGGGTGTGAAAAGAGCACTTTCTTAGCGCCCGCCGCCAGATGCATTTCGCCATCGGCTCGGGAGCCATACACGCCGGTGCAATCGAGCACGACATCAACGCCCAGTTCACGCCACGGCAGCGCTTCAAGCGACGGCTCGTGTAGCAGGCGAATGACATCATCACCGACGTAAAGCTGCTCTCGCTCCTGGCGAACATCCCAGGCAAAGCGGCCATGGCTGGTGTCATATTTCAACAAATGCGCGATGCCCGCAGCATCAGCCAGTTCGTTGATTGCCACCACGGTGATTTCCGCACGACGCCCGGATTCATATAAAGCACGAACCACGTTACGTCCAATGCGACCGAAGCCATTAATCGCTACGCGTACGGTCATAGGTCTCCTGCAAGACTTTCCCTGAAGTGTGTGGCTGAGAGCGTAATCCAGCCTCACCTGGAAAGGAATCCTTGCTGTCGCAAACCGCGACTGATTGATTATTTGTCGAACATTTAATCGACTGAAACGCTTCAGCTAGAGTAAGCGAAACCTGGAATAAAGGGAATCCGTGACCCGCGACAGAAAACAGTTATCTGATCTACGTCACATTTTCCCATGCCCTTTTGCAGCGATTAAGAATAATTTACCCCTGCATTTCGCTGAGGGCTATTCACTCTGCCCATAATCAAACGAAACGATAGTCGCCTTCTTCGGTCATTGCCAGCGTCACGTCGGCAGGCACACTCTCGCTGAGAACGCGTTCGACATTTGGCCCGTCGGTACGTCGATAAAAAGCGATCGCGTCCTGCTTGCTCAGGCCGCCAGCCTGTTTTCTGGCAATAAGTCTCTGGCTCAACGCAGCCGCCGGGACGGTGATGAAAATCGAAAAATCACAATATTCCCGGAGTTTGCACCAATCTACATCGTCGCGCAGAAGCCAGTTACCTTCCACTACCACCAATGGCGCAGTCACCTGCAAGGCGTGCTCCTGCGGATCATGCCTTTGCCGGTCGTACTGCGGCCATGTGCCCTGCCCTTCACGGATTTGCCGCAGATTTCCCGCCAGCTTTGTGACGTCAAAGGTCTCTGGCGCGCCTTTATAAGGACGTAAACCTTCCGCGTCCAGCCAGTCGTTGTAGTGGTGAAAACCGTCCATCGGCAGCGTTTGCAACGCCGGGAGTTCGGGGTCCTGTGCGGCAAGCCACGCCCAGAACGCCGTAAGCGTCGACTTTCCGGTGCCCGGCGGCGCACTCAGGAAAACAATCGTTCGTTGGTGCGGGGAGGCTGCGTGTAGTCTCGCCAGTCTTTGCAGAAGGGGCTTATGGACGGTTTCAATATCCTGTTCACTAAAATGGGCAGCAACGTCAATCCCATTAATGGTCAGCATTATCTTCACGGCGTTAATTCCTTGAGAATTGCCGTTACTGCGAGGGCCAACGCGGTTTTGATCATCCCGATGAAGCGGCTTTCCGAGTACAACGCGAAATCGGCAAACTTCATGCTCTTCAGAGCGTTATACATCGGGGTGTTATCGGTTATCGCATTCACGTTACAGATAAAGTCCCAGGTCAGCTCATCCGTAAAACCCGGGGCGTTATCCTGCCCGCTCAGAAACTGATGGTACTGGGAAAAATGCGTGATATCGGCGTAGAGCCATTTATCCATTTTCCCCAGCGCATAGATCAGGCGGAGCGCCACATCGAGGTCATCGAGCGGCCCACTTTGCGCAAGTAACGGCTTCACTGCATATTCCACAATTTCCTCATCGTTATTGACGAATAACGACGGCAGAAAACGCTTAATTGCTTTCAGCAACAGCGTATTTGCCTCACTCATAAAGGCAGGCAAAGTGTCCTGAGCATTTAACTGCTCAAGCACCTCATCTTCAGTCAGTGCGGTCATTCGTCTCTCGATAAATCATCAGGAATGCAGGGAGTTTATAATATTACACGTTCGGTCTATACCGTTGATCAGCATAGTGTGCGTCCGCACACCTTCGTTGGTCCGGCTAATACCCTGAAGTAAATCCCCGGCGGTAACGCCGGTCGCACTGAACAAAATATCCTGGCTGCGCACCAGCTCGCCGAGTGTGTAGATATGGTTGACCGTCACACCCATCTCCGCGCAGCGGCGGCGCTCATCAACAGAAATTCGGCGATGCTCGTCGCTTTCTCCTTTTGCCTCACAAAAATCGATAAGTTCGGCCTGCATATCGCCTGCCATCGCCGTCACCGCGCAGGCGGAGAGCACGCCTTCCGGCGCACCACCCACGGTAAACATCACATCGAAAGCGTTAGCCGGTTGGCAGGTGAGCACGCTGGCAGCAACGTCGCCATCCGGCAAAGCAAACACCTTTACGCCAAGGGCTGACGCTTCCTGAATGAATGCCAGAGAGCGCGGCTTATCCAGCGTGACCATTTTTAGTTCGCTCAGCGGTTTGCCTAACGCGCGTGCCACATTGCGCAAATTATCACTCAGCGAGTCCGCCAGATTGATAGCCCCGCGCGCTTTGCGGTTCACCACCAGTTTTTTCATGTACATATCCGGGGCATGCAGCAGACTGCCGTGAGGGGCAAACGCCATTACCGCCAGCGCATTGCTTTGCCCCATGGCTACCATTCGGGTTCCTTCAATCGGATCCACGGCGATATCCACGCCCGGTCCGGTCCCGCTGCCGACCTGCTCGCCGATATACAGCATCGGGGCATTGTCGATTTCACCCTCGCCAATCACAATGCGGCCTTGCATCGGGATGTCATTCAGTGCCTGACGCATGGCGACCACCGCCAGGTCATCTATCGCATTCTTATCGCCGCATCCGGTTTGCGGCCAGGCCGCCAGCGCGGCCCGTTCCGTGGTGCGAATCAGCGACCACGCTAATGAATTCATTGCGCGGCCTCCCCTGTGTTGACCCCAAACTGCGCCAACAGATATTGCTCGGCCTGCTCGTTCCAGATGCCGTGCGTGGGTTCAACCAGCCGCGCCAGTTCCTGGAACAGCGGATCTGTTTTACCCTTCTCGGCAAAATCGGCAATCGCCGTCAGCGGCATGCTGACGCTGTTATAGATAAGCTTTTTGCCACCGGGAATGTCGGGCAGATTGAGTACCGTGTCCGGTACCGCATCCAGCCCACCAATGTGAGTCACCATAAAGGAAGGTTGCAATTGCCCGGCCGCACTCAGCGTGATGGCCTCTTTCATGTCGTCCGTTGATCCCCCCGACGTGCCGACGACGTGAGTCCGGTTGTAGTGCACGTTGTAAAAGTTAAACGGCACGCTGAAGTTTTTATCCGTCGGACCGGCGAAGAAGTTCAGACAACCATCTTCCGCCAGCAGCCCATCCGCCAGTTCCACCACCGCAGGGACGGCCGCGTAGACAAACACGTCGTCGAAACCAGCCCCGCCTGTCAGGGCGCGTAGTTCGTCCTGTGGATTTTCCATCTCGCGACTGTTGACGTAAATCAGCTCAATCCCTTTACTCGCCGCCAGCGTCACGGGCAGCAATTTCTCAGCCTGTGCCAGCCGCACGTCATCAATATCCACCACCACAATGCGCGATGGTTTTATCTCACCATTAATCGCGTAATCAATCGCACCAATTCCCATTGGGCCAGCACAGGCCAGTAGCGCCAGATTCCCGCCCGCTTTAATCCCCATCTGATGGTCATAAATATACGGTGTGGTGTGATAGTTCGCCTTATAAGCGCCGATGATGCAGCACATCGGTTCCGCAAGTGACGCTGCGGCAAAATAAGAACCGTTATACGGCAATACACAGCCAAGATTAATTGCCTGCTCGGGAATAATCATATAGGTGGCATTGCCACCGAAATGTTCATAGCTGTAGCCAGCGGAATAACCGCTCGATAACCCCATCGCCGGTTGCAAAACATAGCGCTCACCTTTTTTATATTTACCGCTGAGGTTTTTCCCAACCTCAACAATAACACCGGCACATTCATGCCCGGTAATAACAGGATGTTGCTCTAAATCATCCGGTACACGTTTATGCTCGCTACCCAACAATGCCGCTTTCCAGGTAGATAAGCAGACGCTGTCGGAAATAACGCTGACCAGCAGTTCGTTATCATTAATTTCAGGTAATTCAAACTCACGGATGCGGACATCCCGCGGACCATATATAGCCGCTACTTTGGTTTTCATTATTGACCTCGATAAATGAATTAAGCGTTATGCGCTAAGCTGTTTAAATAAAGTGTCGAGTTGTGGATCGCCGATGTAGTTATTAATTAACACTAGCGGCTTATGGCTAACGCGTTTTACGCGACCTTCGAGGCTGGCGTGGGTCACAATTATATCAGCGTCGTCAGGGACGTTTTCGATAGCATAATGTTTGACCTCGATACTCAGACCGTTCTTTTCAAGACGCTTGCGGAAAGTCGTCGCGCCCATCGCGCTGGAGCCCATTCCGGCATCACACACGAAGGCGATGCGCTGCACACTGGTGTAGGAAAACGCGCCCTCCTGCTTCATCGTCTTGACGCTTTGGGCCGACTCAGTGAAGGTATCTTCCCCTTGTGCCTCGGTACTTTTTTCCATTTTGAGGATAAGCGACGTCACCGCGAACGATACCACCGCCCCCACGGTCACGCCTGCCAGAGTGGCGACAAACGATCCCTTTGGCGTCAGCGCCAAATAGGCGAAGATGGAGCCTGGGCTTGGGCCCGCGACCAGTCCACCGCCGAGCAGATTGAAGGTATAAATGCCTGACATCCCGCCTGCAATCATCGCAAGCAGGGTCAACGGCTTCATCAGCACATACGGGAAATAGAGTTCATGGATCCCGCCGAGGAAGTGAATAATCATCGCCCCAGGCGCCGACTTTTTACTCATGCCTTTGCCAAACACCGCAAAGCCCAACAGTAACCCCAAGCCCGGCCCTGGATTCGACGCGACCATAAAGAAGATGGACTTGCCGGTTTCAGACGCCTGCTGCATTCCCAGTGGGTAATAAACGCCCTGGTCGATGGCATTATTGAGGAACAGTATTTTCGCAGGTTCATTGATTATCGACAGCAGCGGCAAATAGCCGGTGTGCACCAGCGCTTCGATGCAGCCTTTGACGAAGGTGTTAGCGATAAGTACCGCCGGGCCAATGATCTCAAAACCCAGCAGGCACAACAGCATCCCGGCGATACCCAGTGAGAAGTTATTGATAACCATCTCAAAACCGGCGGGAATACGTTTCTCCAGCAGCCTATCGATATGCTTAATCACTAATCCGCCGAGCGGGCCCATGATCATCGCGCCGATAAACATCGGGATATCCGCCCCGACAATCACCCCGAGGGTACCAATCCCGCCCATTACCGCGCCACGCTTGCCGCCGACCAGATGCCCCCCGGTCGAACCAATCATAACGGGAAGCAGATAAGTGATCATCGGCCCGACTATTTTGGCAAAATGCTCATTGGGCAACCAGCCAGTCGGGATAAATAAAGCAGTAATAAATCCCCAGGCAATAAATGCACCGATATTGGGGATGACCATGGCGGTCAAAAAGCCCCCAAAAGCCTGGACTTTTGCACGAGCAGACTTATTTTCCATAATGAAATCCTGAGAAGGAAATGGGTATCAAGCGCGGGCGAGAATATCCGCGAGCTGTTGTTCAGACTTTGCCGACAATAATTCAGAAAGATTTTCCTCTTCACATAACAGCTCGCTTAATGCCTGAATGGCATCAATATGTGAAGTTGAATCTGCGGCGGATAAGCCGATTAATAATGAGACCGGTTCATTGGCGTGACCAAACTCCACCGGAGTGTTGAGTAACGTGAGTGAAAGCCCCGTTTTTAACGCTCCACATTCTGGCCGGGCATGGGGCATTGCAACGCCCGGAGCCAGAATATAATACGGTCCATTATTGATGGTCGAATATTTTATTGACTGAATGTATGTTTCATTAATGCAGCGGTGTTTTAACAATGGCTCCATCGAAAAATCGATAGCCTGCTGCCATGATCCTGCCGAAGGTCTAATTGAAATCGATGAAGCCGGAAAATAATCGATCAATCGCATAGTGGATCCTCATAATTTATTTTCGGGGTACGTCAGTGATTGTCATAAACGGTGTAAAAACAAAATACGCGCGGCAGGAGATGAAAGCAATGCAGGGGATATTTGGCAACGTCTTGAAGAGAACTTATTACAGCCGAGAACAATCAATAAGTTATGACATGAATTACAAATGGCAAGCATATAAATGTGATTTGAATTGCAAATATAGAACAAACACAAAATACATATTTGCAATTCAGATCACATTATAAGGGTTGTCAGAGTAAAAATAATTAGCCTCTAAATTTAAAACGGGCCGCTTTCGCGACCCGTTTGATGTTCTCTGTTAATGATGACAGAGAAGAATTACAGCAGTTCTTTCGCTTTCGCGACGACGTTCGCCACGGTAAAGCCGAACTCTTCAAACAGCAGTTCTGCCGGAGCAGATTCGCCGAAGGAAGTCATGCCGACGATAGCACCGTTCAGACCCACATATTTGAACCAGTAATCTGCGATACCGGCTTCGATCGCTACGCGAGGAGAAACCGCTTTCGGCAGCACGGATTCACGGTATGCGGCATCCTGCTTGTCGAATGCATCGGTAGATGGCATGGAAACCACACGCGCTTTAACGCCTTCAGCAGAGAGCTGATCCCACGCAGCAACAGCCAGTTCAACTTCAGAACCGGTTGCGATGAAGATAACCTGCGGTTGACCGTCGCAATCTTTCAGAACGTATGCACCACGTGCCACGTCTGCCAGCTGCTGAGCGGTGCGATCCTGTTGCGCCAGGTTCTGACGAGAAAGGATAAGCGCGGTTGGGCCATCGTGACGCTCAACGGCGTATTTCCACGCAACGGCAGATTCAACCTGGTCACATGGACGCCATGTACTCATGTTCGGCGTCACACGCAGGGATGCCAGCTGTTCTACAGGCTGGTGAGTCGGGCCATCTTCGCCCAGACCGATAGAGTCGTGGGTGTAGACCATCACCTGGCGCAGTTTCATCAGCGCAGCCATACGTACGGCGTTACGTGCATACTCAACAAACATCAGGAAGGTCGAGGTGTACGGCAGGAAACCACCATGCAGAGAGATGCCGTTGGCAATCGCTGTCATACCGAATTCACGCACGCCGTAATGGATGTAGTTACCGGCGGTGTCTTCATTGATGGCCTTCGAACCAGACCAGATAGTCAGGTTGGACGGTGCCAGGTCAGCAGAGCCACCGAGGAACTCTGGCAGCCACGGACCGAATGCTTCGATAGAGTTCTGAGACGCTTTACGGCTGGCGATTTTCGCTGGATTTGCCTGAAGATTCTCGATGAAAGCCTGTGCTTTTGCATCGAAATCAGCGGGCATTTCGTTCTTCATGCGACGCGTGAATTCTTTAGCTTCCTGTGGGAAAGCTTTTGCGTAAGCCGCGAACTTCTCGTTCCAGGTGGCTTCTTTAGCCTGACCTGCTTCTTTCGCATCCCACTGAGCATAGATTTCAGACGGGATGTCGAATGGCGCATATTTCCAGCCCAGCTGCTCACGCGTAGCGGCAACTTCAGCTTCACCCAACGGAGCACCGTGGGAATCGTGCGTACCGGCTTTGTTCGGAGAACCGAAACCGATGATGGTTTTGCACATCAGCAGGGACGGTTTGTCCGTTACTTTGCGCGCTTCTTCTACTGCACGCTTGATAGCGTCTGCGTCGTGACCGTCAACGCCAGTAACAACGTGCCAGCCGTAGGCTTCGAAACGCTGTGCGGTGTTGTCAGTGAACCAGCCTTCAACGTGACCGTCGATGGAGATACCGTTGTCATCGTAGAATGCAACCAGTTTGCCCAGCTTCAGGGTACCCGCCAGGGAGCACACTTCGTGGGAGATACCTTCCATCATGCAGCCATCACCCATGAACGCATAGGTGAAGTGGTCGACGATGTCGTGACCTGGACGGTTGAACTGCGCGGCCATGGTTTTTTCCGCGATAGCCATACCGACTGCGTTGGCAATGCCCTGACCCAGCGGGCCAGTAGTGGTTTCTACACCGGCGGTATAGCCCACTTCCGGGTGACCCGGGGTTTTGGAATGCAACTGGCGGAAGTTCTTAAGTTCAGACATCGGCAGGTCATAGCCAGTGAGGTGCAACAGGCTATAGATAAGCATGGAGCCGTGACCGTTAGACAGCACGAAGCGGTCACGATCGGCCCAGGATGGATTCTGCGGATTGTGGTTCAGGAAATCGCGCCACAGGACTTCGGCAATGTCAGCCATACCCATTGGGGCACCCGGGTGGCCGGATTTGGCTTTCTGTACTGCATCCATGCTCAGCGCACGAATAGCATTAGCAAGCTCTTTACGTGAGGACATTTTGACTCCAATCGGACTAATGAAGGCAATGCCAAAACGGCTTGACGACAGCGCGTTTTAGGCTACGCCGGAAAAAAGTGTGAACAATGTAACCCAAGCCGCAAGTCATGTACATGGAGCATCCGCGCGGTGCCTGGGAAATCTCTGGATTGTGTCTACAGGTTGCGCAATCTCCTCACTGCCTTGTCATTATTTTCTTTATACTTTGGCTAAATTCCGTTTCTTTGAATTACGGAATATTTCAGATAATGGCGATGACTGGCGACCCATAATTACGGAAAATTAATGATGAAACTGCACTCTGTGGTATTGGCCTTTGGGATAGCGAGCGTTCTGACCGGGTGTCAGAACATGGATTCAAACGGACTCATGAGTTCAGGCGCCGAAGCCTTCCAGGCTTACACGCTGAGCGACGAGCAGGTTAAAACGTTGAGCGACCAGGCATGTAAAGAGATGGACAGCAAAGCCACTCTTGCCTCTGCTGGGAGCGATTACGCCAAACGCCTGAACACCATCGCCACAGCGCTGGGCGACAATATCAACGGACAACCGGTGAACTACAAGGTTTACGTCACTAAAGATGTGAACGCCTTCGCGATGGCCAACGGCTGTATTCGCGTCTACACCGGACTGATGGACATCATGACGGATAACGAAGTTGAAGCGGTGATTGGCCACGAAATGGGTCACGTCGCACTCGGCCACGTGAAGAAAGGGATGCAAGTTGCGCTCAGCACCAACGCGTTGCGCGTGGCGGCAGCGTCTGCAGGCGGCATGATTGGTAGTCTGTCGCAGTCACAGCTTGGTGATTTGGGTGAAAAACTGGTGAATGCGCAGTTCTCCCAGCGTCAGGAATCTGAAGCAGATGATTACTCTTACGACCTGCTGCGAAAACGCGGGATCAACCCGGTTGGACTGGCCACCAGCTTTGAAAAGCTGGCGAAACTGGAAGCGGGACGTCAAAGCTCGATGCTCGACGATCACCCGGCCTCCGAAGAGCGCGCGCAACATATTCGCGACCGCATGAAGGCGGATGGCATTAAGTAAACACAAATCCCCTCTCTGTCTCGCAGAGAGGGGAACCGCGTGACTCAATAAAGCGTTTTCTGCGGTGGCCCGGCAAAACGGAGTGCGCCAATGTGCCCCATTCTGACTTCCACCACCGACGGTCCAGGCATCGCCAGTGCTTCGGTCATAACCGCCTGGAAATCCTCCGCCCGCTCGACGCTCCACGCCTGCAGACCCATGGCCTGAGCCAGCAGAGTGAAATCGGGCGTATGCAGTTCGTTGTAATACTGACGACCGCCAAAATACTTATCCTGAATACCGCGCATCACGCCATAGCCACCATCATTCATGATAAGCAGCGTCAGATTGGCTTTTTCCTGTGCCAGCGTCGCCATTTCCCCGAGATTCAGGCTCAGTCCACCATCACCGACTAACGCAACAATCTTCCGCTGCGGGTTAGCTATCGCCGTACCGATAGCCATCGGCAGGCCCATACCAATCGCCCCGGCCAGCGAATGGATGTTCATCAGCGGACCGTGGGCGCGAAACAGACGACTGCCCCACAGGCTGCCCGAGACCGTAATATCGCGGACCAGAATGCCATCATCGGGAAGCGCCTGCTCGATAGCATCGTTCAGTTGCGCATAAGCACCACACTGTTCACGTAACCCGCGTTCTGCATGCATGAGCGCCTCTTTTATTTGCGCATCCCAGTGGGCATTACCCCATTCGCGCCCCTGGACTTTTTCCGCCAGCGCACCCAGCAACGCGGAACAGTCGGCAATCAGTGTGTTGTCCATCAGGTAGTTGCGGCTGGCCGCCGCCGGATCGATGTCAATCTGCACCCGCGGAGACGGCAACTCCAGCGTCCAGGAACAGGTTTCATTGCTACGCAGGCGTGAGCCTGCCACCAGGGTAAAATCACATTGCGCCATCAGCGCCTCAACGGATGGCGAATTATGGAAGGCTCGCAGGCTGGCACGATGGCTGTCCGGCAGTATGCCACGTCCGTGAGTGCTGGAAATAACCGTTACCCCGGCATCCGCCAGTTTTTTTACCGCCGCTGCACTGCCAATTGCCCCACCGCCCAGCCACAGCAGCGGTTGTTTTGCCAGCCTGAGTTGTGCCCACAGAGCATCAACCGCCGCCGGATCCACTGATGCAACCGATGCATTGTTCAGCGGAGCCGTCACCAGCGAAAGCGGGATCTTCGTCCCCTGAATATCAATCGGGATCTCGACCGACACCGGCCCGCACGGCGGCGTCTGCGCATCCTGAATCGCCTTGTGCAAAATCGCTATCGCCTGGTTGGCATTGCTGATGCGATAAGCCCGTTTCGAACTTGCTTTCAGGAAAGTCAGTTGATCGCGGGTTTCGTGAATAAAGCCAGTGTCTGCATCCAGCCAAGTTTTCTCCACCTGGCCGGTCAGGTGCAACAGCGGCGTGCAGGCGTTCATCGCCTCGACCAGCGCGCCGACCGCATTGCCTGCCCCTGCGCCGGTACTGGTCAGCGCCACGCCCAGACCGGAAAAACGGCCATGGGCGTCGGCCATCGTGACCGACCCAGCTTCTCCGCGCGCCGGGACAAAGCGGATATTGCCGCGCTGACCAATCGCATCGGCAATAGGCAGATTGTGAATGGAGATGACGCCGTAAATAGCCTCAACATTGTACTGCTCCAGCGTTCTGGCGATGGCGTCGCCGACGGTTATCATTTCGCTCATTGCTCACCCTTTTCTTAGTCGCACCAATGGTTGACGCTATTACCCGTCGCCAGATAAATACTCTTTTGTTGCATCCAGCCTTTCAGTCCCTGGATACCTTTTTCGCGGCCCAGACCGCTCTGTTTAAAGCCCCCGAACGGGGTAGAGATAGAGAAAACTTTGTAGGTGTTTATCCATACCGTACCAGCCTCCAGCCGATCGCTCAGGCGCAATGCCCGCCCGCTATCCCGTGTCCAGATGCCCGCCGCCAGGCCGTAAACAGAATCATTGGCTTCGCGAATCAGTTGCTCATCATCGCGAAAGGAGATCGCCACCAACACCGGACCGAAGATCTCTTCCTGACAGGCGCGCGCGCCGTTCGTCAGTCCTTCGATGATGGTAGGCTGGAAATAACTGCCTGCCGCCAGCGCGGGATCCGCGGGGATCTCGCCGCCGCACAACACCCTCCCACCTTCACGTTTTGCCAGCTCGACATACTCCAGCACGCTGTCACGATGCTTTTCATTGATCAGCGGCCCGATGTGTGTGCCGTCGTCAAACGGGTGACCTATCCGTAAACCACGCGCCAGCTCCAGCAGACGCGTCATCAGCTGCGGGTAGACATTTTCATGCACAAACAGCCGTGAACCGGCGATACACGCCTGGCCACCTGAGCTAAAAATGCCATAGCAAATGCCCCGCGCCGCCTGCTCAATATCGGCATCTTCCAGCACGATGGTCGGTGATTTCCCTCCCAGCTCCAGCGAGGCCGGAATGAGTTTTTCCGCTGCCACGTGCGCCAGCCGACGTCCGGTGCTGGTGCCGCCGGTAAACGAGATTTTGCGCACCAGAGGATGACGAGCCAGCGCGTCGCCAATCACCGACCCTTTCCCCGGCAGCACACTCAGCAGCCCGGCGGGTAAACCGGCTTGTTCGAAGATCCGCGCCAGCTCCAGTGCCATCAGCGGCGTCGCTTCCGCCGGTTTAAGGATCACCGCGTTACCGGCGGCGATCGCCGGTGCCACTTTTTGCATCTCGCTGGCGATCGGCGAGTTCCAGGGGGTGATCGCTGCCACAACGCCCAGCGGTTCGTAGCGACTCAGCGTCAGCAGATCCGCCTGACGCGGGGTGGGCAGCTCCCCTTCCAGCAATTCGCAGGCGGCCGCAAAATATCGGGCGCATCCCGCAGCGCTCATCACCAGCCCGTGCGTTTCCGCTAGTGGTTTACCGTTGTCCCGACTTTGCAACTGCGCCAGTTCATCGATACGGGATTCGATAATATCCGCCACCTTATGCAGAATTTTTGCCCGTAGGTGAGGCAGCATGTTGCGCCAGCCAGGTTCGCGCCAGGCGCGCTCCGCCGCCGTAATCGCCTCCTTCAGATCGTCGAGACTCGCCGCATGGAGCGTGGCATTCACCGAGCCATCCGCCGGAAAGTGGCTGTGCATCACATTACCGCTACCGTGGCGCCAATGACCGCCGATAAAAATCGTTAATTCATCCATTGCAGCCTCTCAGCGTTGTGCCAGTTCACGGCAGGCGCGAACTGCGCTCAGTGCCGCCAGGGTCGATGTTTTTGGGTTGCTGGCCAGCGGCAGTCCGCTCAGTTCCAGGTGAAACTCACCGAACAGCCCTTCAACATGCAGCGTGTGGGTGTTACGTTGGGTCGTCGGATCGACCATCAGTTGTACGCGGGTGTCGTCCATCCCCACACCGCCCAACGCCACTGTTGCCGCAACGTTGGCATTCGCCGGAAACAGGCGCGCCGCTTCACGGGCGCTACCTTCAAAAAAGATTGTCGCTTCACTGACCGCGTTGAGGTTAATCAACATTTCGGCATAGCTGCCGCGCCAGCTGGCCGGGCTTTTGCGCGACTGGTAGGTCACTCGCGCAAGCCCCCCCTCTTTCGCTGCCACCAGTCCGTCAATACCAGCCACCGCTCCTGACAGCAGCGTCAACCTGCCGCCTGCCTGCTGGAGGCGCTGTTCCAGCGCGCTATCAGCCAATGCACCCGTGGAGATGATCGCCAGATGCCAGCCGCGTGTGAGAATGGCTTCAGCATATTGCGCAACCGCCTGCTGACTGGCGCACTCGAGGACTAAATCTGGATTTTCTGTGCAGGCTTGCGGGTCGTCGAGCACCGTCACCGCGTTACCGAAGCGAGCGCGGATTGCCGCATGATGCGCTTCACGTGCCACAATCCAGCCTAACGCCACTTGCGTCGGCAGCCGTTCAATCACCGCCTGCGCCATTGCGCCGTAGCCCACCAGCATGATCTTTTTCATGACATCTCCTTATAGGTGACGGCAAAAACCGCCAGAGACATCCAGCGCCGCACCGGTGGTAAACGACGCCAGCGGCGAGGCGAGGAATAACAGAGCCTGTGCAGGCTCCTGCGGCTTGCCGAGACGTGCCATCGGGATCCCACGCTTACGGGCGATATCCGCCGTCCACTCGGGCCAGCTCTGATGTTTATCCGTGCGGTTTTCAAAACGTCGCTGCCACTGCCCGGATTCCACCATCCCCAACAGAATCGAGTTGACGCGAATGCCTTTCCCCACTAATTCCTTTGACAGCGTAAGCGTCATATTCAGCAGCGCCGCGCGGGCAGCAGAGGTCGCAATCATGTGTTCTTCAGGCTGCAGCGCCAGCAGTGAATTCACGCAGGTAACCGACGCTATATCAGACTGCTCCAGCTGCGCCTGGAAGGCCTTTAGCGGATTAATTACACCGAACAGTTTCAGCTCCGCTTCGCGCAGCCACGCCTCGCGTGGCGTATCGGCAAAATGCGCCACGTAGCCCTGCCCGGCGTTGTTAATCAGCATATCGGTGGCGCCAAAACGGCTTGCCACCGCCGCGGCAAAGTCCTGTACCTCTGTTTCTTGCAGCACGTCGCAGCGGTAAGAAAAAATGTTCGCTCCGGGATACTCGTTTTGCAGTGCCGCATGAGCACTGGCCAGTCGGTCCGCGTTGCGGCCACAGAAGGCCACTTTCGCCCCTTCCCCCAGCAGCAGACGCAAGGTTTCAAAACCAATCCCTGACGATCCTCCGGTGACTACCGCTACACGCCCTTCAATTTGTGCATTCATCGCGCACCTCTTCCCCTACCCGTAAAAGCTGTTGATTAAAAAAGGTCTCGTTATCGAGATAGCTGGCATGCCCGGCTCGCGGGATGGTGGTGTATGGCATGCCATAACGTAGCGCCAGCCCCTGTACCAGTTCCGGCTGAGTAATAGCGTCCTGTTCGCCACACCACACTTCAAACCGGCCACGATAATGACCAAGCCAGCGGTGAATATCGTCATGCGCCAGCATCCATGCCGCGGCAAGATAGCCCTCGCGGTGGAGTTGACGCATTCCGGAAGCCACAGTGGCAATATCAGCGTCGTCCGCGCACGGATGCAGCAACTTCGCTGCCCGAGTTTGCGCCAGAACGGCTGTGCCCATCGCCATTTGCTGCTGGCGTCCGTGCCAGACTTTTTCCCGCTGCTCAGGCGCTGCCTGGCCGTAGCCTTGTGCGGCATCGGCTAAAATCAGGTGCAGCACACGCTGGGGATACTTTGCCGCAAAGGCGCTGGCCACCAGTGCGCCAAGGGAATGGCCCACCAGCACCGCTTGCTGAACGCCGGCATGGTCCAGCATCATCGCCAGCGCATCGGCATACTCGCCCGCATCAGCATGCTTACCCGGTAGCATCGGGCTTTCGCCATAACCAGGCATATCCCAGGCCAGTACACGGTAGCCAGACAGCGCCATCTGTTTATGCCAGGAGGCTGCACCGGAGCTGATACCGTGGAGCAGCATCAACGGCGTGCCGTGCCCTTGTTCACGAAAACCCGTCATATCGCCTCCTTAATTACGTTTTACTTTTGACAGCGGATGATCTTCCGGGTAGGTCGGGATGTTGGGCTTTCTGGTGCCCAGCATGACGCACATCAGCGCCTCTTCTTCACCGTGGTTAAACAACCCACGATAGACGCCCGCCGGTACAGAAATCAGGTCACGCTCACGCAGTACAGTTTCGGTATAGCGGTCACCGTCCTGAATCATCAGCGTTATCTGCCCTTTGAGCATGAAAAACACCTCTTCCACGTCATCATGCAGGTGCAGCGGCCCCTCGCATTTCGATGGCAACACCATGGTGGAGAAAGTGAAATTCTCTGCGGCGATGGTATTGGTGTCGCTGGCAACGCCAGTAGCACCGGTACCGATATAACGCATCTGGGCCCGACGATATTTAGGGTCAAAATCGGCCTGGAATTTCAGCGCATTCCAGTCATATTTACGTCCTTCAAAGCGCGCGATACGCGACTCCACCCACTCCTCCATCGTCAGATGCTCAGGTTTGATACCCTGTTTTGCAGTTACGGTTGAATCAGTCATCGTTTTATCCTCAGTAACGTCTCAGCAGTGGCAGTAACAGGACGCAGCCCACAGCCGCCATCACCGCCAGAAAAATCATCCCGGAATCCATGCTGTGGGTGAAGGCGATAAGCGCCCCCATCACCGCCGGCGACAAAGCGCCTGCAAAGTTTCCCAGCCCGTTGAAAATGCCTCCCGCGGTGGCGCTGACCCGGGGATGAGTCGCCTTCGCCAACAGCGCGAAGATGTTGGGGGCACCAGTGCCCCACATGAAGGTGCTAAAGCTCATCGCCGCAATGATCGTCAGCGGCGTACTCAAGTGCATCACGGCGACCAGACCCACAGCGGCCCCGGCCAACGAAATAAAGCAGGCAGCGGCACGTTTATCGACACGGTCAGAGAGCCAGGCGCCAATCACTTCGCCCACCAGCATGGCAATAAACGGCATCGACGACAGCCACCCGGCATGTTCCAGATGGATACCTTTGCCTTTGATCAGATAGCCAGGCAACCAACCGTTAATGCCCCACAGATAGGTCAGGAAGGCGATATTAAAAATACAGATGAGCCAGAAATGGGAGCTCACAAACAACTCGCGACGCGCGGCACGCCGCGCCTCCTGCGACACCTTCGTTCCGGCTGTTTTGTTCTCCAGCTGAATGCCGCGCAGCCCGATACGCACCAAAAACAGCACCGGAAGCGTCAGCATCGCCATCACAAAGAAGGTGCTCTGCCAGCCAAAGGTGTTGAGTAGCCATATCGACAGCGGAAAGCCAATAGCCGCACCGACTGGCGTACCAAGCAGCCACAACATGGTCGCGCGCGCCTGTAGCCGCTGCGGAAAGGTATGGCGGACAACCGCGAACGCCAGCGGGAATAGCGGCCCTTCAGCGATACCGAGCAAAATGCGCAGGGTGACCATCGCCGTGTAGTTATGCGTGAAGCCCATCATCACCATTAAGAGGCACCACACCACCATCATCCCGGTAAGCAGGCGCTGCGGGGCGATACGATCACCTAATCCGCTCAGCAATACCGACGAAAAACCGTAGCTTAGCAAGAACGCACTCATCAAAATGCCGAGCCGCGTGGTGTCAAAATCAATGCCCATCGCCTGCTGGAAATGGCTGTCGGAAAACAGCGCGGCAATGCTTATCTTGTCAAAAAACGCCAGCAGCACGCAGGCCAGCAATGACAACGGAATTGCCCAGCGGACCGCTTTTTCAGGCGTACGGACGCCCTCACCGCTTGCCTCGATCGGCGCGGCGTTTGTCTCTAATGTGGTCATCTCTCCCCCTTAAGGGTGCGCGAGTGTTATCGCAATGACATCAGCGAAAAGGTCAGGTCATCGAGCGGTACGGCAGAAAGATCCCGTCCTGCTGCCATCCAGCGCTTCGCCAGTTTGACGGTCCGTGGATCGTTAAACGCCACCAGTTGACTGAGGCGACCGTCAGCGTCGATCGAGAAAAATAGCGACCCTTTGGGATCCTCCCTCACCACCGTCCGGATGCCTGGTTGCGGGATCCCGAGGATCTGAATGTTGTGCCCGTATTGATCCGACCACAGCCACGGCGCTTCGTCATAGCCCGCAGCCTGCGGATCCAGCATCGCTTTAGCCGTCGCGATCGCTTGGTTCTGGGCGAATGCCCACGACTGAATGCACAGACCATACTGGTGATGCTGAGCCACATCCCCCGCTGCAAAAATAGCCGGATCGGTGGTCTGGCCCTGCGCATTAACGACGATCCCGCGCTCAACGGCCAGCCCCGCCTCATGCGCCAGCTCAAGATTGAGATCAACGCCAATCCCTACCACCACTGCATCAAAAGCTTCACGCTGGCCGTCGCAGTGGATAACCGGCAGACCATCACGCTCTTCCAGCTCAAGCGCACCACAGCCACTGCGGATCTCAACGCCCTGTGCACGATGGACGCGTGCCAGTTCCTGCGACACGTCGCCGCTCACCGAGCGCATACACAGCGCCGGTTGCTGTTCAAATACGGTGACGTCCACGCCGCTCTTTCGCGCTGATGCGGCAATTTCAAGACCAATCCAGCCGCCGCCAACAATTCCCAGACGCGAGAGGGCTGTCAGCCGCTGTTTCAGACGCTGCGCATCCTGCCAGTGGCGCAGGGTGTAAACCTGCGGGTGTTTCGCCCATTCTTCGCCTGGCAAACGAGCCCGACCGCCGGTGGCAATCAGCAGTTTGTCGTAGCCGAGCCGCTCGCCATTACTCAGGCGTATGGTTTTTTCTTCACGATCAATGGATTCAGCGCGTAGTGGGCGATACCAGTTAAGGTTTAACGCTTGCTGGACCTCCTCGCTAAACAGCCTTGGCAGCGCCGCTTCAACCTCCAGCAATGTCGCCTTTGACAGTGGAGGACGCTCATAGAAATCCCATGGCTCTTCAGCAATGACGCAAATTTCACCGTCGTAACCTTCGTCACGCAGCGTTTTCGCCGCCCAGCCGCCCGCCTGACCACCGCCGATAATCACTATCCGCGCCGTCATACCGCCTCCGGTTTTTTCTGCTGACGGCGGGTATCGTGGTCGATGCCGCCTTCCACCGCCCATTCGGTAAAGGAGACCAGCGAATGTTCCAGCTCGCGCGGCTGCCAGTTCTCGGTCAGAAAATCATCGTTGGTGTAGTACTCAAATGCGCCGCCAGTCGGGCTGTTGACGTACCAGAAATAGGCGGAAGAGACCGGATGGCGACCCGGACCGATAAAGGTGCTCCAGGTGTTTTTGTTCATCGCAATACCACCGCCAATCACTTCATGGATATCGCGCACGGTGAAGGCAACGTGATTAAGACCTCGTTTGCGGTTAGGTAACTGTAATAAAAAGAGGTTATGGTGACCGCCGCGCACGCCACAGCGCAGGAATACCGCCCGGTTGATATAGCGGTCTGAAACCTGGAAACCGAGCACTTCACGGTAGAACGTTTCAACCGCGGCCAGCTCTTCAACGAAGAACACAACATGACCGACGTTGATCGGCTGCGCACGATCATAAACCGGACTTGGCGTATCAATTCGCCTCACATCGCCCCACTGGTTAATCGGCTCGACATCAAGATCCACTGCGGTTTGTTGGCTGACCTGCACACGCAGCGTCATACCGTTCGGATCCTGACACTCCAGCGCGCCGTCTACCTCACGAAAAGCCGGCTGTTGTGCCAACTTAGGTCGCAGCGCATCCAGCGCAGCCTGGTCCGCTACGCCCCAGGTCATACGGCGTAACGTGTTGCCTGCTTCAAAGGCCGGCGGCAAGTCCGGGCTCTGAGTCGGGTTCAGTTCCACCCGCGCACCGCTTAGGGTCGTAAAACGCTGGCCGCTAGCATCGCCCGTCAGGCCAAAATCACGCATAAATTTGGCGCAATGGTTCAGATCGTCGACACCAAATTCCAGCTTTTCAATTCCGGTTACACTCATTGTTCGTAGCCTCTTTACTGTTCTGTCGCCCAGATTTGGGCGTAAAACATGCCCGACGCAATCAAGCGCCTGCCATTAACGTATTGATTTAACTGGCTTGTGACAGATACCCTAAAAAGCCAGAAATTTTATCCGCCGCGATGCTGACGTCGTTTTGCAGCCGTTCCCTGTCGGTTTGAGGGATCTCATCCGACGGCACGAGAATGCTCACCACCGCCGCTACTCGACCGCTGCGATCGTAGACCGGGTAGACAATGGAGGAGATACCATGACGGTAGAAGGATTCACCAATCACATAGCCGCGCGCTTTATCCTGCTGCACCATCTGCCACAGCGTTTCACGGTCATGGTGTTGTCCCGGCGTATTGCCTGGCAGTTGCTCCTCGGGAAACAGCAGTTCAAAATCGCTGCGTGAGACATCGGTCAGCAGCATGCGACCCAGCGACGTACAGTGAACCGGCAGACGCGTGCCAATACTGACCTGATTGATGCGTGAACCGGCGGCGCTGACGCGGGCGATGTAGATAATGTCCCGTCCATCACGGATCGCCAGATGGCTGCTGCACTGGCTGGTATCTCGCAGTTGCTCAATTACCGGCTGGCCGACCTGTGCCACATCCAGCGACGCAATGTACTCAAAACCAAGACGCAGCACGTTCATCCCAAGCGAGAAGGTGTTAGTGCGTGAATTACGCTCCAGAAAACCCATATACTCCAGTGTCTGCACCACGCGATAGGCGGTCGCTTTCGGCATATCTACCAGCCGGTGCAGCTCGGCAAAGGTCAGATCGCGATGCTGTTCGCCAAATGCCAGAAGCAGCTGTAGTCCTCGCTCCAGCCCCGGCACCAGGTATTTCACTTCCTGATCGTTTGCCATACCGCCTCGCTTTTTTAGTTGAAAACAAATCCACCGTTGACCGGAATCAGCTGCCCGGTGATAAACCGCGACAGATCGCTTAACAGCCACACCACACTGCCAGTAACGTCTTCCGGCTGCTGAGCGCCGCTTAACGCACGACCATTTTCGTACAGCTGATGACGCTCGACGGGAACATATTCCGTCGCTTCAACGCGGGTCAGACCGGGGGCTATCGCATTGATACGGATACGCTTTTCGCCAAGCTCACGGGCCATTGAGCGGGTCATGGCGATCACTGCCCCTTTGCTGGCGACATAGGCCATCAGCCGTGGTGCGCCCCACAATGCGGTATCGGAGGCGACGTTCACGATGCCTGCGCCTTCACGCAACAATGGCACCGCCGCCCGAGTCACCAGCCAGGTGCCTTTGACGTTAACTGACATCACCCGATCCCACAGACTCGGATCGTAATCGATCATATCTTTGCCGCCGACGCCAGTAGCCATCGCGGCGTTATTCACCAGACCATCGATCTTCCCCTGCTCGCCGATCGCGCGAAAAGCCTCGGTGATGGAGTGCGCATCGGCCAGATCGATAAACTGCGATTCGATTCGATAATCCTGCTCGCGCAGACGATGGGCGCTTTCCGCCAGCTCGCCCTGCAGGATGTCGCACATCACCACCTCTGCCCCCTGCTCTGCGCAGGCTTTGGCAAAATGAAAGCCCAGGCCGCGCGCCGCGCCAGTGACCACCAGACGCTTACCGTTTAACAGCCCGTTCATTAGGCGGCTCCCTGCTGTTCTTCGCGCGCAGCCAGTTGCTCTTTAGCCGCTTTTTGCATCATGCGGCGCAGGCGGGAAAGGCCCACATCGTGCTGATACAGGTATTCGTGATCGCGGGCATTGGGCGCGAGGCTTTCCAGAACTACACGGTCCTGCTCCAGCACTTCCCAGTGCAGTTTTTCCAGGCGGTTGCGGTACATAAAGCGCCATAAATCACGCTGCCAGCCCTGCACACCACGAATACGCCAGAAAAAGACCCGGCAGTTGTCGTTATCTTCCGGCACCACCATTCCGACAATCCAGAAGTGTCCACCAGGCCCAAAGCGCTTTTTGTACGGAATAGACAGCCGCATCCAGTAAGCGCCGCTGTTACCCAGCTCTACCCAGTCGAAGTTCACGCCACTTTGGCCTTTCTTCTCGAAGATAAAACCGGTTTTCGTCGGCTGGAGTACCATCTCCGCTTTACGCTCTCCTTCCGCCATCGAGTGCGAAGATGAGTGCAGGTAAGTGCCATGCATCGGGTCCATGACGTTTTCCAACGCGTACTGATAGTTGCACTTCCAGGCGGCGGTGCAGAGGAAATTGCTGTATTTGTCGTTGTCAGCCAGCTCTTGCGGGAAGGTGAGCTCCTCCGGCGGCTGATCGGCCGTAACACCAAACCACAGGAAGATCGCCCCATGCGCTTCCTGAACACTGTAGCTACGTACGCACTGCTGGCCCACCAGCGGACATTTGTCCACCGCCGGAACATCTTTCACTTCGCCGTTACCGGCCACTTCCACGCCGTGATACCAGCAGGCGATACGGTCGCCGAGGTTCCAGCCCATCGACAGGCGAGCACCGCGGTGCGGGCAGCGGTCTTCCAGCGCCTGAAGCTGACCGTCTTTATTACGCCACACCACAATTTGTTCGCCGAGACGGGTAATGCCGACCGGTGCGGATTGCACTTCCCAGCTTGCCAGCACCGGATACCACAGGCCACGTAACCCTTTATCGAGATAGTTTTGTACCGTTGTCGTCATCGCTGTGTCCTCAGTAACCGTTCACCTGCAAAAAAGCCTGAAAGCTGGCTTCGCTCCAGGGCTCGCCTTGCTGATCGTGCATCTTCAGCGCATTCAGCCCTTCTGTCAGTTGCGCCAGACTCTCCGCTCCCTGTTCAAACAGCGTTTCGAGGGTGGCGATAAGGTGCAGCTCCCAGTTTTCCGGGACGCGGCTGCGGGTCTGCCAGATAAGATTGTGATAGTCGCCGGGCTTATGAATATTGCCATTCCCGCCTTCAGCGGGTGGCGTAAACTGGCGGCTTTCCGGCAGCGCCGGGTTGAAGTTCAGGGTTTCGCTCATGCCACGCTCTCCTCGATAAAAGTAATCTGGATCTGATTATCGAATACCCGAACCGGGTAACGATTGAGGTTACGGCCACCTGGGCCATGCAGACACTGGCCGGTTTTCACATCGAATACCGCTTCATGCAGCGGACATTCGACCTTGCCGTCTTCCACAAAACCTTGGCTTAACAGCGCATAGGCATGGGGACATACGTCTTCCAACGCGTAATACTCCCCCTCAATCAGATAAATGCCGATTTCTTTACCGTCGATGTTGCCGCTATAAGGGAAATCTTCCTGTACCTGCTCTGCGTCACATACGCCTATCCAGCTCATTACGATCCTCCAGGCCTTGTTTCATATATGAAACTCTGTTTCTTATTTAATACGGTCAATATAAAAGCGTTCACTCTTTCGTCAAGCGGCAATGTGAAGGATTTGTTAATCGCCCGCTATTTAATGAGCTAATTGTGCAACCGATCACGAAAAAGGACGGAAAGTGGAAGTCGTGATATTCAAAGCACAGTATGAGAATAAATTAACCTGGCCATTTAATTTTCGAAAATGACTATTGACTTCTTTTCTAGATCGTTATTAAAAATGATAAATGCCACGCTACATAACGTTTCACCAGTGAAACCAATCTTTAATTTATTGAATTAAAACAATGAGTTTCACTGGTGAATCATTTTACCTGCGTGACTATCACCACTATTTAAAAATAACAATGTTGATTGTTCGATGACTGGGAGAAAAAATAAAGATGACCACAAAATGGCAGGGGACAATAGCATTACTATTGTTAATTATTATTTCTTATATCGATCGGGTAAATATTTCAGTAATGATACTGAATCCAGATTTTGCCGCCCATTTCCAGTTAAATGAAAACAGAATGTTACAGGGAATGCTGATGACCTGTTTTCTTCTGGGTTATGGTTTTTCAGCATTACTCTTAACACCGGTAATAGAAAGTCAGTGGAATTACCGACAGGGATTGTTAGCCAGCATCGCTATCTGGGCGGTAGTCTGCGCGATTTCACCGTTGCTGGGTTCGCTGATGGGGATGCTGGTCGCCCGCATTATTCTGGGTGTCGCGGAAGGTCCGCTGTTTTCACTTAAAACGCGTTTTATCAGCGATAACTTTGCAGCTGAAGAGATTGGCAAACCCAATGCCGTCACCGCATTGGGCGTCTCTTTGGGGCTGGCCGTCGGGTTTCCGCTGGTCACTTTTTTAGTCGCCCACCAGGGATGGATGGGATCGTTTTATAGTCTGGCGGTACTGAACCTGGTGCTCGGCGGCGGACTGATTTGGCGCTTCCTGCCCACCCCCGTCGCTATGCCGAAAAACAGTAACGCTGGTTTTCAGCAAACCTGGCTCCTGGCCTGGCATACCCCTCTCCTCGGCTGGATCCTGTTGGTTGAAATTGCCACCCTCAGCTATCTGTGGGGCAGCAGTGCCTGGCTTCCAGCCTGGCTGCGAGATGAACACCACTTTTCCTTGCAGGCCACCGGCTTCTTGGCCGCGATCCCTTTTCTGCTCAGCCTGGGCTCTAAATTTCTTGGCGGTGTCTTGCTCGATAAGATGCGCCCGGAACAGGCACCACTGATGTTTATCATCGGTGGAGCCCTGACGGCCTTTTCAGTACTGGCGCTGATGCTCAGTCAGCAACCGGCGCTGCTGGCGCTGTTTATGCTGTCAGCTAATATTTTCTGGGGTCTACAGGGGGCTGCGATACCAGCAGTGGTGCAGCATCATGCGCCGCGACAAGCCGTAGGCAGCGCTTATGGGATAATCAATGGCATAGGCAATATCTGTGCTGCGTTTATTCCGCTTCTGATGGGCATGGTGATGAAATCGGCGGGATCGGTCAGTTCCGGATTTTCGGTGCTGGTGGCATCGCAGATGGTGACTCTGGTTGCCGGCAGCATGCTGCTGCTGCGCATGCGTCGCGCAGCAGCAGCAAGTGCCTGAGACTTACTCGCCTTTCTTCGCTGCCTGGATGTACAGCATTTCCAGCGCCAGCGTCGCCGCGGCCAGTGCGGTGATCTCTGACTGATCGTAAGCCGGAGCCACTTCCACTACGTCCATACCAACGATGTTCAGATCTTTCAGACCGCGAACCAGTTTGATCGCGCGATCCGACGTCAGACCGCCGATTACCGGCGTACCGGTACCCGGCGCAAACGCCGGATCCAGACAGTCGATATCAAAGGTCAGATACACCGGCATATCACCGACGATCTTTTTCACCTGCTCAAGAATATCGTCCACACCGCGGTCGTTCACCTGTGCTGCATCCAGCACGGTAAAGCCGTTATCTTTGTCGAACTCGGTACGAATACCAATCTGCACCGAGTGATTTGGGTCGATCAAACCTTCTTTCGGCGCGGTGAAGAACATGGTGCCGTGGTCAAATTCGCAGCCGTTCGCGTAAGTATCGGTATGCGCATCGAAATGTACCAGCGCCATTTTACCGAAGTGTTTTGCGTGCGCGCGCAACAATGGCAGTGTCACGAAGTGGTCGCCGCCGAAGGACAGCATGCGTTTGCCATTTGCCAGCAGGCGTTCTGCGTGGGCCTGCAACTTCTCGCTCATTTCACGGGCATCGCCGAACGCGTAAACCAGGTCACCGCAGTCCACAACATTCAGACGTTCGCGCATGTCGAAGTTCCACGGGAAGCGGTTGTGCTCCCACGCCAGGTTGGTAGACACCTGACGGATAGCCGCTGGACCATGACGCCCGCCCGCACGCCCAGAAGTCGCCGCATCAAACGGCACACCGGTGATAACCCAGTCGGCGTCGCTATCGTAAGGCTGGAAGTTCAGCGGCAAACGCAGAAAACCAAAGGCGTTAGATACCAGAGAGTTGTCGTACTGATGACCCAAAGTGCTCATGGAAATGACCTCTTTAACCGTCGTGTATGAAAAAAAGATGAAAAAAAATCCCCTCCGCGTCGTTAGGCCCGACGAGGAAGGGAATTTTTCGTTTTACAGCTTGTTAGGGCAAATTATCGTCAAAATTTTGACCGGGTCAAGCGCCCTGTTTTATTCGTCTTCCAGATAAGTATAGCCATACAAACCAGCTTCAAACTCTTCGAGGAACTGCTGCTGCAGCGCATCGTCAAGATCGGTCTGTTTTACCTGGTCACGGAACTGCGTCAGCAGTTTTTTCGGGTCTAGCTGCACGTATTCCAGCATATCCGCCACGGTGTCGCCTTCATCGGAAAGCTCCACTTCCACGCTACCATCAGGGAAGACAAACACGTCCACCGCTTCGGTATCGCCGAAAAGGTTATGCATGTTGCCCAGAATTTCCTGATAGGCACCAACCATAAAGAAGCCCAGCATCGGCGGGTCCTCCGGATCGTATTCCGGCATTGGCATGGTGGTGGCAATCCCGTCACCGTCGATGTAATGATCGATAGCACCGTCAGAGTCACAGGTGATATCCAGCAGCACAGCACGACGTTCCGGCACTTGATTCAGCCCTTCCAACGGCAAGACCGGGAACAGCTGATCGATACCCCATGCATCCGGCATAGACTGGAACAGCGAGAAGTTGACGTAAATCTTATCCGCCATACGTTCCTGCAGCTCATCAATGATCGGACGGTGCGCACGGTTGCTTGGGTCGAGCTGTTTCTGCACTTCGTGACACATGCTCAGATAAAGCTGCTCTGCCCAGGCGCGTTCCTGCAAATTAAAGGTGCCGGAAGAATAACCAATGTGAATATCATGCAGGTCCATCTGGCTGTCATGCAGCCATTCGCGCAGTGAACGACGTCCGCCCGGTTCACCCATTTCCTGCCAGGTTTCCCACATGCTTTGCAGCGCGCGCTGCGCATCTTCAGCCGGGGCAACTGGGGTGGTGTATTCGTTGCGCTCAACACCGATGATGTTCGACACCAGAACCGTGTGGTGCGCGGTCACGGCGCGGCCGGACTCGGTAATCACCGTTGGGTGTGGCAAACCGTTCTCTTCGCAGGCATCACCGATAGCCCAGATAATGTTGTTCGCGTACTCATTCAGGCCATAGTTGACCGAGCAGTCAGACTGCGAGCGGGTTCCTTCGTAGTCCACGCCCAAACCACCGCCGACATCGAAGCACTGAATGTTAACGCCGAGCTTATGCAGCTCAACGTAAAAACGGGAAGATTCACGTACGCCGGTGGCTATATCGCGAATGTTCGCCATCTGCGAACCGAGGTGGAAGTGCAGCAGTTGAAGACTATCCAGACGACCGCATTCGCGCAGAGTTTCTACCAGCTGCAACACCTGAGTTGCCGCCAGGCCGAATTTGGATTTTTCGCCGCCGGAAGACTGCCATTTACCTGAACCCTGAGAAGCCAGACGTGCACGCACACCGAGGCGCGGGGTCACATTCAGACGCTCGGCTTCTTCCAGGACCAGCGCAATCTCAGACATCTTCTCGATAACCAGATAGACCTTGTGGCCCATCTTCTCGCCGATCAGCGCCAGACGAATATATTCGCGGTCTTTGTAGCCATTACAGACGATAACGCTGCGGGTCATACCTGCGTGTGCCAGAACCGCCATCAGTTCCGCTTTGGAACCGGCTTCCAGACCCAGAGGTTCGCCCGAATGGATAAGGGACTCAATCACACGGCGATGCTGGTTTACCTTGATCGGGTAAACGAGGAAGTAGTCGCCGTTATAGCCATAAGATTCACGCGCACGCTTGAACGCAGCGTTAATCGAACGCAGGCGATGTTGCAGGATCTGCGGGAAACAGAATAATGCAGGCAGTCGCTGTCCTTGCGCTTCGCGAGCTTTAACAAGCTTAGCGAGGTCTACGCGTGCGTCTGGGACATCAGGATCGGGACAAACGCTGATATGGCCCAGTTCGTTCACGTCGTAGTAATTATTGCCCCACCAGGCAATGTTGTAAGTCCGCAGCATCTTGCTGGCTTCCTGAGAGCTCATTGCCACCTCCTGCATGGAACGTAGTACACCCTGCTCGCCGGCTGACGAAGGGGAAGAAAAAGACATGTCGTCAGACATAGCGAACCTCAAATGTTGTCGAAAGTGTAAAACAGTTGACTACTATCGCAATGTTATAAAGCGATAACAACCCATAAACAGCCGTCTGTTCCAGCAGAGTATGCTGAACGTCCGCCTGCGCGACCGGTTTCATGTTCATATAATTGTAAAACATAGACCCGGGGTTTGTAGGACCGCCGGAGAAACCACGAGAAAACCCCTTACGAACAGGAGCGCCCAAGTCCCATTATCACAGCGCCTTGCCGGCCCTGGAGTCCTGAGATGTGCCCGAATGGGAATAACTTCGGCAGGTATTTATCGAAGAGAAAAAAGTTGCGGGGTATAAACGCACGCCTGAATGGCATGACTGAGTCTGCAAAAAACGCTGGTTCATTATGTCGTATCACCTCCACGCCAACCCTTCGGGGCCAGCGACAAGCCAAAGCCAAAAATTACACTGCTTAACCCGGCTGGAAGTGGCGACACGACAGATTTCGTCATGCGCTTTTTAGGAGAGCCGCGCGCGGCGTTTTATACCGAGAACCGGGGTAAAAAGCAAAATAAAAATGCGCACTCTTCCACCGCTGTCAGGAAAAATTTCCAGCGCAAAAGCGGCTCAGATGAGACGCATCTCAAAAAAAACTGGAAATCGGGCGAATATCTGACCTAAAATAGCCATCCAGATGTTAATCCATCTATACTGATTAACACCCAGACTGTTAGTAGGTTTACCTGCAGCCTTTGGTCGAAACATCTATCAAAGTCTTTATCTACAACAGTTTGCGCTAACCAAATTCTTTCCAGGTGAAATAAAAAATGGCAAAACACCTCTTTACGTCCGAGTCCGTATCTGAAGGGCATCCAGACAAAATTGCTGACCAAATCTCCGATGCCGTACTCGATGCGATCCTCGAGCAGGATCCTAAAGCACGCGTTGCTTGCGAAACTTACGTCAAAACCGGCATGGTTATGGTCGGTGGTGAAATCACCACCAGCGCGTGGGTTGATATCGAAGAGATCACCCGTAACACGGTGCGCGAAATTGGCTATGTGCATTCCGATATGGGCTTTGATGCCAATTCTTGCGCGGTACTGAGCGCGATTGGTAAGCAGTCTCCGGATATCAACCAGGGCGTTGACCGTGCTGACCCGCTTGAGCAGGGTGCAGGCGATCAGGGCTTGATGTTTGGCTACGCGACCAACGAAACCGACGTGTTGATGCCAGCGCCAATCACTTACGCACACCGTCTGGTGCAGCGTCAGGCTGAAGTGCGTAAAAATGGCACCCTGTCATGGCTGCGTCCGGATGCAAAAAGCCAGGTAACCTTCCAGTATGACGACGGTAAAATCGTCGGCATCGATGCGGTCGTTCTGTCTACTCAGCACGCTGAAGATATCGATCAGAAATCCCTGCAGGAAGCAGTGATGGAAGAGATAATCAAACCAGTTCTGCCGACTGAGTGGCTGAACAGCGCGACCAAATTCTTCATCAACCCAACCGGACGCTTCGTTATTGGCGGTCCAATGGGTGACTGTGGTCTGACCGGTCGTAAGATTATCGTTGATACCTACGGCGGTATGGCTCGTCACGGTGGCGGCGCGTTCTCCGGTAAAGATCCGTCTAAAGTTGACCGTTCAGCAGCGTATGCCGCACGTTATGTAGCGAAAAACATCGTTGCTGCGGGTCTGGCTGACCGTTGTGAAATTCAGGTGTCCTACGCTATCGGCGTTGCAGAGCCGACCTCCATCATGGTCGAAACCTTCGGCACTGAAAAAGTATCGACTGAGCAGCTGACCCTGCTGGTACGTGAGTTCTTCGACCTGCGTCCATACGGCCTGATTCAGATGCTGGACCTGCTGCACCCAATCTACAAAGAAACCGCTGCATACGGTCACTTTGGTCGCGAACATTTCCCGTGGGAAAAAACCGACAAAGCCGATGTGCTGCGTGAAGCTGCCGGTCTGAAATAAACCGTTGCTTTTACCCTTCAAAGGCCAGTCTCGTGCTGGCCTTTTGCATTTCTGCCTGCGCAAAACGCCATCGCCTTTCTCCCGCTCTGTCTATACTAAAATTCTCTGACTACTTTTTAATGAAAGCGATTACATGTGGATTCATTGCTTATTTTTGAGATTATTCGCTTTGCATGATGAAACATTGCCTTCCGTTACATTTCATTTCAGTTAAGTCTGAATTCTGTATTCTTTGCCACCCCAACCAAACACCTATCCTCATGATTTTTAATAATTTACTCAATTTACATAACATGACACTTATGTAACCGATTACACCAATGTGATTTATCTCACATCTTTTCACGCCCTCCTAACCTAACCTTTACATTGATGAGACTAATAACCCAACTGGAGGGCATAATGCCTGACAATAAAAAACAGGGATATTCCAACAAGGCCATAACGTTCTTCGTCTGTTTTCTCGCAGCCCTGGCGGGATTACTGTTCGGCCTTGATATCGGTGTGATTGCCGGCGCGTTGCCGTTTATCGCCCATGATTTCCAGATTGACTCGCACACTCAGGAATGGGTCGTCAGCTCGATGATGTTCGGTGCCGCCGTCGGTGCCGTCGGCAGCGGCTGGCTCTCCTATCGTCTTGGGCGTAAAAAGAGCCTAATGATTGGTGCGGTTCTGTTCGTGCTCGGGTCGCTGTGCTCCGCTGCTGCGCCGAACGTAGAAATACTGTTGATGTCACGCGTGCTGCTCGGCCTCGCAGTCGGCGTAGCGTCTTACACCGCGCCGCTCTACCTGTCTGAAATCGCGCCGGAGAAAATTCGCGGCAGTATGATTTCGATGTATCAGCTGATGATTACCATCGGAATTCTCGCGGCCTATCTGTCCGATACGGCGTTCAGCTACAGCGGCGCATGGCGCTGGATGCTCGGCGTTATCATCATCCCGGCAATCCTGCTGCTGATTGGTGTGTTCTTCCTGCCGGACAGCCCGCGCTGGTACGCTGCTAAACGTCGCTTCAACGATGCCGAACGCGTCCTGCAACGCTTGCGTGATACCAGCGCCGAAGCGAAACAGGAGCTGGAAGAGATCCGCGAAAGCCTGAAGATCAAACAGTCCGGCTGGGCGCTGTTTAAAGAGAACAGCAACTTCCGCCGCGCGGTGTTTCTTGGCGTGCTGCTGCAGGTCATGCAACAGTTCACCGGGATGAACGTCATCATGTACTACGCGCCGAAAATCTTCGAACTGGCGGGTTACACCAATACTACCGAGCAGATGTGGGGCACGGTGATCGTCGGTTTGACCAACGTGCTGGCGACCTTTATTGCTATCGGTCTGGTGGACAGATGGGGTCGTAAACCTACGCTGGTACTGGGCTTCCTGGTGATGGCGGTCGGTATGGGCGTGCTGGGTACCATGATGCATAACGGCATCCATACCCCGAGTGCACAATACTTTGCGGTTGCGATGCTACTGATGTTTATCGTTGGCTTCGCCATGAGTGCCGGTCCGCTGATTTGGGTTCTGTGCTCGGAAATCCAGCCGCTGAAAGGGCGTGATTTTGGTATCACCTGCTCTACCGCGACCAACTGGATTGCCAACATGATTGTCGGTGCAACCTTCCTGACTATGCTGAACTCGCTCGGCAACGCCAACACCTTCTGGGTATACGGCGGGCTGAACCTCTTCTTCATCGTCCTGACCTTGTGGCTGGTTCCAGAAACCAAACACGTGTCGCTGGAACACATCGAACGCAACCTGATGAAAGGCCGTCGTCTGCGCGAGATCGGTGCGCATAACTAAGTTCCCGGGCTTCCCTCCGCCAGGAGGGAAGCCTTCTCTTGCACTCCCCGTTTCCCGGCTTTATCCTTCTGCGTTATGAAAACCCCTCGCCTCCCCATCGCCATTCAGCAAGCCGTTATGCGCAGCCTGCGGGAAAAACTCGCCCAGGCGAATCTGACGCTCGGCCGCGAATACCCTGAGCCAAAACTGACCTGGCAACAGCGCGGCACTTCCGCAGGCACGGCCTGGCTGGAAAGTTATGAAATCCGCCTAAACCCCGTGCTGTTGATGGAGAATCAGCAGGCGTTTATCGACGAAGTGGTACCGCACGAACTGGCGCATTTACTGGTCTGGAAGCGTTTTGGTCGCGTGGCCCCACACGGAAAAGAGTGGAAGTGGATGATGGAGAGCGTGCTCGGCGTCCCCGCCCGCCGCACACATCAGTTCGAACTGGAATCCGTGCGCAAAAATACCTTTCCCTATCGCTGCGGCTGTCAGCAGCATCAGCTCACCGTACGCCGCCACAATCGCGTTCTGCGCGGCGAAGCTGTTTATCGCTGCGTGCACTGCGGCACGCCTTTGGTGGCTGAAAAGTAACCTTCGGAAATTACTGGAAGTTTTTCTGATCTAGCTGATTGCATCTGGCAACAGCATTCGCTACGTTGCGGGCTCGTTTTGACACGGAGTTCCTGATGTCCCGTAAATCTCTTCTGGCGTTGGCTTTTTTTGCCACTGCCCTTTCAGGCCAGGCATTGGCCGACGGTATCAACAGTTTTTCACAGGCAAAAACCGCCGGTGTGAAGGTCAACGCTGACGTTCCCGGCGATTTTTACTGCGGCTGTAAAATCAACTGGCAGGGCAAAAAAGGCGTAATCGACCTGGGATCCTGCGGTTATAAAGTGCGTAAAAATGAAACCCGCGCCAGCCGCGTCGAATGGGAACACGTAATGCCGGCCTGGCAGTTCGGTCATCTGATGCAGTGCTGGCAGGACGGCGGACGTAAAAACTGCGCCAAAGATCCGGTATATCGCAAAATCGAAAGCGACATGCATAACCTGCAGCCCGCGGTCGGCGAAGTGAACGGTGATCGGAACAACTTTATGTACAGTCAGTGGAACGGCGGCGAAGGCCAGTACGGCCAGTGTTCAATGAAGGTCGATTTTAAAGACAAAATCGCCGAACCGCCGGCACGCGCACGTGGGGCCATCGCCCGCACCTACTTCTATATGCGCGACCAGTACAAACTCCCGCTTTCTCGCCAGCAAACGCAGCTGTTCACCGCATGGGACAAGCAGTATCCGGTCAGCGCCTGGGAGTGTACGCGTGACGAGCGCATCGCCAGAGTACAAGGGAATCACAACCCTTACGTCCAGCAGGCTTGCCAGGCGCAAAAGAGCTACCCTACACTAGCGTCAAACGTTAACTGATATCCGGAAATCCTGAGACTATGCGCATTCCCCGCATCTATCACCCTGAGTTTATTACCGCTGGCAGCGAGATTGCCCTGAGCGAAGACGCCGCCAATCACGTGGGACGCGTGCTGCGCATGAGTACTGGCCAGGCCATTCAGCTGTTTGACGGCAGCAACCAGGTTTTTGAAGCCGAGATTATTCAGGCCGATAAAAAGAGCGTGCGGGTCAATGTGCTGAGCGCCGAGACCGACGATCGTGAATCGCCGTTGCACATTCACCTCGGGCAGGTGATGTCGCGCGGTGAAAAAATGGAATTCACTATTCAGAAATCGATCGAACTGGGTGTAAGCCTCATTACGCCACTCTTTTCCGAGCGCTGTGGCGTTAAACTGGATGCTGAACGACTGAACAAGAAGCTCCAGCAATGGCAGAAAATTGCCATCGCCGCCTGCGAACAGTCCGGCCGTAACGTGGTCCCGGAAATTCGCCCGGCGATGACGCTGGAACAGTGGTGCGCAGAAGAAGAAAGTGGGCTAAAGCTCAATCTGCATCCGCGCGCCAGCGCCAGCATCAACACGCTGCCGCAGCCCGTTGAGCGCGTGCGTTTGCTCATCGGCCCGGAAGGCGGATTATCGGCAGATGAAATTGCCATGACCGCCCGCTATGCGTTTACTGATATTCTGTTAGGACCTCGCGTTCTGCGTACTGAGACCACGGCGCTCACCGCCATTACCGCACTGCAAGTGCGCTTTGGCGATCTGGGCTAAAAACTGCTACAAGGCTATCTTTTTTGCCATTCTGGCTTTCGGTAGTGCGCACATTTTCACGTACCACTGTACGCTACAAATGTTGCGCGCTGTCTGCTCCCAGACGGCCTGCAACGATAACACCTTGTAGCCAGCTTTTTTAATGGAGAAGAACAATGATCAAGCTCGGCATCGTGATGGACCCCATTGCGAAGATCAACATCAAGAAAGATTCCAGCTTCGCTATGCTGCTGGAAGCGCAGCGTCGTGGTTACGAACTCCACTATATGGAGATGAATGATCTTTATCTGAACAACGGCGAAGCGCGGGCGCAAACGCGTCTGCTGAGCGTTGAGCAGAACTATGACGGCTGGTATGCCTTCAACGGTGAACAGGATCTGGCGCTGGCCGATCTGGATGTCATCCTGATGCGTAAAGATCCGCCGTTTGATACTGAATACATCTACGCGACCTACATTCTTGAGCGCGCAGAAGAAAAAGGCACGCTGATCGTTAACAAACCGCAGAGCCTGCGCGACTGTAACGAAAAGCTGTTCACCGCCTGGTTTGCCGACCTGACGCCGGAAACGCTGGTGACCCGTAACAAGGCCCAGCTGAAAGCGTTCTGGGAAAAACATGGCGACATCATCCTCAAGCCGCTGGACGGCATGGGCGGCGCGTCGATTTTCCGCGTGAAGCAAGGCGATCCAAACCTGGGCGTCATCGCTGAAACCCTGACTGAGCTGGGTAACCGTTATTGCATGGCGCAGAACTATATCCCTGCCATCAAAGACGGTGACAAGCGCGTGCTGGTCGTTGACGGCGAACCGGTGCCGTACTGCCTGGCGCGTATTCCGCAGGGCGGCGAAACCCGCGGCAACTTAGCCGCAGGTGGCCGTGGCGAACCGCGTCCGCTTTCTGAAAGCGACTGGGAAATCGCCCGTAAAGTGGCCCCGACGCTGAAAGAGAAAGGCCTGATATTCGTTGGCCTGGACATCATCGGCGATCGCCTGACAGAAATTAATGTCACCAGCCCAACCTGCATTCGCGAAATCGAAGCCGAATTCCCTGTCTCCATCACCGGTATGCTGATGGACGCTATCGAAAAGCGTCTGGGTAAGTAAGTCGCGACCAAAGGCGGGAGCAATCCCGCCCGAAAACGGATGCCGTATTCGTAAAGCACCCAGATCAAAAATAAGGAAAATCAATTTATTGATTTTCGGCTGATAACCACAAAGAAGGAAAAACCACGCTTTTTCCTTCTTTGTCTGCAGTCTTAGGCGGGAGCAATCCTGCCTTCACTCGACAGCGCCCTGGTTTGCCCGCATACTGGCCGTTGTTGCTTTTTAAACCAGGAAACAGAACCTCTGACAATGAATTTACAGCACCACTTTCTTATTGCCATGCCTGCTCTCCAGGACCCGATGTTCCGCCGCGCCGTGATCTACATTTGTGAATACAATGATGACGGAGCGATGGGGATCATCATTAATAAACCGATGGAAAATCTGAAGGTTGAAGGGATTCTGGAAAAGCTGAAAATCACCCCTGATCCGCGCGATCCGGAGATCCGCCTCGACAAACCGGTGATGTTGGGTGGTCCTCTTGCAGAAGATCGCGGTTTTATCCTGCATACACCTCCTTCGTCGTTCGCCTCGAGTATCCGCATATCTGACAACACGATCATCACCACATCTCGCGACGTGCTCGAAACGCTCGGCACAGCTGAACAGCCGTCGGAAGTGCTGGTTGCGCTGGGTTATTCCTCCTGGGAAAAAGGCCAGCTTGAGCAGGAGATCCTGGAAAATGCGTGGCTGACCGCTCCGGCCGATCTCAACATTTTGTTCAAAACACCAATTGCCGATCGCTGGCGCGACGCGGCCCGTCTGATTGGCATTGATATTCAGACCATGCCTGGCGTGGCGGGACACGCCTGATGAGTGGAACCCTGATTGGTATTGATTTCGGCACTCGCAGCATTGGCGTCGCCGTCGGGCAACGCGTGACGGGCACTGCGCGTCCTCTTGGTGCGCTAAAAGCACAGGACGGTACGCCGGACTGGAACGCTGTCGAGAAGATACTCAAAGAGTGGCAACCGGAAGCCGTGGTTGTTGGCCTGCCGCTGAATATGGACGGCACCGAACAGCCGCTTACCGCACGCGCACGTAATTTTGCCAATAAAATTCACGGTCGCTTCGGGGTAAAAATCATCCTTCATGATGAGCGTTTGAGCACCGTAGAAGCACGCGCTGGCCTGTTCGAGCACGGTGGTTACCGGGCGCTGAACAAAGGGAAAGTGGATTCCGCCTCCGCGGTAGTGATTCTGGAAAGCTTTTTCGAGCAGGGATTCTGAATTGCCCGGCGGCGCGATGCTTGCCGGGCCTACAAACGGTCTACAAAGTCCAACGGCACGGTCAGCGTCGCTTCGCCGGGCAAATGCGCATCAGTGACGCAGATTCTCGTTCGCCCAACTCACCGCCTGGGTTCTGTTTTTAACGCTTAGCTTGCGGAAAACGTTATACAGGTGCGTTCGTACCGTATTCTCACTAATAAACAACGCCCGCGCGATATCCATATTGGTTGCACCATGGCGCAATTCATTGAGGATTTCACACTCACGTTCGGTCAACGGAATATTGTCAGATTTGCTGGACGTGTGTTCCACGGCATACATTGCCGGGTGCATCACGCTCAATTCAGCCGTCTGCTCGCCATGAAGCACAGCTTTGACACCCTCAATTAAGCGCGATTCATCATCGTCGTGACGAAATATACCGTACAGCGCGGGCCATTTTGCCATTTCGTATAGCTCATACTTTTGTGCACTGTTGATAATAAGAAAACGTGGGTTTTCCAGCTGCGATTGAATAATATCCTGCCAAATCCCATTCAGTTTTTTATTCGATATCGCAATATCAAACAGGACTACGGTAGCGCGCGGTAAACGCTGCACAAGTGGTGTATTAATATTGTGAACGCTGACAAAAACCGACAGTAGATCAGATAGATAATTCGCGAAGGCATTCGCCTGGACTGAAGGATGAGTGACGAGAAGACGTTGACGTGGCTGGCTTACACTCTCAGAAACATCAAGCATTTAAAAACTCTCCATAGTTGAGACTCCCCATCAATTAGCATTAATGAAGTATTTTCCTTATAAAGAAATTTAATTTTATCCGCCCCATGCAAATAAATATTAAATACTGCATAAATAATTTTATGTTTCAGGCGTCAATCTCGCGATCGCGCTCACGGATTATGACTGTATTTTTTGCATATCATGACTTGGTTTGTTTCTATAAAAGAAACAGACCAGGTCATGACGATTTTATGAGCATCCGAGCCAATTCATGCAGCGATTGCTGGCGGCGTTCCACCTCGGCAGGTTCCGGGTTCCACATGCCTGCAAACGCTAATGAGGCGGAATGTTCGCCCAAAGGCTGTGCCATCGAGACTTCGCCATCGCTGTGATGCCAGACCACGTGGCCTTTTTCACGCTGCTGATGCACATGAGGCGCCAGCTGTTGCCACTGCTCTGGACTGAAACGTTTCTGAAGGCTTTCGTCGTTTTCGCCAGCCAGCAGAGACATACCGATGACCGACTGCCAGGCAGGCAGCATATGGAAACCGGCCAGTGCCTGACTCATTTTGCTGCCCGGCTCCGAGTGCCAGATATAAATCACCTGGTCCTCCCATAGAACGCCCATCGCCACGACCAGATCGCCAGGAGCGGCGCGTTCGAGGATCGGCAACGCATGAGAAAACAGCGCGGAGCCGCGAATGGCCTGAGCGGCCAGCGCATGAATGCCCGGCCCCGGAAGATAGCGTCGCTGCTCGTCCTGCATGGTCAGGCCGATCGACGCCATGGTCATTAGCAGTCGGTTCACGCGTGTGGTGTTGATTCCCATCAGGCGCGCCAACTCACGACAGCCAATGGCCCGGCCGCTGGAGACCAGATATTGCAAACAGCGGATGCCATCGATCAGGCTTTGGTTCGGTTGAGAGGACATTAACGCTCCGTCCGTTACAGGATTATAAAGCAATGATTTTAGCGCCAGCTCAAAAGGATACAAGGTAATGAATATCTACCCGCCATGTGACAGCAGAACCTTTCCTGTGCAACCGCTGCACGCTGATTTTGTCGTAGCCGGAGGTGGTCTGGCTGGGCTATGCGCCGCCCTCGCGGCTGCACGTCGCGGGCTGGAGGTTATCCTGATTCAGGACCGTCCGGTTCTCGGCGGCAACGCGTCGAGCGAAGTCAGATTATGGGCCAACGGCGCAACATCGCACATGGGCAACAACAACCGCTGGGCGAGAGAAGGCGGCATCATGGGTGAAATCATGGAGGAAAACCTGTGGCGCAATAAAGAAGGTAACCCGGTGATGTTCGACCTGGTGCTGCTGGATATGGCGCGCAGCCAGCCAGGGTTGACGTTACTGCTCAACACTGCCGTGTATGAAGTGCAAAAAGAGCATAACCGCATCACTCAAGTCAGCGCCTTTAACGCCATTAATGAAACCTTCTACCTGGTTTCCGCCTCGCAGTTTTGCGATGCCACCGGTGACGGTGTGCTGGGCTATCTGGCAGGCGCTGAATTCCGCGAAGGCGCAGAGGAAGAAAGTGAACTGGGCGAAAAAATGGCCCCGGGCGACAACTTCGGCCACAAACTCGGGCACTCGATCTATTTCTACACCAAAAAGACCGAGGGTCCGGTCAACTTTGTCCCGCCCTCTTTTGCGCTAAAAGAAATAACCGACATACCGCGCTATAAGCGGCTCACGTCCACGCTGAACGGCTGCGACCTGTGGTGGCTAGAATGGGGCGGTCGCCTCGATACCGTCTATGAAAGCGAAACCATCAAGTGGGAGCTGTGGAAAATCGTCTGGGGCGTGTGGGATCACATCAAAAATTCTGGCGAGTTTCCTGAAGCCGCCAACATGACTATCGAATGGGTCGGCTCGGTGCCCGGCAAGCGCGAAAGCCGCCGCTTTATGGGCGATCACCTGCTGAGTCAGCAAGACATTGTCGAACAGCGCGATAATTATGACGCCGTCGGCTATGGCGGCTGGTCGATAGATTTGCATCCCGCTGATGGCGTTTACAGCACCCACGACGGCTGCCGTCAGTTTCACAGTAAAGGCACCTACACCATCCCCTGGCGCAGCCTTTACAGCCGCTCGCTGGATAACTTATTCCTGACCGGACGACTGATTTCCGCCTCGCACGTCGCCTTCGGTAGCGCCCGCGTGATGTGTACCTGCGGGCTACTCGGCGAAGTGGCTGGCGCAGGTGCGGCACTCTGTCATGAGCACGCCATCACGCCAAAAGCGCTGGCGGGCCAGCAATGCATCGGCGAACTGCAGCAGCGTTTGCAGGCATCGGGCTGTTATATTCCGCGCCAGTGGCTGGATGACCCTGCCCTTGGCGCTGAAATCAGCGTCAGCAGCGAACTGCAATTGAGCGAGCTGCCCCCGAACGGTACGTGGCACTCTCTGCGCGAACGAATGGCACTTCTGCTGCCCATGAAAACCGGTGAAACACTGCCTGAATTGTCATTCACCTTACGCAGCCAAAACCCGCAGACGCTAGATATTACGCTATTGGGCAGCCTACGCCCCGGGAACTTCACGCCGGAGTTACGTTACGCCAGCCATCGCATTAGCGTAAATGGAGAAGGCGAATACCGTTGCCAGCTCGACTGGGTAAGCGATCGTGACCAGTACGTTTTCGTTGCCTTCGACGCACAGGAAAATATCGACATCGCGCTGACCGACGTTCGGCTTCCCGGCATCATGACCGTGTTCAACAGCCTGAACGCCCGCGTCGCCAAACACACTCGCCAGGTGGTCGACGGCGACTACGGCGTGGACGAGTTCGACTTCTGGCTACCACGCCGCCACCCGAATCAGATCCTGCCCGCCCTGCGTTTTGCTACGCTGCGGCGCTGCTATCCGGCAACGCATTTGCTCAATGGTCGCCTGCGCCCGGAACAGCAAACTAACGCCTGGGTTCCTGCGCTAAACGATAAAAACCCGACGATTCTCTGGCATTGGCCAGAGATGCTGACGATTCACCGCCTGACGCTGGTGCAGGACAACGATTTCGACAACGCGATGGAAACGGTGCAGATGGGCCATGCCAGCGCGGTGACACCACATTGCATCACCCATTACCGCCTGTGGGCGGACGAAACGTTACTGACAGAAGTCGAAAACAACCACCATTCCGTGTGCAGGCATGAGTTCCCCACCGCCATTCGCGTACGTGAAGTGCGGCTGGAAATTCTCGCCACTGCGGGCGCGCTGCCCGCAGTCTATTCACTCAACGTTCGCTAAAGGCGGCCTGCTTCCTGTCGCTGCTGGAAACACTGCGTAAACGTCATCATCCCCATTTGCTGCCCGGCCTGCATCACGCCGGGCAGCTGATGGGTTTTGCCATCGCGAATCAGACTGCCGACCGCAGGCGTGTTGACCAGCAATTCGTACAGCGCCACGCGCCCGCCCTGTTTATCGGGCAGTAGCTTTTGCGACAGCACCGCACACAGGCTTCCTGCAAGCTGACTGCGAACCTGCTCTTTTTCCCCGGCCGGAAATACATCCACCAGCCTTTCAATGGCCTGTGCCGCGCCTCGCGTGTGCAGCGTCGACAGCACCAGATGCCCGGTTTCTGCCGCCGTAAGCGCCAGGCGAATGGTTTCGGTGTCGCGCAGTTCACCGAGCATTATCACATCGGGGTCCTGACGCAATGCCACACGCAGCGCCGCAGAAAATGACCCGCAATGCGCCCCAACTTCACGCTGATGAATCAGACATCGCTCACTGTGATGCATAAACTCGACCGGATCTTCCAGGGTCAGAATATGCCCGTCACGCTGATGATTGAGATAATCAACCATCGCCGCCAGTGTGGTGGATTTACCGCTGCCGGTGGCACCCGTCACCAGAATCAGCCCGCTTTCTCCGGCTAACAGTTCGCTGATGGCGGGCGGCACGCCAAGCGCCGCCAGCTGCGGACAGATTTCCGGCAACAGTCGTAACACTAATGATACGCCGTCCATATGCCGGAACACACTGGCGCGCAGCCGCGTGCCGCTGTCCGTCTGCACCGCAAAATCACACTGGTTTTCCTTTTCCCAATGCCGTATCGCCGTTTCACTCAGCCAGTTTTGCAACAGCGTTTGTGGCTCCGGCGCACTGAAAGGTGCCGGTTCGAGGAGTCCTCGCCGCCGCCAGCGCACCGTGCCATTGCTGCACAGGTGTAGATCCGAGACATTATGCTTTACACTAAGGGCCACAATTTCCTGCATATCCATACCATCATCCTGAAAATGAACGACATTGCGCATAACCTGACACAGGTCAGGGACAAAATCTCAGCCGCTGTCGCCCTTTGCGGCCGTGCTCCAGAAGAAGTTACGTTGCTTGCAGTGAGTAAAACGAAGCCTGCGAGCGCCATCGAAGAAGCTATCGCTGCGGGCCAACGCGCCTTTGGTGAAAACTACGTTCAGGAAGGAATAGAAAAGGTCCGCTTTTTTCAGGAAGCGGGACAAAATGACCTACAGTGGCACTTTATTGGCCCGCTGCAGTCGAACAAAAGTCGGCTGGTGGCAGAGCATTTCGACTGGTGTCACACCGTTGACCGCCTGCGCATCGCCAGCCGTTTGAGCGAGCAGCGCCCTGCGCATTTGCTGCCGCTGAATGTGCTTATTCAGGTCAATATCAGCGATGAATCGAGCAAATCCGGTATCGCGCCAGAGGAAATCGATGCGCTGGCCGCCGCAGTGGCCGCTCTGCCAGGTCTGAGCCTGCGTGGGCTGATGGCCATTCCGGCGCCTGAGTCAGAATATGTAAGGCAGTTTGCGGTAGCGCAACAAATGGCGGTAGCATTTGCCCGGCTGAAAACGCGTTATCCGTCCGTGGACACGCTCTCTCTGGGCATGTCAGACGACATGGAAGCCGCGATTGCGGCGGGTAGCACGATGGTGCGCATCGGTACCGCTATTTTTGGTGCGCGCGATTACACACAACAATAAATAAGGAAAACTGAGGAACGCCATGAAGACGTTGACTTTCCTGCTTTCGACAGTGATTGAGCTGTACACGATGGTGATGCTGCTCCGCGTCTGGATGCAGTGGGCTCGCTGTGATTTTTACAACCCTTTCTCGCAGTTCGTGGTGAAAGCCACTCAACCGCTGGTTGGGCCGCTGCGTCGCGTTATTCCTGCGATGGGGCCGATTGACAGTTCATCATTATTGATTGCCTTCGTACTCTGCGTACTGAAAGCTATCGTGCTGTTTATGGTTATCACCTTCCAGCCCATTATCTGGATTTCCGCGGTGCTGATTCTGGTGAAAACCATCGGCCTGCTGATTTTCTGGGTGCTGATGCTGATGGCGATTATGAGCTGGGTCAGCCGCGGCCGTAGCCCGGTGGAGTTTGTGCTGATGCAGCTGGCCGACCCGCTGCTGCGTCCAATTCGCGGTATGCTGCCATCGATGGGTGGCATCGACTTCTCGCCGATGATCCTCGTGTTGCTGCTGTACGTGGCCAATATGGGCATCTCCGAGCTGTTACAGGCTACCGGAAATATGCTGCTGCCGGGGCTGTGGATGGCGCTATGAGTGCCGTTGAAGTCTGCGACGACGGGCTGGTTTTACGGCTGTACATTCAGCCGAAAGCCAGCCGTGACAGCATTGTCGGACTGCATGGCGACGAACTAAAAGTCGCCATCACCGCACCGCCAGTGGACGGCCAGGCCAATGCGCATTTGGTAAAATATCTCGCTAAGCAGTTTCGCGTCGCGAAGAGCCAGGTGATAATTGAGAAAGGCGAATTGGGCCGCCACAAGCAGGTAAAAATCATTCAACCGCAACAGATCCCTTCGGGCGTTGACGCGCTCATCTGACAGGACATCCCATGCAAAAAGTAGTTCTGGCTACCGGTAACGCCGGTAAAGTGCGCGAGCTCGCCTCGCTGTTAAACGATTTTGGTCTCGACGTGGTCGCACAGACCGAACTGAACGTCGAGTCGGTGGAAGAAACCGGGCTGACCTTTATTGAGAACGCGATTATCAAAGCGCGTCACGCCGCGAAAGTCACCGGTCTGCCTGCCATTGCTGATGATTCCGGCCTGGCGGTTGACGTTCTCGGCGGTGCGCCAGGGATTTACTCTGCGCGTTATGCAGGTGAAGATGCCAGCGACCAGCAGAATCTGGAAAAGCTTCTGGTTGCGTTGCAAGACGTGCCCGACGATCAACGCCAGGCGCAGTTCCATTGCGTGCTGGTGTACATGCGTCATGCCGAAGACCCAACGCCGCTGGTGTGCCACGGCAGCTGGCCAGGCGTGATTACCCGTGAAGCCACGGGCAACGGTGGCTTTGGCTACGACCCCATATTCTTTGTTCCCGACGCCGGTAAAACGGCGGCTGAACTGAGCCGTGAAGAAAAAATTGCCGTGTCCCACCGTGGACAGGCGCTGAAACTGTTACTGGAAGCACTGCGTTAATGATCGTTCTCCCTCCGCTGAGTCTTTACATTCACATTCCCTGGTGCGTGCAGAAGTGCCCGTACTGCGATTTTAATTCGCACGCGCTGAAAGGCGAAGTGCCGCATGACGACTACGTGCAGCATCTGCTCGCCGATTTAGACGTCGACGTGCCTTACGCACAGGGACGCGAAGTAAAAACGATTTTCATTGGCGGAGGCACGCCGAGCCTGCTCTCTGGCCCGGCGATGCAAACATTGCTGGATGGCGTCCGCGCGCGCCTGAATCTGGCGGCTGATGCAGAAATCACCATGGAAGCCAACCCAGGCACGGTGGAAGCCGACCGCTTTGTGGATTATCAGCGCGCGGGCGTGAACCGCATTTCGATTGGCGTGCAGAGCTTTAGCGAAGCCAAACTCAAACGTCTGGGGCGCATTCACGACGCTGACGAAGCGAAACGCGCGGCACATCTGGCGACGAGTCTGAATCTACGCAGCTTTAACCTCGACCTGATGCACGGCCTGCCGGACCAGTCGCTGGAAGAAGCGCTGGACGATCTGCGTCAGGCGATTGCGCTCAATCCGCCGCATTTGTCGTGGTATCAGCTCACCATCGAACCGAATACGCTTTTTAGCTCGCGCCCGCCAAAACTACCGGACGACGATGCGCTGTGGGATATCTATGAGCAGGGCCACCAGCTGCTGAGTGCCGCGGGCTATCAGCAATATGAAACGTCCGCCTACGCCAAGCCGGGCTATCAGTGTCAGCACAACCTGAACTACTGGCGTTTTGGCGATTACTTAGGCATTGGCTGCGGCGCGCACGGTAAAGTGACGTTCCCGGACGGGCGCATTCTGCGTACCGCCAAAACCCGTCATCCACGTGGCTATATGGAAGGCCGATATCTGGAGCGTCAGCACGACGTCGAAACCGCAGACAAACCCTTCGAGTTCTTTATGAACCGCTTCCGCCTGCTGGAGCCTGCCCCTCGTGCTGAATTTACCGCGTTCACGGGTTTGCCGGAATCTGCGGTTCGCGCGCAGATTGACGAAGCCATCGCACAGGGTTATCTCAGCGAGTGTGAGCAGTTCTGGCAGATTACCGAACATGGGAAACTGTTCCTCAATTCCCTGCTCGAGCTATTCCTCTCCGAAGATTCCTGAAGCACGATTCAGGATTTCATCTCCCTTTCTGCTAGTTGAAGTAAATGCTGGCAGATTGGGGGGATGGAAAAGATCAGAAGCTTTGCGCGTCAGCTCCGACGTGAACTCACTCCACAAGAAAGAAAGCTGTGGCATCTGCTACGTAGCCGCCGCTTCTGTCTGTATAAATTCCGTCGGCAGCACCCTGTTGAACATTACATTCTTGATTTTGCCTGCTGCGAAGCTCGTTTGGTGATTGAACTGGATGGTGGTCAGCATGGGGAACGTCAGGGATATGACCAACAGCGAAGTGACTTTCTTATCCAGCGGGGTTGGCGCGTTTTGAGGTTCTGGAATAATGAATTGCAGGATAACGAGAGTGCTGTGTTGGAGAGAATACTGGAAGTGTTACGTGAGATTTTACCCTCACCCCGGCCCTCTCCCTAAAAGGGAGAGGGGGAAAAGCCCGGACGGTCCAGCCGACTCTTTGAGAAAGGGAAAACTCGATCAATCCCCTCGCCCCTTTGGGGAGAGGGGGAAAAGCCCTGACGGTCCAGTCGACTCTTTGAGAAAGGGAAACTCGATCAATCCCCTCGCCCCTTTGGGGAGAGGGGGAAAAGCCCTGACGGTCCAGTCGACTCTTTGAGAAAGGGAAAACTCGATCAATCCCCTCGCCCCTTTGGGGAGAGGGGGAAAAGCCCGGACGGTCCAGCCGACTCTTTGAGAAAGGGAAACTCGATCAATCCCCTCGCCCCTTTGGGGAGAGGGGGAAAAGCCCGGACGGTCCAGCCGACTCTTTGAGAAAGGGAAACTCGATCAATCCCCTCGCCCCTTTGGGGAGAGGGGGAAAAGCCCTGACGGTCCAGTCGACTCTTTGAGAAAGGGAAAACTCGATCAATCCCCTCGCCCCTTTGGGGAGAGGGTTAGGGTGAGGGGGAAAACAGCAACCGTTACTTCAACCCACCGACCAGCGTCTTACGGCTATCTTCCAGCGACACAACACGGCTACACACGTCTTTGCCGAACTTCTGGAAATCTGCCTGCTGGCTCTTCCACTCATCCTGAATCGCGCCCTGCAGGCCGCCGAGGCTGCCTAAAATACCTTGCAGTGGATTACCGCCGCCTTTGACGACCGCTTTCGAGCCCATCTCATTAATGCTGTCCTGTAGAATACCGCCCATCGCCTGATTCACCAGTTCCTGGCCATCAGCGCGAACTTGATCGATACCTTTGTAGTGGAACGTCAGGCCATCGGTACGATGCTCAATAATACGGTTCATCTGCTCTTTCAGCTGGGCATCAAGTTTGGTCAGACGCCCATGCATATTACTGCTGGCCCCAACCTGCTCGGTGATGATTTTGTCCAGCGCGACGCGGCCTTTGTCGACGCGGGAACGGGCGCCTTCGTCAATCCACGGCAGCGCGCTGCGCAGATCGGTCTGGTAGTCTTTCGCCTGCTCACGCTGAGCAGCGCTGAGAGTGTACTGTTTGCCGTTATACATCACGTTGCCATCAGGGGTGATGACCAGATTGCCGTTCTCCCCTTTCACCTGCACGGTTTGCGGGCTGAGGATAACGTCATCACGCGGGGTCACGCTGCACTGATAATCCGCCTGAGCGGCAAATGCGGTGACGGAGAGAGCCGCTGCCAGCAGCGTTTTGCGCATCATAGAAACTCCTGTAAAGACAAAACGGGCCAGCGATTGCTGGCCCTTTATGTTTGTTTAGTCCCACCAAACGTCGAAAAGTTCGCTGGTGCGTACCTCTTCGAACTTCCTGTCTTCCAGCCATTTACGCACGGCGGCCTGGTGTTCTTCGGTACATTTACCGATTTCCTGCATGCAAATCAGACCTTCCCAGGCCAGATAGCCGCTGCCATCAAAGGCCAGTTTATTCGGCTCAATCACCTCGTTGATAAACTCATCAACGATATGGTCGATTTGTTCTTCAGTCGTGCCTTCCGGGAAACGCCATGCAACGGAAAATCCTAATTCCTGAAACTCGTCGATGTGCATTTTTTTACGCAGACGACGGCTACGGTTCTTCGCCATTATTTCACCCTCTCGAACATTAAGTCCCAAACGCCGTGACCAAGACGATGGCCACGCTGTTCAAATTTGGTTACCGGACGTGATTCCGGACGCGGTACGTAGTCGTTGCTTTCAGAGAGGTTTTTATACCCGTCAAGCGACGACATCACTTCCAGCATGTGCTCTGCATACGCTTCCCAATCGGTCGCCATGTGGAAGACGCCGCCAAGCTTCAGCTTACTCTTCACAAGCTCTGCAAAAGGAGCCTGAACGATACGGCGTTTATTATGACGTGCTTTGTGCCACGGGTCAGGGAAAAACAGCTGCACCATGTTCAAAGAATTGTCAGGAACCATTTTATGCAGCACTTCAACCGCGTCGTGACACATCACGCGCAGGTTTTCCACGCCCTCTTCATGGGCCGACGCTAAGCACGCACCGACGCCCGGAGAGTGCACTTCAATACCTAAAAAGTTCTGCTCTGGTTTCGCGCTCGCCATGGTGACAAGCGATGCGCCCATGCCGAAGCCGATTTCCAGCGTGGTTGGCGCGTCGCGACCAAACAGAGCGGCAAAGTCGACAGGCGTTTCGCTAAACTCGACACCCATCACCGGCCAATAGTTATCCAGCGCGTGCTGCTGCCCTTTGGTCAGGCGGCCCTGACGGCGGACAAAGCTACGAATACGGCGCTGCGGGCGGCCGTTTTCATCAAAATCCGGTGAAATGACGTCGTTGTTCATAAAAATTCTGTCTACCTGATGAGTATTCGGGAAACGGGCATTATCCAAACTCAGGCGAAGTATGCAAGCATGGGAAAGATCCGGTTTACAGCCCGATGGCGCTGTGCTGCAATCTGCGTCCCTGATACAGCGAATCGGTAGCCATGCAAGCCTCTCAATTTTCAGCCCAGGTGCTGGACTGGTACGACAAATATGGGCGTAAGACCCTGCCCTGGCAAATGGAAAAAACGCCGTACAAAGTATGGCTCTCTGAGGTGATGTTGCAACAAACTCAGGTTGCTACCGTTATTCCTTATTTTGAGCGCTTTATGGCGCGTTTTCCAACCATCACCGATCTCGCTAATGCACCGCTCGACGAAGTGCTGCACCTGTGGACGGGCCTCGGCTATTACGCCCGGGCACGCAATCTGCACAAAGCCGCACAGCAGGTCGCGACGCTGCACAACGGTAAATTCCCGGAAACTTTTGACGAAGTGGCGGCACTCCCCGGCGTCGGTCGTTCCACTGCGGGCGCGGTGCTTTCGCTGTCGCTCGGCAAACATTTCCCTATTCTCGACGGCAACGTGAAACGCGTGCTCGCTCGCTGCTATGCGGTGAGCGGCTGGCCGGGCAAGAAAGAGGTGGAAAAACGGCTATGGGAAATCAGTGAAGACGTGACCCCGGCGAAAGGCGTGGAGCGTTTTAATCAGGCGATGATGGATTTGGGCGCGCTAGTCTGCACCCGTTCAAAACCTAAGTGCGAACTCTGCCCGCTGAACAACGGCTGCGTGGCATATGCCAACCACTCGTGGGCGCAGTATCCCGGCAAGAAACCGAAGCAGATCCTGCCGGAGCGCGTGGGATATTTTCTGATTATGCAGCACGACGACGACGTGTTCCTGCTTCAGCGTCCCCCAAGCGGTCTGTGGGGCGGGCTGTTCTGCTTCCCGCAGTTTACCGCCGAAGAAGAACTCCTCGAATGGTTAGCCGCACGTCAGATAAAAACCACGTCACTCGCGCAGCAAACGGCTTTTCGCCATACTTTCAGCCATTTCCATTTAGATATTGTGCCTATGTGGCTCAGCGTGCAGTCGATAGACGCGTGCATGGATGAAGGCGGCGCTCTCTGGTATAACTTAGCTCAGCCACCGTCAGTCGGGCTGGCGGCACCCGTGGAGCGTCTGTTACAGCAGTTACGCGCCGGCGCTCTGGTTTGAGCGACGGCCATAAAGAGGAATAGTCATGAGCAGAACCATTTTTTGTACCTTCCTGCAGCGCGACGCTGAAGGCCAGGACTTCCAGCTGTATCCGGGCGAGCTCGGAAAACGCATCTATAACGAAATCTCTAAAGAAGCCTGGGGCCAGTGGCAGCATAAGCAGACCATGCTCATCAACGAGAAAAAACTCACCATGATGAACCCGGAGCATCGCAAGCTGCTGGAACAGGAGATGGTTAACTTCCTGTTCGAGGGCAAGGACGTTCACATCGAAGGCTATACGCCGCCAGAAAAACAATAAGGGCCATTCGGCCCTTTATTTCAACCTGACGACACTTCCCGGAATGATGAAAAAATATTTAGCGCTAGCCCTGATTGCGCCGTTGCTCATTTCGTGTTCAGGCTCCAAAAAGAGCACGTCTTATAATGACGCTTGGGTAAAAGACACCAACGGTTTTGACATTTTGATGGGGCAATTTGCCCATAACATCGAGAATATCTGGGGATACAACGAAGTTCTGGTCGCCGGACCGAAGGACTACGTGAAGTATTCCGACCAGTATTACACTCGCAGCCATATCAACTTTGATAACGGCACCATCACCTTTGAAACCATCGCCGGAACCGATCCTGCCGGCCATCTTCGTCAGACCATCATCAAAACACTCCTGATGGGCGACGATCCGGGTTCAGTCGATCTCTATTCCGACGCCGATGATATCCAGATTTCCAAAGAGCCGTTCCTGTATGGTCAGGTGGTGGATAACACCGGGCAGCCGATTCGCTGGCAAGGCCGCGCGTCGAACTACGCTGACTGGCTGTTGCAAAACCGCCTGAAGAGCCGCAGCAATGGGCTGCACGTTATCTACAGCGTGACCATCAATCTGGTGCCAAACCACCTCGATAAACGTGCGCATAAATACATCGGCATGGTACGTCAGGCCTCGCGCAAGTATGGCGTTGATGAGTCGCTGATTCTGGCGATTATGCAGACCGAATCCTCATTCAACCCCTACGCCGTCAGTAATTCCGATGCGCTGGGACTGATGCAGGTCGTACAGCATACCGCCGGAAAAGACGTGTATAAGGCGCAGGGGAAATCCGGGACACCAAGCCGCAGTTACCTGTTTGACCCGGCCAACAACATTGATACCGGCACCGCATATCTGGCGATGCTGAGCAATGTTTATCTGGGTGGAATTGATAACCCGACCTCACGCCGTTACGCGGTGATCACCGCTTATAACGGCGGCGCAGGTAGCGTGCTCCGCGTCTTCTCCAGCGATAAAGTTCAGGCGGCGAACATCATTAACAGCATGGCGCCGGGTGACGTTTATCAGACGCTGACGACGCGTCATCCGTCGCAAGAATCGCGCCGCTATCTGTATAAAGTGAACAACACGCAGAAGAGTTACCGCCGGAAGTAATCTATGCCCTCACCCCACGGGTGAGGGCATCAGCCCGCACAAAATCCGCCCCCACCATACGAAAATGTTATTTGCGTCACTAATCCACTCTGCAAAAGAATAAATATTGCATTTTTTTGCTGGAGGTAACAAAACGACGCGCCCGACACCGATAGAATCGCATCAAATTCACGCCATAAATGTTTCTATAAAAACATCCAGCCGGTCACTTTGTGAGGAAAATAACATGAACCTTAAGCTGCAGCTTAAAATACTGTCGTTCCTGCAGTTCTGCCTCTGGGGGAGCTGGCTGACAACCCTCGGCTCCTATATGTTCGTCACGCTCAAATTCGACGGCGCATCCATCGGTGCGGTGTATAGCTCGTTGGGGATTGCGGCGGTCTTTATGCCGACGCTGCTTGGCATCGTGGCAGATAAATGGATCAGTGCGAAATGGGTCTACGCGCTGTGCCATTTAGTGGGTGCAGGCACGCTGTTTATGGCGGCGCAGGTCACCACGCCGGGCGAAATGTTTATCGTCATCTTGCTCAACTCGCTGGCCTATATGCCGACGCTTGGGCTGGTGAACACCATCTCCTACTATCGCCTGAAATCTGTGGGCATGGACATCGTCACCGATTTCCCGCCGATTCGTATCTGGGGCACTATCGGCTTTATCATGGCTATGTGGGCGGTGAGCTTCTCAGGCTTTGAACTGAGCCACATGCAGCTGTACATCGGCGCAGGGCTGTCGCTGGTTCTTACTCTGTTCACCCTGACACTGCCGCATATTCCGGTTTCGCGGCAGCAGAAAAACCAAAGCTGGAGTACCATGCTGGGCCTCGACGCCTTCGCGCTGTTTAAAAACAAGCGCATGGCGATATTCTTTATCTTCTCCATGCTGCTGGGCGCGGAGCTGCAAATCACCAACATGTTCGGCAACACCTTTCTGCACAGTTTCGATAACAACCCGCTGTTCTCCGGAAGCTTTATCGTTGAACACGCATCTGTGATGATGTCGATTTCCCAGATTTCCGAAACCCTGTTCATCCTCACCATCCCGTTCTTCCTGAGCCGTTACGGTATTAAGAACGTGATGCTTATCAGTATCTTTGCGTGGATGCTGCGCTTCGGTCTGTTCGCCTATGGCGACCCGTCCGCGTTCGGCACCATCCTGCTGGTGCTGTCGATGATCGTCTACGGCTGCGCGTTCGACTTCTTCAACATTTCCGGTTCGGTGTTTGTTGAGAAAGAGGTGCGACCTGAAATTCGCGCCAGTGCGCAAGGGATGTTCCTGATGATGACCAACGGCTTCGGCTGCATCCTGGGTGGCATGGTGAGTGGTAAAGTGGTTGAGATGTACACCGTGAACGGCAATACCGACTGGCAGAGCGTATGGCTGATTTTCGCAGGTTATTCGCTGGTGCTGGCCTTCGCATTCGTGGCATTGTTCAAATACAAACATGTGCCAACGGTTGCGACCGCACAGCCGGTTGCCCACTAATCGATTTTCACATTAAGGCCTGGCGGCACTACGCTGCCGGGCCTACAGCTCCCCAAGTACCCACGCCACCGACAGCAAATCCGCGCTGCCACCCGGGCTTAAATTCCGCGCGATCAGCGCATCGTCCATCGCCTCTAACGCGTATTTATCCCAGCCGTCATGCAACAGGTTTTGCGCAGAGTGCTGGACGTATTCCAGCCCGGCCATTCCGCCGCGCGACACCAAATTACTGTCAGTATTGATAGACATGAGTCGCAGCAACATCTCGTCAAGTCGATAGCGGTTCCAGTGCGGTAAAACGGCGTTGACCGTCGCGAAACCGCTTTCCGCTTCGCCGCGCGCGCCCGTCAGGCCGAACTGCTGAAACTGACGCTCGCCCGCCGTGCTCGCCGCTGGGCGTGCCATCAGTTCGCGGGCGACCACACCCTGGCATATCCTCCGAACTTGCAGGCATAAATTCTCTGCAGTTACGTCATTCATGCCTCCGGCAGCAAAGCACAACAGGCCGAGGGAAAATATCCCGCCTTTATGGCTGTTAATACCGTCGGTTGCCGCGTACATCGCCTGCTCACAGGCGATACCCATCGGGCGCAGAATACGCAGCTGTTCGGTCATATCGCGCGTCGCGTGCTGTGCCCCGAGTTCAGCAAAACGCGCAAACCATGGTGTAATCGCCCGGATGCTTCGCACAAACAGCGCGTGATCCATATCGCGATGAGAGCCGTTGTTGCGCCGGTCCACCAGCCCTGGTTTTGGCGTCAGTTCCAGCTCCTGCCACAGCGCCTCCTCTGCCAATGCCGGGACATTTTTAATGCGCGGTTTAGTCGCGGGCAAACCAGTCATCAATCAGCTTCTCCACGCTGGCAACCACTAACGCCTGCTCATGACGACGGGAACGCGAGCAGGCATGAGCTGGTTCATCACACAGCAGGCAACGGCGCTGTGAGCGGCCCAATGAGGTGCGCCCAACCGGCCCACTCTGCGGACAAATCACGTCGATATCCCACAGACGCCCCAACGTATGCGACTGCTCCAGGGTAGTCGCATACGCTTTAATTTCAGCGGCGCTATGCGCCACGCACCACAGGGCTTCCGGCCCGGTCGGCAGCCATAGCACCTGGCGGTCGAGCACCTGCCAGTGATATTGCCACAGCAGCTGGTCGCAGGCCTGAATGGCAACGCCCATGCTGTTGCGATAGCGGATACTGTCTTTCACTTCGCCAGGCGTCACCAGCGTCAGCGACACCACCGGCTGGCCGTAATGCTGCAACCAGTCGGCCTGACGCGCAGCGCGGTTGTCCTTCGCGGCCAGCATCTGGTCCAGTGTCACGCCCGGTCGGTGCAGCGTTTCGAGGGTCATTCTTTCTCTCCTTCGCCCGTTAATCAGGCAAGAAATTTACTGAGGATAAGCAGCGACACCGCCACATTAATGGCCCCGCCGATACGCGTTGCGATTTGAGCAAACGGCATCAGGCTCATACGGTTACCTGCGGTCAGGATAGCCACATCCCCGGTGCCGCCCTGCCCGCTCTGGCAGCAGGAAACAATCGCCACATCAATCGGGTGCATGCCAATCTTTTTACCCACAAAGAACCCGGTCGCCACCAGCGCAGACACGGTGCTGACGATAACCAGCAGATTGCTGATCGTAAATGCCGCCATCAGCTCATTCCACGGTGTGATTGCCACGCCAACCGCGAACAGCACCGGGTACGTCACCGCGGTCTGGAAGAATTTGTACACCACCTGGGAGCCTTCCAGCAGGCGCGGCGATACGCCATTCACCAGCTTGATGAACACTGCGATAAACAGCATTCCCACCGGCGCAGGCAGGCCAATCAACTTGTAGCCGAGCATCCCGAGCATGTAGAGCAGTACCGCCAGCAGCGCACCCGACGCGATAGTCGTCACATCCGTTTTCCCGCTGGAGACTGCCGCGTCTGGGGCAGAATCAGTTTCACCGTCACTCACAGGCATCAGTTGCCCCTCGCCGGTCAGATGCGGGTAGCGCTTGCCGAGCTGATTCAGGCAGCCTGAAATCACGATCGCGGTCAGCCCCCCCAGCATCACTATCGGCAGCACGCGCCCAAGCGCAACCCCCTGATCCATATGAAGTAAAGTGGCATAGCCTATCGACAACGGAATCGCCCCTTCACCCACGCCGCCAGCCATGATAGGCAGAATGATGAAGAAGAAAATCTGGAACGGTTCCAGCCCCAGCGCCATGCCGACGCCCATCCCCACGACCATACCGACCACTTCGCCACACAACATCGGGAAGAAAATGCGCAGGAAGCCCTGAATCAGCGTGGTGCGGTTCATGCTCATGATGCTGCCAACGATAATGCAGCAGATGTAGAGGTACAGAATGTTGGTGGATTTGTAGAATTTTGTGGTCGATTCCACAACCACATCTGGCAGCAGGCCGTAATAGACCAGCGCGGAAGGAATAAACGTGGCGCAGATAGCCGCCGCGCCGAATTTACCCACAATCGGCAAACGCTTGCCGAACTCACCACAGGCGAAGCCGAAGAAGGCCAGCGTGGCGACCATCACCACGATGTCGCTCGGCAGTTTGCCCCCGAGACAATCAATGGCGATTAGCGTCCCGGCAAGCAGAAACAGTGGCAGAGGAATGATCCCTATTTTCCAGCTATCCATAATGTGCCACCACTTCTCTCTCAGTGATGTTTTCGGAATATTTATTGTTTCATGGTTAACGGTAAAAGAATCATCGGTCGTGCTCATCATCGGCCCCTTGGTTATTTCACGCTTTCATCTTAGAGGGCCCACACTCGCTTTTACGTGAGGAAATTCAGATTAAAACCGAAGTTTTTATGGTCACTATGGTGTTAATGGTTTTAATTATTGAACGTGATCTACATCTTATTATTACGTGTGGTTTTTATGGTGTTAATTATTGCGAAACCCCTCAGAGAAGTGGCTGTGCAAACGATCACAAGTTTCAGTGAAAAGCGGCGTGACGGCTGGTTTTGATGATACAGTAAATACCATTTTTATGAGCGCGTGCGATGGTAATGAAGCTGTCTTTCCAGATAAAACTGTTTATATCCCTGGTGGCCTTTTTCTCTGTGCTTTTTGCCCTGCTCGGCGGATATTATTATGTCGACATGGGCCGTCAGTTGTATCAGGAAATGAGCATTAGAGCGAAAATACAGGCAGAAGAAATTGCCCTTATTCCCACCCTGCGCCAGGATGTCGCCAATAAAAACATCCCCGCCATTGATACCTTCATGCATAAACTTGCGGCGCACAGCGATGCCAGTTTTATTGTGATTGGCGATAACCACGCCCGCCATTTATTCCATTCTGTTTTTGTCGACCGCGTCGGTACGGAGTTGGTCGGGGGTGACAATCAGGAAGTGCTGGCAGGCAAAAGCACCATCACCATCCGCAAAGGCGGACTCGGTATTTCACTGCGCAGCAAAGCGCCCATTCTGGATGATGACGGTAAGGTGGTGGGCATCGTGTCGGTGGGCTATCTCACCAGCTATCTCGACGACGTTACCGTCAGCAAAATGGTCAATATTCTGATTGCCGCCGTTCTGCTGCTTATCGCACTCTTTGTCTTCTCGTGGTTCTTCACCCGCAGCATCAAAAAACAGATTTTCTCGCTCGAACCACGGGAAATCGGTCTGCTGGTGCGTCAGCAAAAAGCGATGATGGAGTCCATTTTTGAAGGTGTAATCGCCATTGATAAAGATGGCCGTATTGAGGTTATCAATCAGGCGGCGCGTAAATTACTGAACCTCAGCCAGCCTGCGCGACGCTTGCGTGGGCTGCCGATTGGCGATGTGATTGCCCCGGTTCCGTTCTTTGATCCCGCTGTCATGCTGGCGAAAGATACGCACGATGAAATGTGCCATTTTAACCAAAGCAGAGTACTCGCCAGCCGGGTCAGGATCATGCTCGAAAACGCGTTACAGGGCTGGGTGATTACCTTCCGCGACCGCAATGACATTGACTCACTCAGCGCGCAGCTTAGCCAGGTAAAGCGCTATGTCGATAACCTGCGCATTATGCGTCACGAACAGCTCAACAAAATGACCACCCTCTCCGGTTTGCTGCATATGGGTCATTACGACGCGGCGATCCGCTTTATTCAGGCACAGTCGGAGCATGCCCAGGAACTGCTCGATTTCCTTTCCGCGCGCTTCAGCTCGCCGACGATCTGCGGTCTGCTGCTCGGCAAAGCGGCCAGGGCGCGTGAGAAGGGCGTCGAGTTGCAGCTTGATCCCGGCTGCGGCATGGATAAGCCCTTCCCGACGCTGCCGGAGGCGGAGGTGATTTCCATCATCGGGAACCTGCTCGACAACGCGATCGAAGCCACCCAGCGCGCCGTGCTACCCCACGCGCCGGTCGAAGTACTGATTCGCTTAAACGAGCGGGAGCTCATTATTGAAGTGGCCGACCGCGGCATCGGGATTATCCCGGAACTCCGCGATCACATTTTTGAAAGGGGCGTCACCACCAAAACCCGCGGCGACCACGGCATCGGGCTGTACCTTATCGACAGCTACGTGACCCAGGCCGGCGGCACTATCGAAGTGGCCGACAACGAACCGAGCGGAACCATTTTCTCCGTGTTTATCCCTGTGCTTCAACCAGGAAGAGAAGAATCATGCAACACGACATTATTGATGTAGCGATTGTAGAAGATGAAAGCGAGCTCGCAGCCCTGCACGCGGAGCTTATCCGCAAACACCCACGGCTACGGCTGGTCGGAATTGCCTCATCGTTAGCCGAGGCGCAAACGCTGCTCAACGAAAAGCATCCGCAACTGGTGCTGCTGGATAACTATTTGCCAGACGGCAAAGGCATCACGCTGCTGAATACCCCGAATCTGAACCTCGCCAACTGTTCGGTGATATTTGTCACCGCCGCCAGCGATATGGACACCTGTAGTCAGGCGATTCGTAATGGTGCGTTTGATTACATTCTCAAACCCGTTTCCTGGAAGCGTCTCAGCCAGTCGCTGGAGCGGTTTGTGCAGTTTCACGAACAGCAGCGGGTATGGAAGATTGTCGATCAGCAAAACGTCGATTCGCTGTACCAGCTCCAGGCGAAAAACTACCGGCTCGATAACGGCAGCAAAGGCATTGAGGAGAAGACGCTGGAACGCGTGAAAGCGCTGTTTCAGGAAGAGCCTGAACGCTTTTTTTCCGTGGATGACGTGGTGGTGGAAACGGGGTTAAGCAAAACCACGACCCGACGTTATCTGGAACACAGCGTCGAGGCGGGTTTGCTAAAAGTGGAAATGCTGTACGGTAAAATCGGCCACCCTCGGCGGCTGTATCGCCGGGCGCATGAGAGCTAACTTCTCCGCGCCCGGCCAGGACAACACTACTTCAGCACGTAGCCGTACAGCCGTTTGATGCCATCGGCGTCTTTTTCGCTGTACACGCCCTGCAATTCCGGCGAGAAGCCCGGCAGCATATTGACGCCCTCTTCCAGTGCAAGGAAATAGCGCTGCACTGCGCCGCCCCAGATTTCGCCAGGCACCACGCACAGCACACCCGGCGGGTAAGGCAGCGCGCCTTCCGCGGCGATGCGCCCTTCCGCTTCACTGAGACGCACCAGCTCGACGTTGCCGCGAATAAACTCGATATTGGCATCCTGCGGATTCATCACCACCGCCGGGAAACTCTCCTTGCGGAACATCGCCTTTTGCAGATCCTTCACGTCAAAGCTGACGTACAGATCGTGCATCTCCTGGCACAGTTCACGGATCGTATAATCGCGATAACGCACCGGATACTTGCTGTAAATCGTTGGCAGCACCTCGGCCAGCGGCGTATCGTCTTCAATGTGCTGTTCGAACTGCCCGAGCATCGCCACCAGCTGCGCCAGCTTTTCGGTGCTTTCAGCAGGCGTCAGCAGGAACAGGATCGAGTTCAGATCGCATTTCTCCGGCACGATGCCATTTTCACGCAGATAGTGCGCAAGGATCGTCGCCGGAATGCCGAACGCCGCATATTTACCGGTGTGAGCATCAATCCCCGGCGTGGTCAGTAGCAGCTTGCACGGATCGACGAAATACTGATCCTGCGCGTAGCCCTCAAACCCGTGCCACTCCTCACCCGGCCCGAAACTGAAGAAACGGCGTTCGCGAGCAATGGCTTCCGTCGGATGATCCTGCCACGGACGGCCCGCCACCGTCGGCGGAATAAACGGTTTGATCATCTTGCAGTTAGCGATAATCGCTTTGCGCGCCTCAATCCCCAGCGCCACGCATTCCGCCCACAGACGACGACCACTTTCGCCCTCGTGAATTTTGGCGTTCACGTCCAGCGCCGCAAACAGCGGATAGAACGGGCTGGTTGATGCATGCAGCATGTAGGCGTTGTTCAGGCGTTTATACGGGCAAAAACGCGCCTGACCGCGAATGTGATTGTCTTTCTTATGGATTTGCGAAGTCTGCGAGAAGCCCGCCTGCTGCTTATGCACTGACTGGGTGACAAAAATACCCGGATCGTTTTCGTTCAGCTCCAGCAGCAGCGGCGAACAGTCGGCCATCATCGGAATGAACTGCTCATAACCAACCCACGCGGAATCAAACAGAATGTAGTCGCACAGATGCCCAATTTTATCGACCACCTGACGGGCGTTATAAATAGTGCCGTCATACGTGCCGAGCTGGATCACCGCCAGGCGGAACGGACGCGTATCGCCCGCCTTTTCCGGGGCCACTTCACGCACCAGCTCGCGCAGGTATTTATCGTCAAAGCAGTGCTCATCAATGCCGCCGATAAAGCCAAACGGATTGCGCGCGGCTTCCAGATACACCGGCGTTGCCCCGGCCTGAAACAGCGCACCGTGGTGGTTCGATTTGTGGTTATTGCGATCGAATAGCACCAGGTCGCCACGGGTCAGTAGCGCATTGGTCACCACCTTATTCGCCGCCGACGTACCGTTCAGCACAAACCAGGTTTTATCGGCATTAAAGACCTTTGCCGCGAATTTCTGCGCGCGCTTGGCCGCCCCTTCGTGGATCAGCAAATCACCCAGTTTGACGTCGGCATTGCACATATCGGCGCGGAAAAGGTTCTCGCCAAAAAAGTCATAGAACTGGCGACCGGCCGGGTGCTTTTTAAAGAACTCACCGTGCTGATGGCCCGGGCAGGCGAAGGTGCTATTGCCCATTTCGACGTACTTCGTCAGCGTGTCGAAGAACGGCGGCAGAAGATTCTCTTCATAGCGCGTGGCGGCGGTTTCGAGCTCCAGCCACTGCTGAACGCTGCCGCCGATAACGGCATCAACGCTTTCCGGTGCATCCACGGGTTCTTCAGAAAAAAGGAACACCGGCAGCTGAAAACCGGTGCGCTTTAGCAACGTGAGAATGCCGCTGCGGCTGTCCGCCACGGTAATGACGACTGCCGCCACGTCGGTAAAATCGGTACTGTCCAGCGCTACCACGCGGCGGTGGCTGGAAAGACGAGTGACCAGCTCACGGCTGGCGGCAATGTGCAAAGATTTCATAAGCGCGACTACCCAAATCGGGAGAGTAAAAGGCCCGGACACGGTATTGACCGTGCCCATAAACTGTCAGGGTCCGACTGGTGACCAGCTCCGACCGCCAGACATCAGTAAAAGCAGACGAGATCTGATTTTACTGTTGTCCTGCAGTGAGCGTGCGTTTCCCTCACCGCATGGTGAGCATAGAAGGTTCTGCGAGGATACGGGAGCAACTTCGCACGCGCGCGAAGTGGATAAGGCAATGTTGTTCGAGGATAAACATTCCGCTGCTCCCATGGGTTGAAAGGAGAAAATTCGCGCAATGATTACACCTTTCCAACAGGGGCGCAAGATGAATTCTTTATGCATAAAACCCTATTTATCGCTCTATAAATCGCTGCCACCTTCAATATAAATTCAGTATTAATGCATAAAATACTGGCGCTACAGCAGTAACTGAAAGCGCGCCAGCGATCGCGAATGGTGAGAGATTGCGCAGTCCGTCGCGAAACACATAAATTTCGTTGACGACGCGTGTCGAATTTAGTTTAATGCGCCCCGTTGCCCGGATAGCTCAGTCGGTAGAGCAGGGGATTGAAAATCCCCGTGTCCTTGGTTCGATTCCGAGTCCGGGCACCACTTTCACTTCTATGTACATCTCCAAAACTCCACAAAACTCAAGTATAATCACTGCCATATATCACTTTCGAACATTCCGAACTCCACTGACCTCAACTCAACTCTACCTTAATCAAGTTGCATCTGGGGGCTTTTCAGGGGGCTCTTCGTGTTCAACGAAATTTGAGGCCCCCATATGGCACTGACAGCCCGGCAGGTCGAGACTGCCAAACCTAAAGAGAAGGACTATAAACTCTCTGACGAACGTGGCCTTTTTCTCCTGGTAACCCCCACCGGAAAACGATACTGGCGCATGAAATACCGAATCGCCGGTAAAGAAAAAAAGCTTTCTATCGGCGTTTACCCAGAAGTCTCTCTGGCTGACGCGCGCGTAAAACGCGATGAGGCCAGAAAGGTGATTGCTGATGGCGGCGACCCGAGCGAGAAAAAGCAGCGAGAAAAACTCGCCAAAAAGATATCTGTCGTTAATACCTTCAGAGCGCTTGCTGTGGAGTGGTATAAACACAAGTGTATCTCATGGTCGGAAAGCTACGCTGAGAGCGTTCTGGAGGCTCTGGAGAAGGATATCTTCCCGTATGTGGGCAAACGTCCCGTCGCAGAGATCCTTCCGTTAGAGATGCTGGAGGTTTTACGTCTGATTGAAAAACGTGGTTCGCTGGAGAAACTCCGCAAGGTCAGGCAGTACTGTAATCAGATTTTCCGCTACGCCATCGCGACCGGGCGTGCGACGATTAATCCTGCTGCAGAACTGACCGGTACTTTGACCGCGCCAAAGACCGAGCACTTCCCTCACCTTCAGGCATCTGAATTACCGGCGTTTCTGGACAGTCTGGCTAATTACCACGGCAGTTGCATTACTCGCATGGCAACCAGTCTGCTGCTATTAACGGGAGTGCGTACGATCGAACTTCGGGCTGCAGAGTGGCAAGAGTTTGATCTGGAGAATGCGTTATGGACGATCCCTGAAAGCCGTATGAAGAAGCGCCGTAAACATCTGGTGCCTTTGTCAGACCAGGTTCTGGCAATACTACGGGAATTACGGACTTACACAGGTCAGTATCAACTGGTATTTCCAGGGCGCTGCAACATCAACAAACCAATGAGTGAGGCAAGTATTAACATGGTGATCAAACGTATCGGTTACGATGGTAAAGCTACCGGCCACGGCTTTCGGCACACCATGAGCACCATTCTGCATGAGCAGGGGTTTAATACAGCCTGGATCGAGATGCAACTCGCTCACGTGGATAAGAACTCAATTCGCGGCACATATAACCACGCTCAGTATCTGGATGGAAGGCGGGAAATGATGCAATGGTACGCCTGTTACATCAACGATCTTTATGAACCTGAAAGAGTGGACAAAAGATAGCAGATACCGGGGAGGAAAAATGGCAATCACGAGCGTCATCCCTCCCCGAATCAGCTATACCAATGACTCGGTGGCACCGACGGCGTGCACCATCTCGCCTACCTAAAACTCCTCACCAAAATACGTGACCAGTAAAGTACCGCCCTTCCGTGCCTTACCCAATAACAGTGCTCCCGGGCAAGCAATCACGGAAAACAGATATCTTTGGCCGATCAGGAACAATAGATAAATGAACTAAATCCCTTCGTCTGTTACGTTTGACGATGAGGCGATGATATCACCTCTATTCAGGTGGCCAAATTCAGTGTGCCACTACAATGACCCGGTAAGCCACTGAGCGGGCTCCATGAATAAGCAGTCCTCGCAGATAACCATCTCCGCGTTTTGTTATCCCGAGCAGTCTGACTTTACCTCCACTGCTGTGCTCCTTCGGAACCAGCCCCAGATAGCTGGCAAAATGCCGGCCATTCTGAAAATCAGCGCTGTCGCCCAGAGCTACCGTCAGGGCAGAAGCCCCTAATGGCCCGATACCGGGTATGCTTTTCAGTCTGAGGGTATCCTCATTTTGCTGGCTGATAAGCGCAAGACGCAGATCCAGCGCTTTAATCCGCTGCTGATTGTCCTGGAGTTCCTGCAACATCTCATGGAACAGCTCCCGGCTGAGCGTGGTGAGCTCATTTTCTGCATCCTCCAGGTGATCAGGCAGGTAGGCCATAATTTTATGAGCCCCCTTCGTTAATGCCGTGTTCACGTGCCAGTTGTGCGACGTTAGCCCCCGGCTCCAGCGACTTTTCTGCCAGTGCGATTTTGAACTCACGGGGAAAATTGGGCCTGCGTGGTCGCTTACAGACGGCGGGGGCTTCGGGTAAAACAGGTTCAGGGGCTTCAGGCAAGTGTGCTGTGCCCTTGCCTGGATAAACCAGATATTCGAGTTTTTCGGACTGCATGTCAGCAGGCAACGGCCAGCTTATTTCGTGCTTTGCGAAGCGAGCAAAAAAATCACAGATAGTGCTTTTAGGAATACCCAGGCGGCGACCGACTTCGAGCCGGAGTAAACGCTCATCAAAATGTATGTGCAGCGCATCGAGGAGTAATGTCCGGTATTTCATGGCGATAATGTCCATTATAAATGATGGACATTATTTTCTCTGAACCGGAGGGACGCCAACAGACGTCCTCCATGAGACGCTTACCCTGCAGCGGAAAGGTATAAATAACATAAAAGCCCCGTTCCACATCCAGTGGGCCGGGGCTTTAAAATAGCATTGTTTGTTTTTTTACAAAAGCTAACACACCTTGTAAGCATCCTGCATATACTTACACTGCGAGCCACATCATTTTATATTTCCAGAATAAACATTAAAACCCCCAGCGAATTCCATTCAACATGGAGGTAGCAGTCTTACTTGGATTTTATATTTTGCATGTTTACTGCTAATCTTATTAAGCCCAATAGATATACCAACATTTCTCAGCGCTGCGTTAAATGCAATAACAGTTACAGGCTGCTCTTTGTATTTCACTCGATTAGAGCGACTTTGAAATATATATCTATCCTTCGAATTTAATTTCTTTCTACGATTAATCAAGCCTAAAGCCTCAGGTGATAACCCCAAAGCAATGCCGTTATGTGTACAATCCAGCAGGCTTTCATAAATATCAGTGTATTGTAATTGCACTGCTTCGCTTACTTTAATATCCGTTAGAGAAAGGAAGTCCCACAAATCACTCCATGTATGACTTATCGACTTTAATCGCTGCTTGATTTCATTAAACTCGTCACGAGTTATTTTATTTTTCATACACTGTAAAATTTATGTTTTGCATAGTGCTAAAATACTGTAGCAGATTGTCAGCTAACAGTCTTGAGTAGTGGTGCTAAATAGCGCAGACATAAATATCAACAGTCTAAAGTAGCTGCCCCCCATCTAAATGCTACCACTGCGCCTACCCGCGAATAGCGGCACGCGACTAAGTGATTAAACTCTCAACCAGTTGAGTGGCTCACATGACCAAATCAACCACAACCATTATTGATTCGGCAAAACCGCTTTAAAATCTCGGGCGATTAAATCGTCGGCATAAGGTTGGTTTCTCCGCAATACGAGCTGTAGCGTCGACGACAGAAACGGCTCAGCTGATTATCAGGCGCGACTGAAGCATGAGTGGAAAAGGTTCTGTTACGATAGTTTTTGTTAGGAAAAAATCCCCCCTGAATGTGGAGTTTCCACTGCGAGTACTTTATCTACCGGGAGATAATGCCGCAGACAGTGCTTAATTATATTGGGCATGACTACAGTTGATGACGACGTCATAGCTCCTGTGGCCGACTCAGTCCGGAACAATTTCAAAACCAGAATCTCGCTTACAGCCGTGTCCACATTGCATGAGCAGAAGCAATCCAGGCAGCTTTGCAAAAATGGATAATACAACTCCAAACTGACGACTGGTAATGTGTCGTTTTATTATCGAGCTCGGCGTCCACCAGGCCGGTCACTTCTGCGAAAAGGCATTTCTACAGAATGGTGTACAGGGTCCGGGATGTGGCAACCTAATTACTCAGGCGAAAATGCTCTCCAGGAAAACCGGGGAGGTTCAACTACGATTGCGATTCACCAGGGCCATTATGGCGCTAACCATACTCTTTCCGTGTTAACTGACTACCACCATCCGTAGTAGAAATGACCGACAATCATTATGACTTTAGAAGCCGAAAAGGTTGTCCAGATTATTTTCTTTTTCACTAACACTCCAATTACATAGTAATCACAATAATGATAAGGACATTAACCAAATGGAGCTTAATCATTTAGTGCTGCTCATATCGAGGGCTGGAATTACTGGCTTTTCTGCCAAAACATCGACCTGAAATGCCGAAAGCTGCTCCAGCACATGGATCAACGAATCCAGATGGCGTGCTACCTCCTCAGCGTCAGCTTTGGGGGCATCGGTGCCTCCCGCGTCGGGTACCAACCGTCGAAGCTGTTCCTCCACCGGGACAGCACTGGCAAACGTACGGGTGATACGCCAGACTATCGTCTTCAGCTCGCTACCCGTCAGGTATTTTCCTTTGTGCCTGTCCAGTGCATCCAGCTGTGCCGACAACGCCCGGAGCTGCATCATGCCATCATGCCAGCCATTCAGTTCACTGGATGGCAGTGTTCTGCCTGCCTGATACCGCTCCCACTGCTGCACCAGTGCCCGGGTTGCCGGGTCATCAGGCCACAGCGCTTTCGCCTGATAGACCAGCCCCTGAGCGTAGCGAAGTCGCCAACCGGGTGCCTGTGTCTTAATCCAGTTTACCTGGTTTGCCATTCGCGCAATCCACTGCCGGGAATGTGACTGGCTGCTCTCCGTTTCGCGGAAGGCGTCGATCTGCAGTAGGGTCATCGGCTCTGGTATCCCGGCGACCGATGCTGCCATCGTCTGGGCTGCCTCATCCGGATGATGAAGAGCCTGCCAGCTAAAAACGGTGGCAATACTGAGTATCAGTGCCGTCGCCATGCCAGCGATAAAAGAAGGCCAGCGTTTTGATGTCGCCGGGATGTCCTCTGTTACCTGAATCTCAGGTTTAGTATTGATGACATACACCAGGCGGCTGGTCTGTGCAGCAACCTCTTCTGTCAGGGATAAAGTCTGGTCAGGTAACGTGGCGTCCCTTTCGTCAACATCAGGCTGAGGACTGTTCTCGAGATGACTCAGTGCACGGCGTATCAGTTGCACCAGCGGATTCATCTGGCTGGCGTGATTCAGTTCCTGCCGCCTGAGAATATCTTTTATCTCCTGAAGCCGTTTTTCGGCAATCTCAAGAGCCGGGACATCGCCAGGTCCCAGTGAAAAGGTGCGAAAGATCTTCTGCAATCGTTGCATCAGACTGTTCAGTATCTCTGCCCTGGCATGAGTCTGTAACGGCCAGCACTGCGCCCATTGATACCCCAGCAGAGCGCAGAGAATATTCAGGCCTTCGTTCATCCCACTGACCCGAGCCAGATGGGTGCGAGCCAACGTATACCAGGCCACTGTCTGCAACTCAACCCCGTTACGTTCAAACAAAGACAGGGCCAGCACCTCCGTACGCATCCAGTCTACATCCGGACGGGCCGGGTGCATCAGCTTGCTCATTTCATTATTCAGGGCAATAAAATCCGGTAATGCACGTGGGTCACAACCCGTTTTTACTTGATGTGCAGATAAATCAGGCATGAACGTATCCATAAACAGCGAGATAAAGGGGGAATGGGAAAAGCAAACTGGACTCCGGAGAAGCCGATCCGCTTATTACGTTTTTGTTGAAGCCAGCCCGGCAGACGCGTGTCTGCGTTTACCCGGTGCCGTTTCCGGCATGCGCAGAAACACTGGCAGTACACCCAGCGCCACGAGCGTGATAATTAACCCGGGCGCCAGATGACTACCACTGTGGTTGATTAGGGTCTGGGCAAGCCAGGGGGTCATTCCCCCAAAGACGGCCGTTGCCGCGGTGGTGCCGAGCGCAAGGCCAGTCAACCTGCCGGCCACCGGGAATAATTCAGCCGTTGCAGGTGCACCAACAGCACTGATCCCCCCCGCCAGACAGGCCAGCATCACAGCACCAGCCATCGAAATCAGGTAATGGCCACCGCTCATCAGCCAGAAGACTGACAACGGCATAAAGAGACTTCCCATCAACAGAAACAGTAAAATGGGTTTGCGACCGACCCGGTCTGACAGTGCGCCGATGAAGGGCGTGATGATAATCACCGACAGTGCAGCCACGAAAGATAATGACAGCGCACTTTTTTCTGAAAAAGTTCCCGTGGAAACCAGAAATGCGGGTACATACGTAATACCAAGATAATACGTCACTGACCCCAGCGCAGAGATAGCAAAAGACTGGCCAATGGCATGACGAAAGCGTTTCAGTGAGGTGACCAGCGACAGTGGCGTCGACTCTCGCTGATGGCGTAAAAACGCCGGCGATTCCTCGAGGCCGGTGCGTGCTACCCACAATGCCCCGGCCAGCACAAAGCCGACGGCAAACGGGATACGCCAGCCCCACGTGGCAAGTGCAGTATTACTGAGCAGGCTGACCGTCAGTGCCGATACCCCAACCGCCAGGAGCGCCCCCACTTCGCTGGCGGCTGATGCCAGTGAGGTCACCAGTCCTCGCCTCTGTTCTGGTGCGCTTTCCAGCAGATATGCCACGACGCCGGTATATTCCCCACCGACCGCGAAAGCCATTACACCGCGCAACAGCAAGAGCAACACACCTGCAGCGCCCCCTGCTTGTCCGTATGTTGGTAAAAGCGCGGTCAACAGCATCGTTGCGGTCATCATCGCCATGGATATCAGGAGCATCCGGCGACGGCCATAACGGTCACCGATGCGTCCGAAACAAAATGCGCCAAGTGGGCGTAGCAGCCAGGAGACAGCAAAACCCGCCAACGTAATGCCCAGCGATGCATCCCCGCCGCCAAAAAACACGCGGGCCAGCACCGTGGCGAAATACAGATAGAGCGTAAAGTCGTACCATTCCACAATGGTCGACAGTGCAGCAATCGCCATCGAGCGACGAGGTACGCCCGCAGCAGCAGTCCCGGTCATAACAAATTCCCTGGAAATAAAATGATTGGCATATCCGGACGCAGATACCAGCCTGATGGACCAGTATCTGCGTCTGATAAAACACATGGGGTACAGCGGCGCGCTATTCCCGGAGAAGTCCAGGCGAAAGGCAACAGTGCGTCACAGGTCCCTGCTGACAGGGCTCGGTTATGCTGGATTTATTTGTGCTTATTTCCCCGTAAAGGCATCCAGTCCGCCCGCCGTTTTCTGATTAAGCGGCCCCAGGCTTTTTCCACAGCTCTCTTTGTCCGGTTGGGGACCAGTGTCGCCTCCCCTCGGTGCTGTTGCTCGATTTTCGAAGCCCCAGTCTTCCAGGCGCGTACGAGATCCGCCAGGTGCATGGTGAGATAATGCAGATATTGACGAGCCAGACACTATTCCAACAAGCCGCCTATAATCAGAAAAAAGGCTTCTTCATCAAGCGCTTTTCTGTTTCCGCCATATCCAGGACTCCAGCTCCAGCTATCATGCTCGCTGCTGCGCATAAACAAGCGACACAACTGGCTCATCCTACCAGCCGCACAAAGACTAACATTCACGCAACCGGTCACACCCTGACCGTATAAAAACACAGGCGTGAAAGTTACCTTGTGGTCACCCAGCCGCAGCACAATGCCGGGTACACCGAATGTTCCCTCACCGATAAGCAGCTCTATCAATGAAACGTCAATGGATTCAATATCTATTCCCGTCCCCTCGAGCCAGCCTGCCATGGTCTCACGGAGCTGTATCATCCGGCTCTGAAACTGTGCGACATCTGCCTGTCCCTTATTATTGAACGGGCCATCAGTGTTTTTTGGCGCCCGGAGCTTACTTAGAAATTGTTCTTTGACTGACATGGTATTTCCTTCAATAAACCACTCGCTTACAAACGCGTGTGGGTATCAAGATACTGTTGTTGTCTGAGGTGTCGGATGAGGATCCTTCCCTCTGGCATAAACTCAGTGCCGTAGCGCACAAGGCCAATACCTTTCAGTTCGGCATCAATCGCATAACGCAGCTCCCCCGGAATTTCCTGCTCAAGCAACACCACGTCAATTTTCTTCAGCCGCGGCTCGTATTTGAGTAATACGCTCGACAAGGTGCCCATCAGTTCATGGGCCGTACCCGGCATTCCCTGCAGGATTTTGGTCATATCTGGCAGGCCGTAGTCCGGCAGGTGCGCCAGCGTACCTGCGCGGCAGTTAAGCACCCGCTGCATGTTATCGAGTACAGATAAAATCACCTGGTTCTGCTCACTGACCTGGCTGAGGCTCAGGCCACCAGAAAAATGACCGCTCAGCATTTCATACAGCGATGGTGTGTTGTGTCCCTGTGGCATCAGTCATCCTTCAGCGGCTGTAACGTCAGATGGTTATTCCCTGCTTCCAGAATACGGGGTTTATCCGGATCGAGATCTTCACGTTTGAGAACCTGCTTCCAGGTGCTGTTGACCATATCCGGGTGACGGAACAGCCCCACCACGGCCACAAACTGTGCGTTTTCTTCCATCGGCATATCGAAATTCGCATCTCCGCCCGGTTTCACCACCACATCGCGGGTCGCCAGCAGGTCAGCTTTCAGGATAGTGTCGCCGTCCTTGAGAAGCTGCTGGTAGACCGTTTTGTCGAATGCTTTGCGGTCTTTCAGCTGGTAAATACGGACCACCACCGGCTCTGACAGCGAATTGCTTTCGCGCGCATCGGTGTTCAGAGCTTCACGCGCCGTAAAGTCCAGATGGAGCACTTTGATTTTCTTGTAAAACACGGCGGTATAGACCGATTTGGTGCCATCTGCGACGCCCTGCGTCACGCCACAGCCCGTCAGGCTGAACGCCAGCAGTGCAGGTAGCCAGCACGCGGGTTTAATCAAACTTGTACGTAACACGTCGGTTTCCTTGTTGTGGTGTTGCGGGCTCCAGCCCGGTGTAGTAACCCAGTTCCGTCGTAAAGGTCTGCGGGATATCGTCCGGGATGTCTTCATCTTCCGCGCCCAGCACGCCATTCATCCCCAGCCAGAATGGGCCTTCGCCAAGCGGCGGAATGGCCAGCAGACGGGTGGCGGTGGTCAGGGTGATTTTTGCCTTAAAGCGCCAGCCCAGATACACCCGCAGCATCACCAGAAAATCCTGATACAGCAGGCCGTCCGGTTTCCAGCCCTGCGATTCCTGTTCGTTATCGGTGGACAGGGCAATCAGCAGCTGACTGTTGGCATCCATCGCTTCGTCGCCAAGCGGCGTGTTACCGTCCAGCAGAAAATCGTCATCACCGTAAAAGCCCAATGGCTGACTGACCTCCACCGGACGAAGGCAATACGGATGCACCTGCACCCTGGTATCGGGTGCCAACAGACTCACCAGGGCCTGCATCCCCTCCTGGGTTTTACCAGGCAACTGCAGCACACCCAGCAGCGACAGGAAGCGCGACACCGGGGTGGCGATATGCTCTGCGGTACCGGGAATACCCAGCCCTACCAGACCCAGAAGTGACTGCGAAATGCTGTCGGTTCCGCCAGGCTCAAACGTAGCCGGGTAGGAGTATTTGCGCCAGATACGGTAAAACTGCGTCAGAATGCGGTGGCTGAAGATATCCAGAAAGCCCTGCAGCGCCTCGTGCCCTTCCTGGCGCTGGGTGATGTCATCGAGATACGCGGTCGGCAGCGGAGAATCGACGCCATACATCCCCAGAAAGGTTGTGCGGATGAGCGGTGGCCTGCTGTCATCGTCTTCGTCATATTCGACAGCCTTCAGTTCGCTTGCCGGGAACCCCATCCCCGGATGCGGGGCAAAGCGCACCGGGTCATCCACAGGATGGCTGGTTGAGCCCAGCAGCGGTTTACCCGGATTCCGCTTTTCCAGCAGCTGGCAAAATCGGTAAAAGTTAATCCGGTGAAGATCGGCTTCCAGCCTTGGGGTCAGCCGGGAATGCGGCGATTGTGCTTCTCTTCCCATTCCAGGCGCTCTCCGGTCGGTTGCAGGATGATAATCAGGCGGTTAAACAGATAGATATCGGTGTAGAGCGCGAAGAAGCGACTCAGCATCTCGCCAAACAGGCAGATATCGCCACGCCCGGCAAAGCCGTTACTGTCCAGCGTCACTTCAATCTGCACGCCGCGTACCAGATAGCCCTGCTCGAAACGCTCGGTTTCACTGTGCTTAACGTCAATGATGGCTTCCAGGCGACGGCGGTTCATTTCGCTATCGGTCCATTCGTACAGCGCCAGGGTGCCACGCAATACGTCAGCATTATCCATCATCGAGAGGAACCCGCTGCCGAGGTGACTCAGCACACGCCAGTGGAAACGGTCCTGCGCCGGTGGATAACAGGGTAACGTTGGGGCACACAGGTTACGCACGGCGATGCTGGCAGAGGTGGTTTTCATCACCGTATCAAGCACGGTACTTTGCAACGCTCTGCGAGGTAGCTGGCCATTGGTGCCGGTCAGCGTCAGCGACAGGCTCTCGTCTTCCGGTACCGTGTGGTTATCAAAGGCTTCACCGCCAAGGATAAGCCAGGTGTTATGCAGTCCTGACGGGCCACGGCGCACGCGGGTGTGGTAATAATATTCCGGCGCTTCATGACGCATCATTCCGCCTTTGTGGCGGAAACTCGAAAACGGTACGTAGGTATGCTGGCTCGATGACATCACCGATTCCACCGCGTATATCTCGGTATGGCCATCCTGCACGCGCATTGGACGCAACATGTATTCGGTCTGCAATGAATTGAGCGTCAGCGGGTCGGATTCCAGCGGGAACAGGTTAATTACCGGTACACAGTTCAGGCGCAGATGCTTTTCGGTAAAGCTGAAGTCATGCTCCCAGCGCTCCGCCAGTACCACGTCGATTTCAAACCAGGGGAGCTCAGCCGGAAAGACCACGGTCTCCAGCCCACGCAGCCCTGTGAACATGAATTTCTCACGGAAGGTGAAGTACTCCAGAAGCAGCTGGTAGCCACTAAAGCTGCTGTTACCCTTCGGCCACAGGTCGTCATCATCGCCAAATCCCAGCGCGGTGAAATACCCGTCGAGCGGTCTTCTGTCCATGTCACCCGGCATCCGCAACCACAGGCGGGCCGCGTTCATGGTAAAGGCCTCATGCATGGCGCAGGCCAGCGGTGCGTCTGCGTTGAAGTAGAACGGGAGCTGGCTGAGATCGACACGGCTCCAGTCGGCGAGATGGCTGCAGTTAAAGCGCAGCGTGATGACCGAACGGCCATCTGGATCGGTCGCCAGTCTGGCACTCTCAAGCGACAATGGCTGAAGGGTAATCTCTTTGGTGGTGGTGTACCGGCAACGTGTGCCCTTCTCACCGATCGGCCGCGAGTTCACCTCAAAGCCTTTGACAATACGCATCTGCTCTTTCATTTCGCGCCAGTCGGGGGTGAACTCCACCACCGACATTGACGGAATGGTACGCAGGTAATGCGGCCACAGCAGGCTGACCAGCCCTTCCGTCAGTTCAGGCAGGTCATCGTCGAGCTTCTCGCGCAGGCGTCCCATCAGGAAGGCAAAGCCTTCAAACAGGCGCTCCACGTACGGGTCGCGCGCCCCCGCTTTATCGAGATTGAGCATTGCTGCCTGCTCAGGGTGAGCGCGGGCAAACTCTTCTCCGGCTTCCAACAGATAGCGCATTTCAGCGTCATAATAACGCAGGGTTAAATCATCCATATATATTTCTGCTCAGTAATTGCCGCATGAATAGTATTATCTAAATAAAATTGTGCTGAACATGTTCCTGAGGACAGGAACCTCTTATTAATTATCATGCTGCCCACATACCGATGGTGGTAGTACATACTCAGTGGCCATCCTCGGCATCCATCCATCAGGGCGGCCGGTGCATTTCACATAGCCTTTACTCTCAAGAGTCGAGGTATACGCGTAGGAAAACATGACAGAACTTACGATGAAAACACCAACCAGACCTAGAAATGCTCTGCTTGTTTTTTTACATTTAATAACCGCCTGTTCCTCGCCGTACTGCATAGCCAAATACCAATATATACATGGAAATATCAGAATAACCGGAATCATTAGCAACGCGGAGACTGTCGGTGAAAATACAATGTCACTTCCAAACCCAAATAACTCACTATATGCATCAATTGCGAACCACAGAGAGCCTAATGATGAAATGCACCAAATAATAAGGTTACCAAAAAATCTATGTTTAGGGCTCATAAATCAATCACCTGCGATGTAAGGTCGCCAATATACTTCTTAAGATACTTTTTTATCTCAGACTCGGGCTTTGTTGAATAAATCGAACTTTTGCTGAGTGAAAGGATCAGATCACGCATCATCCGGCAACACTGGCCGTCCCATGGCAAAGCAGAAATTCAAAGTCACCAACTGGCGCAGCTACAACAAAACCCTCATCAACCGCGGCGCCGTCACTTTCTGGCTTAATGACGAGGTTATTCAGGCCTGGTATGAGCCCGCCACACACACATCGCGGGGACGGCCTCAGCGCTATTCTGACCTCGCCATCACCACCGTCCTGGTCGTTAAACGTGTTTCCGCCTGACCCTGCGAGCCGCACAGGGCTTTATTGATTCCATTTTTGCCATGATGGGCGTTCCTCTTCGCTGTCCGGATTACTCCTGCGTCAGCAGGCGGGCTAAGTCCGTCAGCATCCCGTTCAAAAACACCACGCGCGGCGAAATTACCCATGCGGTTATCGACTTCACCAGCTTAAAAGTCTTCGACGAGGGGGAGTGGAAAGTGAAAAAACACGGCCAGGAAAAGCGCCACGTCTGGCGGAAACTGCATCTGACCGTGGATGCCATTATGCATGAGGTTATCTGCGCTGACCTCTTCCTGAACAATGTGACGGATGCAGAGGTCTTCCCGGGGCTTATCCGTCAGACGCACAGGAAAATCAGGGCCGTCTGCGCCGACGGGGCTTATGACACCAGACGGTGCCACTACGAGCTGCGTCGCAAGAAAATCAGCGCGCTCATTCCTCCCCGAAAGGGAGCGGGCTACTCGCCCGGTGAGTATGCAGACCGCAATCGTGCTGTTGCGAATCAACGGCTGAGCGGAAGCAATGCACGGTGGAAATGGACAACAGATTACAACCGTCGGTCGATAGCGGAAACGGCAATGTACAGGGTAAAGCAGTGGTTCGCTGACGTTGCGTGACTACGATGGTCAGGTTGCAGAGGCTTTGGCCATGGTGCGTGCGCTGAACAAAATGACGAAGGCAGGCATGCCAGAAAGCGTGCGTATTATCTGACAACTGCAACCGGCTACGAAGATGCTTGCCCCACATCTGATTTATTCAACAAAGCCCCACGTTATTATACGGCATTTCTCTATTTTCTTTACCGCCCACAATCATCCAATGTTAAAGCATATCTTGTCGACAGTGCAGAAAAGGCCCCAAGATTTTTATCTTGACATTCAACATACCCTTGACTCTTAATTTCCGAAATATAATAGATGCGAAACAGAACGCCCGATAAAATAGCTAAAACAAACCCCCAAATTATTACCTTGTTTAAAATGGCTGCTATCTTATGCTCAAACCGTCTTCCAAGAAAAACCACCGGAAACCCACTAATAAACACCGGCCCAAGAACAATAGCTGAAAAAGATAAAATAACGCACCCTGTTGAGTATTCAAACACATCTGGAAATGACAGGTATTTAATAACTGATGTAACACCCACATAAGTGAATACAATCATCAAAAATGCAATCAGCATATTTAAAAAGAAAAGAATTATTCTTTCTTTCAACGGAAACATTTATTCCAAGCTCCTCAAGCCAACATCACGGATAGCATTTCGGATATAGCGTTTAACTTCTGCCTCGATAACCCGTCGTCCCTTATCAAGCATGCCATCTACATACATAGCCCCCAAATCCCACACTCCACTCTCAATACCTCTGGCTCTGTCAACAAACTCCTGCTGTGCTGACTCTATATAGGCTACCAGCTTATCTGTAATACCATATTCTTTGTCAAGAGCATTAAGTATTATTGCTGTACCCACTCCAGCAAATACAACAACTGCTAAAGGTCCAAGAACAAAGGGTAAAAATGCATTCACAGCATAACCAACGCCCCAAATCACAACTGACGAAAGACCAACTTTTACGACATCGGTAGCTAATGTCCCCATAAACTCCGCAAGGGATGTTTCATCATTGAGAATGAAGTCAACTGTATCAACAGCAGATACATAAATTAATCCCACAATGGTTCCGTCTACAACAGTCTTTGCCAGTCCGTATTTGCCAATTGCCATTTCAATGATTTTTGGGTGTTTCAATGAAAATACTGGGGCATTAAGAACTTTTCGGATCCCTGGATAACCAGTGAGTTTTATAAGCTCAGTTCCTTTATGGTTAACAAATACGGTTCCTTTTATCCCCATTGCACCCAACTGAGTGACAATTTTTGACGCACTTATTACATCATTAATATTCGTCCAGTAGGTTTTTACGATGCTGCCAGGAGTGCTCGTTGTAATAGAGGTCCATGTATGCTGAACAAAATCCCATGACGTTATTATTTCAAGGCATTCAGGCAAAGTCAGGATCATGCAATCCTGTCTATTAGCTTCCAGCATAGCCCGAAGTTTGTCATCGGGTAAGTGGTGGGTATTTATCAAGACAGGATAATCAGGCACAAATCCTGTCGGTTTTTGCTCACCGGTCAGATAATCAGGCAGCTCAGGAGAGGTCTGCGTAGGAGCCGCTGTAAAACCTGCTGCAGATTCTCCAGCGGAAGCTCCACTGCTCTTCTCGTATGTATCATCCATCATCGACGGAATAAACTTCGCCTTGCAGGGGCAGGTACTGTAGCTGTCGAGGGTTCCGGCCATTCGCCGGTCATGAATGGTATCGTTGTCGATGCCCCCGGCTATCCTGAAAAGCCCGGGATGTTGACCGCAGGTCACACTGTCCTGCTCCCGGGCTACAGGTTTATCAAACAGCGTGTGATCCTCTGCACCCGTGGTGATTTTCCCGCCACAGGTCGTTTTATCGCCCTGCACCAGATAAAAGCCTTCTGCTGGCATATGTTTTCCTTTTTGCTGAATTCAGTCCGGGTTACCCGCAAAGTACCGCACTGCTGGCCGGATCGAGCGCAATCAGACCGGACAAAAGTAAATCCATCTCAGGCTGAAGCCGTGATTTATCGGTTTCACTGCGTGTGGCTTTCATGCGCAGCAGTCTGAGGCGACGTGATTTCACTTCAAACAGCAGTGCCGGTGTCCACTGCATGAGGGTGATTGACTGTGCGGCACTGTCGAGCTCACCCAACAGATGCAGGGCCAGTTCATTCCTGCCCTTCTGCTCAGCCACGCGGGCCATCAGCAGACGCAGCAACCATTTGTCTTTTGTTGCGTCTGTGCCAGGGCGAGTCTGCAGCCAGCGGAATGTGGCATCCAGGCCGTCAGTGTCCGCTTTCTCCAGCGCTTCCGTTTCAAGGGCCAGGATATCGTTATCTGTCTCACTGACGGCGCTGACCGGCTCGTCCTGCCAGCCGGGCATATCGTCCAGCACACTCTGATTTATCCAGTTCAGCGTGACCTCATCAGCAAACGGCGTACCGTCGTTAAAGGCCAGGGTTTCAAGCCCGGTGAGCCTCCGCAGCAGTCCTTTCAGGTCGGCGGCGATGATATAGGCCAGCACATCCTGCCCCGACTTCACCAGGGCCTGGTGGATATACCACTGTAAATCAAGCCAGAGGTGATTGGCGCCACGGGAGAAGGCGCTGTCCGCCTGCTCCAGTATCTCTAGCCAGCTCTGCTGGAGGTACAGGCGTTTGAGCATGGCCCGCTGATCAGCGCGCGGCGGCTCGATGCGCGTTTTCCCTTCTGTATCCGGTGCCGGAATAGCACTCAGCGTGTCATGGCGCAGGCTTTTCATCAGACGGTGTGCGGCCAGCCAGCCATCGGGTTGTTCACGCAGATACTCCGTCAGGGTACGGGCCTGGGCCAGCAAATCCTGTCCTGAGGTGATACGGCTGAGCACCGGCGCATTTGGGTCGGTGAAGTCTGAACTCTGCGGGGCCTGCGTCGTGTTACCGGCGTTCTGCGGCACCACAGCATCCACGCCACCGGCTTTCATCAGGCGAGATTCCAGCGCGCTGTACAGGGCATTCAATTCTGGCCGTGACGCTTCCGGTTCTGACTCCAGACTGTCGCGGATGAGCAACAGTGCACCGGCGGTACGCAGTGCATCGTCGCGTACCACTTCCGGCCAGAGTGACAGGCTGTCCAGAACACGGGAGCCTGCCAGCCACTCCAGCGCCGGTTTACGGCTCCGCTCACGCTGCGGATGAAGCTGCGTACCATAGCGCTGCAGCAATCCCGCCAGCAGCTCAAGCCCTTCGGCAAAACCGGTTTCCCCGTCCTGGTGCAGACGCGCCCAGCAGTAATAGGTGGCAATCCGGATATCTTTGGCCGTGGTGGTCAGCAGTTTTTCGGCAAGCGTGCAAATCAGCCCGGTATCGATACCGGAGAGCTTATTGACCTCTTCGCGGATACGCTGAAAATCATCGTCATAGCCCGGATCTTCTCCGGTCGGACTGGTGTCATTTACCGGAGCAAGCCAGGGCTGCCAGTTTTCCGTGCGGACCTGCGCCTGTTGACGCAGCTGAGTGTCGTCAGCCTGACAGGCGGCAACCAGATTCTGCAAAGTGCTCATTATTCGACTCCATCCATGTCACTGTTTCCGGTGTTGGCCATCAGCGCCTGTGCGGTGGCCGCGCTGTCGACACTGAATATTTGATCCGGCAGCGTGAAACCGCGTAAATCCAGCAGCGCCAGCGGACCTTTTCCGAGTTGTGAGCGCAGTACCCACTGCAGGGTTCGACCATCCGGGGCGGTAAAGCTCATCATCCACTGGCTGCGGTCAAGCTGCTGGCGCTTGCCCTGGTCCAGCCAGCGAATGAAGCCCCAGGTCCCGCTGTAATCCCCGAACAGACGCGCACCGGCGTTGACTGTGGTCCAGGTGAGCATGGTTCCCGGCTTATAAGTGTCTCCCGGCCAGCGGAAGCTCTGCCAGTCGGTCATCTGGTTGAAGTAGTGCAGCGGCTGACCATCGATGGTCAGCTGGGTTTCCACCACCTGCGGTACAGGGCGCGCCTGCAGCTCAAAGCTGATGCCCTGGCTTCCATCGGTAAACAGAATGTCTGACAGCTGGCTCAACTGATTAACGGCCTTCAGGAAGGCCGGGTTAAAGCTCAGTCCCTGGCTGTTGACCTTATCCGGTACCCACTGGCTACCCTCTTTGTGCAGCACACCGTTAAGCTCTGTGGTCAGGAAGCGCTCAATACGTCCGCTGTCCTTGCGCAAAAATTCAGCCAGCATCGGCAAAGAGGCATCACTTTTACTCGCCGCGAACGGGAAGCGCCCGTCAAAGGCGGTGTGCCAGTTCGAGACAACCGAGCGGCTCCATTTGTCATTGAGACTGGCGGCAGAGGGTTGCAGAACGGTTTCCCAGGCCTGGGTCAGTGGCTGCACAAACATCGTGCTGCCAAAACCGCTCCACTCTTCGCCAAGGCTTGCCGAAATCAGGCTGCCGTATTGCTGGGTGTCGGTCAGATCCACGCTTTTACCCTGGAATACGGTCTGCGCCAGAGTCTGCATCATCTCCTGCGGGTCTGAAGCGCTGGCCACCTGTTGCAGACGCAGACGTACGCGGGTGATGCGGGTCAGATACGTCTGCAGGCTCAGTGAGGTGTCAGCCGACATGACGTTGCTGCCTTTGTTTTTACCCATCAACGTCAGTAGCGGACCAAAGGTTTCATCGAGCGGCCCCTGTGGCCCTGACGCAGACTGGTCAATCGCAGGCTTGTCTTTTCCGCCAACCAGGTCTTTAGCCGATTTGATGATGGAATCTGAAAGACCTTCGCTTTGCTGGCCGGTCTGCCCCTGCCAGGCGATGGTGTTCATCAGGGCAATCAGCGGAGACTGGCGGACATCGCTCATCAGCGTCAGCTGGTCGGTGACGTCCGCAATGTTGTTTGCCGGATTAAGTCGCAGGCTGTTGAGGAAACTCAGCCAGCTACCGGCAAAATCGGTGAAGTAGCGTTGCGTCAGACGCGCTTTCAGGGCTTCCGGCGACAGGTCTGAGGAAACCGCTTTTCGGCTGTCGCTCAGCACCCAGTCGATTTCATCCCGGCGGGAATTTGCGGCCTTTTCGATAGCCTGCTGAATACCCCCTTCCCACGCCTGGCGGGTAAACATGCCCGGCACCACCTCATCGGTTGTAAACAGGCGTCGCGCATCGGTACCACTGGTCATGTCTTCCAGAGACACATCAGCGAAGTTACGACGCACGGACCTGAGCATGTTCTCGTACAGCGTGCTTTCAGCGTTACGTCGTCCAATTTGCTGTAACAGCACCTGACGGCTCTGGCTGACCAGTTGCACATCCGGCGTGATTTTCCACTGCGGCTGCGCTGGCAGTTCGGAGATATAGAAAGCCCACAAATCCGGCGACAGGCTTTGCCACAGACCGGTTGAAATACCCGTGCGCGTCGGCTGCACGGCTTTCATGGTCTGCGCGTAAAATGCGCCGTCGGTTTTATCCGGACGGGACATCATTAACCAGGCTTTCAGCTGGTCATAACCCGGTTTCGCCAGCCGTGCCCGCTGGTCGCCGTTGGGTGCGGAGTTTGCCAGCGCGCTGAGCTTCTGTGTCAGGGCGGCATTTGCCGTGTCGCGGATCAGGCGGTTGTTCGCCACGCCGTACCAGGGCAGCATTGCGTCGAGCAGCTGCTGGTTATGGTCCAGACCGAAGCGCTGATACCATGGCGCGCCGTCCTGAAGACGGTGCTGCAGGCGGCCGGCGTCATTACGCAGCGTATGCAGAGCCGTCAGCTGATAATCCGATACGGAAGGATGCTCCACCAGAGCATGCGCCTGCTGCGCCACGGAGACAATCTGCAGACGGTTGACCGCAAACGACAGCAGCGTCCCCGCCCCCCAGACACCGATAATAGCCATCAGCGTCCAGGCAAGCGTCTGCTCCCACGCCATACCGATACGGCGGCCACGCACGCGGGTACAGTCATCAACAATTCCCTGCCAGGTCACCGGCAGGGTCAGCGCATGGCGTTGTGATTCGGGGATATATTTCTCAGCGTCGGCTGTTCCCTCTGACGTATGAACAGGGTGGCTGTCCGGCAGGCTGAACATCAGGCCACGCAGCGGAACGCGCTGCTGTGAGGCAGACAGCCATGGCACCAGTTGTTGCGACCAGCGGGCGATACCGCCGTCTTTGAGGTGCTGGCCCAGGCGCAGCAGGAAGTCGTGACCGTTGTTCTCCGCAAGCTGACTCATCCCCTGCGTTCGCAGGGCCGGCAGCATCATCTCAAGCTGGCGGGTAATATCGTCAGGCTTAGCACGCAGCGGGAAACTGGCCCCTGTCGTCTGTTCAGTGCGTTTTGCCTGCGACCAGGTGCTGTCACACAGCTGCCACAGCCAGACCGGGGCGGAATAACGGAGCAGTTCACTGATTTTTTCCAGCCCGCGTAAATCGTTATCACTGATTTGTGGGGTCAGGTTAAACGATTGAGGCATGACACGGACAATCCCGTCCAGTGGACGTCCGCGACGCAGTTTGCGCAACGCGGTGTATTTTTCCTTATCGGGCTCAGCAGTCAGACTGCCGCCGTAAATCAGAACGGTACGGTTGCCTTCAAGCCACTGCTGTTGTTGCAGGCCGGGGACCAGTTTTTCAATTGCGGCTTCATCGCCGGTGATTAGCAGCAGGCGGGTTTTACGACGCCAGTAAAGTCCAATACGGGAGCGGAGATGCACACGAATCTTGTCACACATGGCCACCGCAGGGTTAACGGGCGCATTACCATTTTCCCGTTTCTTTTTCTCATCATCACCGTTGGTGTTATCGACAAGCGCATTAAACTCCTGCTTACCGGCACTGCGTACCGCCGCCAGGAGCACTAAGGATACGATAAGGGCACAGCCTGAAATACATCCGCCGGCGATAAGCCAGTAAATTTGCTGCTGACTGCCGTCTTCAATCCCGGCAATATCCGGATGCTTCCAGACCATGAACGTCATAACGGCTAACAGCAAAAAGAAAATCAATGCGACAGCAAGATAGCGGCCTTCCGTAGTCTTCGGTGCTAAAGGTAGCTTCACGGATCCATCTCCTGTCGGGAAGCAATCGGGGTAATGAGCGTGCTCCACAGCACATTCTGTGTGGTATCACCGCAGATAATCATCTGTGGTGGCTGTGTTTGTCGGGCGATTTCAGTGGCGGCAGCGATAGCCAGCCAGGGGGCTGCAGCTCCGGCATGTCCCATGGATGTATCGAGTGAAACGATAGCGTCGTCCTCTACAGACTGCGCAGGATATGCGTTCTGGCACACAATCACTTCTGCGCGCTGCTCACCCGTCAGCCCGGCAAGCCATAAATTTTTCACGGTATTTTCTTTGAGCGGGACGTTATAGGCGGCCATGTTCATCCCCTCACTTAATTCACCTGGTGGCGCAGCATCTGGCCGGTGCAGCAGCGCGAGAGGTTCAAGCGCGTCTTGCGTCAGGCGGTTGCCAAGAAGCAGTGCTACACCGGCTTCAGCTGTGTTGTCAGATTCGACAGGCTTTAACTGGAGACCCACAATCAATAACATCGCTTGATCTTTAATACGTTCATTCAACCAGCGGTCGATTACACTGAGCCCACTCCCCTCACCATATTCAACAGGAAGAGTAATATTGTTTTTTTGCCAGGTCTCATCCCAGTAATGGCGAATACTCTCCAGAGGCAGCGATGTTGTTACATCAAAAAATACTACCAGTGGTACTTTGTCAGGGATATGTGCGAAAGGAATGCCAGCAATCAACTTCGAAAAAATATTCGTTATCACGAATTTTAGCGAGTCCTGCGGGCTAGAAAAAATTTGGCTCATCCTGGAGCTTTCATTTCCATCCCGGTCGACCTGCGAAACAATAATGCTATCGTTATTTTGCATCGCAATAGCTGTATCTTTCTGAGCAACTGATGGGTGGCCGGTAATAAATGTTGCATTCAGCACCTGCAGTGCACGCCGTGCCTTACGGGTTTCTCGAAGGATCCACTGTTCTCGCTGTTTGTCGAAAGCATTTGCTTTGCTATCCTGCAATGCCCACAGAAGCAAACAAGAAGCGAACGGAACACTCCACAAAACAATAGGCACACCTAAAGCAATCTTCCAAAAATACAGGTTTTCAACATAACGCCCAAATATACGCATTAATATAACACTGACCGAAAGCATGGCAACCAGAGCAATAAGCCAACGAGAAAATTTCAGAGATTTAGGTCTGGGGTAGCATTCTGGTAGATGTTTAAGTGTATATGACATTAATTTTCTCATATTACAATATGACTAAATTAGCTTGACATGAAAATGAGGCAGGAATTCACTATGTTATATTCTTCTCATTATGTAGACTCACACTCAAATACACGACCACCTTTTTTTTGTTAAAGAAAAAAGGAATCAGAGCGCTAATTTATTTTTGTGGTTGAAATGGACTTCCACTTTTTCAGCATGTAATTTAACAGGCGCTTATCATTTTTTAGATTACAATCTGGAATTGGAGGATTTTCTCCACCATAACTACCATTTTCAACAATGATATGCTCTTCTCCTCTGAGTGAGTATTTCACTCCGTTTTTATACGCAAAATATTTCACAGTTACTGGATCTATCCCACCAATACATCCTATTTTATAAGCAAATAAAACTGTACCTTCGCCATCGTTAAAACTACTGTTTACTTCAATTGATTCTTTTATCACATTCAGATTAATGTCCACTTCACAGTCATTAACATAATCATTTAGAACCCAATCATCCTTTCCCTTCGTCACCTGTTTTACTGACAAATGCTCTCCATTGTCATTACTTCCCTTTTCAATCACCAGTAAATGTTCGCCAGAATTGTCTTCCCACTTTGTATTAGAGATTATATCTTTAGCAAAGGTAGGACTCATAGAGAAAATAAGTAATATGCAGATCAATATAAAAAGTTGATATGAAACCAAATAACACTTCATCAACATCATCCTTCATTTATAGATAGATGCTCATTTCAATGCTCATTGTTATTATTTCATCATAACAGCATTGGCACTCGAACAAGCTAAAGAACCATCATCCATTACATCATACAACGACGTAAAATCATTTAACTTAAGAGAGTTACCAATCTTGATAAAGCTAATGAAATAGCCATAAGCCCCATCGTCATCACACTGCTCACGAATATTCTTAGGAAGAGTGAATGTCACCCTCCAAACACATGTTTTCCCGCTAGGGAATTTTGAGCTTAAGTGCGTGGCACTACCATCATTTCTTTTCGCCCCCCAAGCAAAAGTAATCTCAGAGAGATTCTTTAATGTGCTATTTTTATTCTTAAAAACCTCATCGTTAATCATATCTTTTTTTATTCCATCAGAAGCAAGAGCAATTAATCCATCCTTGTTATTTGAACTAAAAACACTTTTCAATAAACCAACATCCGATTTGGAATAACATCCATTAGCAAAAGAGCTAGAACAGAATAACAAAAAGAAAACACTAACAAACAACTTCATAAAAACCTCCAATATTAAATTATTTAATGCGGGCAATAAAATAAATCGTCTGCTTAGCGTGTTTTAGTATCTTCAAGTGTTAACTGTTCAGAACCTAGCTGCTCTCTTAATTCTGCGACATTCCTAAACTCTGGGGGCAAGCCACCACCATTTTTAATTATCTTTACTGCATTGGAATAATATGATACTGGAACATAATACCCTATAAGTTCATAGTTTAACTGTTGAAAGTATACTTTCTTTAAGGGATTCACTGTCACACTATTTGACTGGTTTCCACCTAGCACACCATATTCATCATCTTTAAATTTACAATATATAAAGGTTACATGCCCAGTCCAAGACCCTCTTTTCCGCAAAACAACTATGGCTCCATATATAGGTTGAGATATTTTTATAAAATTCTTGTTTTTTGAGAAAGATTGAGAACTAGCGCTACCAGATATCGAATACCCAGCCTCTTTGAGACAGTAATTTATAAAAGAAGAACACCACGGATTAGAATTGCCAACCATGGATGACATATTAATGCCAGTCTTCTTATGGTAGTTTATTCCACCATCACCTTCCTTTACACGCCCCCATTTCCATCGAGTATCTCCCTCCTCGAATGCAACCGCCATCCATGGGGCCTCTCTCTGATCATGAGGGAGTAACGCAATCGGATTGCCAGAATTTTTTCCTCCAACTGAATCCAGTGCTTTTTTATTCGCATTGATTACACTATTTTTTTCAGATTTTTTATTAACTGGTTTTGAGGCTATCGGATTTGCAACTGGCTTTTCAGTCTGACCAGACGTAGCATTGCCACTTTTGTCTATAGAAATTGATTGTCCCGGGTATATTTTATTAGGATCTGATATATTATTCTTCCGCGCAATATATTCAACATTCACACCATTTTTTTCTGCGATCTTCGCCAAAGTGTCCCCTGGAGCAACGGTATAGATCGAAGGGCTATTAGCATTGACACCATATATCGTCAAATGCTGACCTGGAAAGATCTTACTCACATCTTTTATATTATTTTTTTTGGCTATTTCATCAGCGCTTGTCTTATAACGTTCGGCAATTTTCGAGAGAGTGTCACCTGACATGACTGTATACTCAATCGGTTTTTGAGTGCTCTTCGCACGTGGAGTTTTTGGAGTCTCGGCAAGTGTTTTTGCAGAGAATTGCGAAAAACTTCTTGTAAGAAGTACATTTTTCGTTTCATCTCCAGCAACAGCCGAATAAATAACATCCTCTTTTCCAGCGGAATTAGTATATTTGACGACAATAGCCATTCCTTGTTTCGTATGGATGATTGTCTTGAGCTTACCGTAAGCATCTGTTTTCCACTCGTAGCTAGTGCTTCCTAGTGTCACTTTAAATGGCACATCAGCAACCGGTCGAGAGCCATCAGAAACAGTCACATTTGTCACATACACCCATTTTTCGGTGCCCGGCTTCAAGCCACCTTCCTTTTTGCTAATTGCCTTGATTACCTTACTGAATTTTGTATCGTCAAGATCTCCTACTCTCTCTCCCTGAGCGACCCCACTTTCAGACATGATAAAATTGGCATAAGCTTCAGGGTTATTGCCATCATTCCCCGGCGCATATTTTTTCATCATTTCTGGAATAGTATAATCCTTATATTTACTTTTGAGCAGAGATCGTTTGGCATTATCACCAGCTTCTATGCTAGAAAATATTGCGAATGAATGTTTGTCTGGATTGTAGACAACTCCAATACCGATTTTTCCTTGCTGATTTTTTACAGAAATGAGATTCCCTGGGTTATTGAATCGCCAATTCAGTGAGCCCCCAGTTTTTAACAATCTTGTGCCATTCGATGACTCATATTCTACCGTTTTCGTCGATGCATGATAAATAGCATTTATAAAGCGCATTTTAATTAATCCTCTCTGCTATTTGCCTACAACTTCAAACTTGGCATCATCTAATAAAACAGGCGTCATGTGATATCCGGTCTCTGCAAGAAATATTACGCCATCAATACTGACACTTTTTCCAAGAAGACTTTTATTTGCCTTATAGTCATTACTATCACGCATTATCAACTGAACGTCCTGATTCCAGTTTTGGTTGTCAGTATCTGCGTCTGTTACACACGTGAGTGGCTGTTTTAAATGCAATATCCACTCATGTAGCTTCTCATCATTCGCTTTATCCTCTCCCCAGCCAGGAGGGCCGTAGTATAATTTCTCGCTAACGACTCCTGTCAGACTTACTTTATCCCCTTCCTTTAGGCAAGTAGCAGATGCACTAAAGCTAGAAAGCACGATTATAAAGAAAAGAATAGACTTCCAAATTTCCTTTAACATAGATCACCCTGTCGTAGTTAAATTTAATAGTTTTGCAATCATTGATTCAGTTAGCGCAGAACTGTGACCTTCAGCTGTCTCGGTATCATCCGAATCAGTATCAGGCTCCAGTAATTCTATATCTTCCGCACTATCTACCTCAGCCTCTTCGACTGATGTTGGAAGCTCTTCTTTGACCCAGGTTTCTCGCCCAATGATTAAGTTTAATGTATCGCTTTCAGGAAGCACTATTTTCGGGAAGCGACCTGAATTGTCTACCGTGCCGGTAGACAGGATTTTCCCATTGCTGTCAGTAATGTTGTATGGCTGATTTGTCATCCAGTCCATACTTTGGCTGACACTATCGGCACCAGGGAAAGCAAAACGTAAGCTTTGTTCGCCAGGTTCCATTACAGGAAAGACAGGCAGCGTGACCTTTTCTGATGCGCTTGCCTTACGCCCATAATGTCCTGCTTTCGTACGATATTCACCTGCAGTAGCAGATTCAATCGCACTTGCATCAATCCTGATATAGCTCCCACCACCATTCAGAGTCAGCTTCTTCTTCGCGATGATTTTGATTTCATCCTCCGTGCTGACAATGCTGATTTCTTTACGTGCCAGCAATTCCATCAGGTCGTTCTGCGCCTGTACCTGCACCGGCCCCTGGTTCGCGATGAGCTTGATCCCCAGCTTACGAACAAACACGCTCAGGGCATTACCCACCCCGATGAACAGATTTTTCACCACGCTGACGTCTGCATTTTTACCAGCTGTGGCTATCAGGTTCTGCCCGGCAGAAACCTGCAGATGCTGTCCGCTGGTCAGCGCCATTCCATCCGGTGCGCTGAGTAGCAGCACTGATTTTTTGAGGTCTGTCAGCTGCTGTTCCAGCAGTTTAATTTGCGCCTGGAGATCGGCCGGGTTCGCGGTCGCCTTCTGCGCATCATCGGAGATAGACGTCATCTGCTCCCGGGCATCCCCCAGATTGCTGACCGCTGGCTGCATCTCCAGCACCTGGCCCTGTGCTTTCGTCTGGCCATCAGCGCTGATGAACATCCCTTTCTGTGCCCGGATGGCTCCCCAGCTGTCGGTTCTGAGCTCAAAACCCTCACCGCGCTTCTGCTTCTCCGCATCCACTAAATGTCCGAGATTCAGCTGACTCTTGCCGCCGTACTCGGTGGAGACCTTGATATGCTCCTGGTCACGGCTGTCATCGAGGCGGATTTTGTTGTTCGCAGGCGTCCGCAGGACGTTACGTTTGTAATTGCGAATAGTGACATGGTCACCGTGCGCCGAGTCGTGCAGCACCCCGGAGATGTACGGCCGGTCCGGGTTACCGTCCTCAAAACCAATCGCCACTTCGGTGCCCGCCAGCAGCGGCAGGTGCAGACCGTAGGTATCGCCGGCATACGGGCGGGACTGACGCACCCACAGGCTCTCGAACCCGGTCTCCCAGTTATCACGGTCAAACAGCATGTTGACGCGATAGCGACCGTCTTTATCGATGTGGCCGTAGGTATCGTTCTCGGTGGTACTGGTGACGCGGGCCGGCAATGTGCCAGCCATCACCGGGCGTGAGCCAGGCTCAGGACGGAAACCAAAATCGGTGCTGTCCGGGATGCCGTCGAAGTTAACGCCAAAGTCTTCATCACGGCGCGCATGGCAGTGCATCGCCGTGACGACCACGCCTTTCGCGAACACGTCGGCCACTTCGTACCCGCCGGTGACTTTCAGTACCTGACCCGGAGAGAGTGTCGGGCAGCTGGTGATGGCATGAGTCTGCGTCTGGCCATTCAGATAACGCTCATGACGAATGCGGGCATAAAAGGCTCCGGACTCCGGGGCCGGATTGCGGTCATAGGTACTGCCCGCTGTCAGATAGTTATCCGCATAGTGATAGGCATCGCCGTAGGTGGTGGTATCCCCGCGGGTCGCATCGACCTGGGTGTTCATGTCATCCGTGGCCTGCCGGTAGTTGTAATCCCGGGTGCTGACCTGTTTCTGCACCACGTTATGATGGCTCTCCATGCCCCAGACCGAGTCCACACCTTCCGAATGTTGTCCTGATGGCGGAACTGATGGCAGGGTCAGACCTTTTTCATACCCCTGCTGACCGTCATAAAACTCCACGACGTCGATGTTCAGGCGGGTATCGGTGGTAAAGCGGAACCAGATACCGACCTCACCCAACAGGCGGGTAATAAAGTGCAGGTCATCCTCGCCGTACTGCATCACCTGCTCACGGCGCGGGTACTCTTTTGCAAGTGAGAACAGAAAATCCTGACCGCGCATGTTGTGGCGCTCGCGCAGGATTTTTTCCACAATCTGCGGAACCGACATATCCTGATAAATGGCGTTCTGGTGCGAACGGTCAAGCAGCGCCAGACGCGGCTGCAGCGTCAGGGCGTAGTGGGTTTCATCCTTTGAGGTGCTGAGGCGTTCAAAGCCGCTCACCACCCCCTGAAGGGTACGCACGGCCTGCTGCATTTTGATGCCGTAGCCCTGGTCCACCGGGGCCTGCAGCGTCAGGGAGGCCGCTTTCATCAGCATCATTTCTTTGCTGATGGCATGGTCAGGGCTGGTAAATTCAATCCGGTAGCTGAACGGCGTGCTCAGGGCTTCATCGCCTTCAAACGCCAGGACATCGAGTTCTGCTTCACACCCTTTGACTGCCAGCAGGTGATGGTTATGGCTGAATCTTATCGGGGGGTTACTGCTCATGCGGGCACTCCTTGTGTACGGTCAAACTCCAGCCCGATACCCTCGTCCTCACTCCAGCTAAGGCATAGCGACTGTGGTTTCTGTTTCGCCGCCATGTGGGTCAGCAACTGCTGACTCAGCACCGGCAGAATTTGTTGATTGAGCAGACTGTCGACATTGCGCGCGCCAGTGTCCGGCAGCAGGCAGGCGGCGGTCAGCGCATCGAACAGGCTTTCGTCGATGTGCGTGGCCAGGCCGTAATGGCGATGTAAGCGCTTGCCGACCTGATCCAGTTTCATCTGCACGATGGTGCGCATCGCGGTTTCTGCCAGCGGGTGGTAAATCACGGTCTGGAAACGGGCTAACAGCGCCGGCTGGAAGTGGTCACGTAATATCGGGCGCAGCAGTTCGTGCAGGTCGCCTTCAGTGGCGTCCGGCTGTTCATCCAGTAGCTGCATGAGGGGGTCGCTGCCGAGGTTGGAGGTCATCAGAATCACGGTGTTGCGGAAGTCGATTTCGCGCCCTTCCCCGTCACGCATGAAACCGCGGTCGAAGACCTGGTAGAACAGGTTCATCACGTCGCGGTGGGCTTTTTCCACCTCATCAAGCAGCACCACGCTGTACGGGCGCTTGCGCACGGCTTCAGTCAGAATGCCGCCCTGACCGTAACCGACATAACCCGGCGGTGAACCTTTCAGCTGGGAGACGGTATGCGGCTCCTGGTACTCCGACAGATTGATGGTGATAAGCGACTTTTCACCGCCGTACAGCACATCCGCGAGCGTGAGTGCCGTTTCGGTTTTCCCGGTGCCGCTCGGGCCGACCAGCAGGAAAACGCCCTGCGGGCCGTTCTCGGAGGTGAGTCCGGTTTTGGCCGCACGCAGACGCTGAGCAATGGCGCTCAGCGCCACGTCCTGGCCGACCACGCGTTTGCTGATTTCCGCTTCCAGGTTCAGCAGTTCGGTTTGTTCATCCTTCATCAATGAGGAGAGCGGCACGCCGGTCCAGTCGGCAATCACATTGGCGACGGTGCGGGTGTCGACATCGACCTGAACCAGGGCATCGCCCTGCTGTTCCTTTTCCAGCTGTTGCTGCAGGGCCGCAATCTCCGTCTGCTGGCTGATGTCCTGGCGGCTGGCCATCAGCTGCTGTGCCAGTGATTTTTCGTCAATAAAACGGGATTCAAGCTGTGTCAGAACACTGGTTTTTGCCTGTCGCTGCTGTTCAATGACGCTCAGCCGGTCATGGTGTGTGTTACCCCCGACCGCGATATCTTCCAGCAACGCCTGTTCTTCCAGTTTCAGCGCGGTCAGTTGCGCTTTCAGGCGCACAATTTGTTCAGGCACCGTATCGAGGCTCATCCGTACGCGCGCGGCGGCGGTATCGAGCAGGTCAACGGCCTTATCAGGCAACTGACGCCCGGTCAGATAACGACGGGACAGCGTGACGGCGGCACGGACCGCGTCATCGGTGATATGCACGTTGTGGTGTTCGGCGTAGCGGGATTTGAGGCCGCGCAGCATCAGGCAGGCGGTCTCATCGTCCGGCTCATCGACCTTCACCATCTGGAAACGGCGCTCCAGGGCCGCATCACGTTCAAAATACTGTTTGTACTCGCTCCAGGTGGTGGCGGCAATGGTCCGCAGTTCACCGCGCGCCAGCGCCGGTTTCAGCAGGTTGGCCGCATCCGCCCCGCCCGCCTGATTACCCGCGCCAATAATGGTGTGCGCTTCGTCGATAAACAGCAGCACCGGGTTCGGCGACTGCTGGACCGCGTCGATGACGTTTTTCAGGCGCTGTTCAAATTCGCCTTTCACGCCCGCGCCCGCCTGCAGCAGCCCGAGGTCAAGGGTGCGCAGGCTGACGGTTTTCAGCGACTCAGGCACATTGCCCTCGGCAATACGCAGAGCCAGACCTTCCACCAGGGCGGTTTTACCCACGCCCGGTTCGCCGACCAGAATCGGGTTATTTTTACGACGCCTTGAGAGGATATCCACCATCTGACGGATTTCGGTATCGCGGCCGAACACCGGGTCGATGTGACCCCCTTTCGCTTTGGCGGTGACGTCGAGGGTGAATTTATCCAGCGCGTTTTGCAGCGCCGGATTGAGTTCGCCTTCGTGGATTTCAGCCACCACCGGACGGCCGACCATTTCGACATCGCCCCCCTGTTGAGCCAGTTCGGCTTCCTGCTGCAGTTCCGGGCGCTCGTCGGACTGCGCGTCGAGCAGCGGACGCAGACGTTCCAGCTGGCTCTGGCCGAGCGTCAGCAGCGGCCACAGACCATCGCAGCGTACCAGTTTCGGTTTATCGACCATGGCCATCAGCAGGTGGATGCTGCGGATCTGATCTTCGCCGGAAAGCGAAGCCAGCATCCACGCTTCCTGCATCAGGGTCTGAATGTTGTCGGACAGAGCCGGTCGCCCACGCACCGAGCGCGGAAGATTGTCCAGCCAGCCGAGCAAATCCTGCCACAGGCCGTCCATATCCCATTCGTAGCGCCTAGCCAGCACCGTCAGGTCACCTTCACCCTGTTCCAGCAGCTTCAGCAGCCAGTGCTCCGGCAAAATTTCCGCATGCGCCCGGGTCTGGCACAGCGAGGCAGCCCCTTCCATCGCGCGGGCACAGTAAGGGTTCAGACGTCGCAGCAGGATGGCTGGATTTTCCATGAAGTTCTCTCTTTGTCGGTTCCTGGACACGCTACCGCCCCTCGCTGTTTCCTGTAGTTCAGGAGACCAAAGCGCATACGGTCAGGCGGGCAGTTTGTGGGTTTCTTTGCTCAGCGCCCGCATCGGCAGACGTTCAGCAAAAACAAAAAAAGCGGACAGAGGGGACTGTCCGCCTGCAGTCTTACGCGGTGGCGCGTTCGTTCCAGGAGTCGGAATGAATGATGTTGCCGTCTTTGTAGGTCCAGGTGATTTTTTCGTAACGCAGCTCGATGGTTTCGAGGTGGTTATGCTTCTCGAAAGAAGGGTCTTTAATGTCGTGCATTTTCGGCGCGACTTTCACCAGCTTGACGTTTTCCAGTTTGGTGTTGAAGTACTCCACCTCCTGGCCTGCGTCGTTGATTTTGTACCACTTGAATTCCGCAGACTTGAGGGTCTGACCGGTGGTTACCGCCTTGTACAGGTACGGGCTGGAAGAGTCGATTTCCTTGGTGAACAGGAACGGGGTGTGGATACGGGTCCCGGTCAGCTTGCCGGTGTTGTTATCGGTCGGGATGTACAGGTTATGCTCCTGAGCGACAACTTCGATGCTGCCTTCACGATCCTGAACGTCCACAGACCCTTTAATGTCCGCACCGCCGTCGTCTTTCAGCCACAGATAAACAGGAATTGCCATGGTTTACTTCTCCATTTCTTGAGTTGATGCGTCACTTTCATCCGGTGACGCTGGTTTGCCCGGCACCTGACAGGCATCAGCCTGCGGCACAAGGCTTATCTCTACACGCCGGTTGGCCGCACGGCCTTCCGGGGTATCATTGGTGGCGAGCGGACGGCTTGCGCCGTAGCCCTGCACCGCAAAACAGCTTTCCGGCACATCGCCGGTGTCCCGCATCCAGTCCCGTACCGCCTCGGCACGTTGCTGAGAGAGCGTCTGGTTAAGTTGCGGATTGCCGGTATTGTCGGTATGCCCTGCCACCACAATCAGCCAGCCCGGCTTCGCCTTGATACCAACCAGGGAATTGACCAGCATTTTGGTGGAGCCGGTTTTGAGCACAGCCTTGCCGGAATCGAACAGCGACAGGCTGTCGAGACGGACGGTTTTGGGGCCCTGAATAATGTTTTTGATAACCGGTGGTGCCGGAGAAGGGGGCGGAGGCGGCGGGACGTACCTGCGGATCGCATCAAGTACTGGCATACGCAGCCGCTCGCCCTGATACAGCCCGAGGCTCATCCGAGCCGGTACGCCATTGCGCGCATAATGATCCAGCTGCACGGCATCGTCGCGCAGGACTGCGACGGCATCGGCTTTCGGGCCGTAATCACGCATCGGGATACGGTCATAACGGGCAATATCGAAGCTCACACGATGCAGCAACTGGCGATTGTTCCAGCCGCAGCTGAGCAGCGCCGCCATGGCCGCCAGCGTGAAGAGTCCGAATGCACAGTGCCAGGTCCGGCCACGCGAGGTTAATCCCCGTCCTTCAGGCAGCAACGGCAGGACGAAATCCGGAAGCGGTGATATCACCGAGCTGTCAGTTCCCACCGGCTGCCAGCCCCTCACCTGCTGCATCGCTGTGTGACGGGATAGCCACGCAGTCCAGGCTGATGTGGCCAGGCTTCCGGCAAGGATCGGTCCCATTCCCCACAGCACCGCGGTCGGTGCAATGGCTGGCACATCAGGGTTCTCATCCATAAAGACAGTTTTGACGTGCTGATGGAACCAGCTCATCAGACTGTTCATCAGCACCTGTTGCTGCATCGCAGGCGACCCACCGGTGGTGACCCATGCAGCGATTGAGCTCGGCGCTGAAGACTCACGCCAGACCTTCACTCCTTCTCCCGGAATAGCCACCTGCCAGAGCATGTCATTTGTCATCGCGCTGCCAACCTGGCCATTCAGAACCAGCGGCACGGAATGCCCGGTTTCTTTACGCAGCTGGCTGAGCTGCCAGCGCAGGGACAGCAAGCGGCTGGTAAGCGCTTCGCTGTCGGCGTGTTTCTGCGGACAGACACTGACCATCACCGACAGCTGGCGACCCCAGTCGGGTCGCAACCACAGTATCTGGCGGGCTGCCTGCTCCAGATCCTGATGATCCTCCACGCGGATCCAACAGCCCTGTGTGACCGTAAGCACCGGTGAATGCAGAGGCCAGGTCAACGGCAGATCGCCGCAAACCAGCACCACGGGCTGGCGGTAAGTGGCTTCCGGGAGGTCATCCAGACGCAGGGTAACGTCATGCTCCGCACGACGACTGGCGACAGTCCAGAACGCCAGGATTAGCCCCAGAACGGTAAGCAAAACAAGCACAGAAACCAGTCGGGATACCGGCAGGAAGCCCAGGCAGACCACTGCACTCAGCAGGGCGGCCCACAGCGCAAGCCCGCACTGTTGTGCAGGACTCATTTCACGGCTCCCGGTAGCAGGGTCTGCAGTGTCTGATCCAGCCAGTGGCTCAGTCCCCACCAGAGTGCTGCAACCACCACCACGCTCAGGCCAATTCGCACGGGCCATGACGCCAGCCAGCTGCCCATTCCCCGTCCGGCACGGCTTTCTGCCAGTACCGGGTGATTCTGCGGATAGCTGAACGGCGTGACATGTTCACTGAGCACGCTGACGAGTTTCTGGCGCTCCGGATCGTTCAACGAGCGGAAACTGCCGAGGAACCCCAGCATCATGACTCGCTGGAAGCAGGTCACGACAGCATGGTCAGGCGCCGGTTCACGCAGCACATCGCGCATCCGGGAGCACAGCGTATCACCGGCATCCATGGTGCCGAGGAAGTGTCCCTGCAGAGGAATGTCATACCACTGCACGCAGGCATCATCCTCCACACCGCGACCTTTGACGGCTTCATCAAGCAGCGCACACTGTGCAGTGAGAATATGCTGGCAGCTGGCTTCATCGAGTTCGCTCGCTTTCAACTCACGCTGCACACGCTCAACATCAGCAATGCAGCGCTCCCACAACGTGCGCCCTTCTCCATCCTGAAACTCAGGACCGTGACGCAGGCTGATCACCTGCAGCCAGGTGTCCTGCAGCAGGGCATCAATATCAATGGACGCGGCCGCGCCGCGTTTGCTCTCACTCATGTTCTCAGTACCGCAAAGAGTTCAAGTTCAGGCTCGCCGAGCATGCCCGGAACGTAAAACATACAGGTCCCCCCCTGGAGCATTTCGGTGGCCAAAGGATGAGAGACATCGAGGCTGAAATACTGGTTTTCCAGACGCAGCGGAATGGCGGCCGGCACATGACGCAGCGGCGTCAGCGGCACACCCACCCGTGATGAATTGACGATACTCCTGACATGATCGGGACTGCCGACCTTGCACTGACGCGGGAACTGTTCCAGCAGCTGTGCCACCGGCATCGGTGAGCGCACGGAGAGGTAGTAATCCGCCCCTTCGCGCAGGCGTGGGTCATGCAGACGGGCCTGCCAGAAGTGAAGCCGGGCATCATGCTCAAGCTCAATCGCCACCACCCGCGACGGCAGGCTGGCCTCCAGCAGGTCGCCCAGTAAGTCAAAGAGCGGCGGGAAGACGTTATTCAGTTGCTCATACTGCCAGACAGGAATGGCACTCACCTGGTGCTCCAGCGAGAAGGTCAGCAGGCTGCCCGCAAGGCGTATCAGTTCCGGGTACAGACGCTCCGGTGGACTTTGCGGGTGACGCTGAAACTGTCCGAGCACAGGTTCTGCGCTGTTCAGGGCATTGAGCAGCCAGAACAGAGACACATCGGCCACGGCAAAATCGGCCATCCGCTCGTTACTTTCACGACGCATGTCCATCAGGCGACTCAGACGGGCACGCAGTTGCGTCATCAGCTGTTCCAACTGGGTCACCAGCCAGCGGCTGCCCTGCAGAGTCAGCAGTGGCGGAAGAAAGGTTTCATCGGGTACCCAGCTCCCCTGTGAATCCTGCTGCAGACGGGCGACCGGACAGGTCAGGTAATCACTGTTGTTCTGATGGGCGAAACGCAGCGTCAGCTCTGGCTGCATCACTGCAATCTGGCGGGTATCGTCGCCAAAGGTGTTGCGGACATCCCGCCAGCGCTGGCGATAGCGAACAGGGCGCTCTGCCACCTCATCGGGTTTCAGGCAGTTGCCGCCATTTGCCCGCAGCAGCGGAAGCGCCAGAACCACCACCACTTCGTGTGATTCGCCCTCAAGCGCCAGCACCGGCGGCAAATCATCGGCATTATCCGTGTCGATAAGTGTGCCGTCGGGGAAACGGATGTGCAGATGACGGGCCTGCAGACGGCCCAGCCTCAGTGCATCCGGTTCGAAAGTGGCATCAATTATCCCCCAGGGATGGGAGAGGCCCAGTCGGGCGATGCATTCCGCAGACCAGGCCGCATATGCGGCCTGTTGCTGGAAGTGCTGAGGAGAGACCATCTGTCCCCTGCCCCATAACGGTTGTTCCGTTTTCATTGACTTCCTGCCTTACGTTACGCTTTCGCCTTCGGCATCTGGGAAACCAGTGACAGGTTGACGTCCATCCCTTCCACCTGGAAGTGCGGGATGGCGAACAGTCGAACGCGGAAGAAGCCCGGGTTGTCTTCGATGTCTTCGACAATCACTTTGGCGTCACGCAGCGGGTGAGACGCCTGCAGTTCGTCGCCCGGGTCAGTCATTTCGGTCACCAGTCCACGCACCCAGGTGTTCAGCTCCAGTTCCAGCAGACGGCGGTCCTTGGTGGTGCCGATGTTTTCACGCTGAATAAGCTTCAGGTAGTGCGCGATACGCGACAGCAGGAAGATGTACGGCAGACGCGCATTGATGCGGCTGTTAGCAGTCGCATCGGCGGTATCGTAAATGGCTGGCTTCTGAGCAGAATTCGCACTGAAGAACGCTGCGAAATCGCGGTTCTTGTAGTACGACAGCGGGATGAAGCCGAGGTTAGCGAATTCAAATTCGCGGGTTTCCGGGATCATCACTTCTGACGGGATCTTCACCTGATTACCGGTACCCAGGTCATACAGGTGAATCGGCAGATCCTGCACTGCACCACCCGCCTGCGGACCACGGATTTGTACGCACCAGCCGTTGTTGATGAAGCTCTTCACCATGTTGGCCGCAAACGCGAACGACGCATTGGTCCACAGGTATTTGTCGTGATCCGGCCCCTTCACTTCTTCAACGTAGTTGAAGCTGCGTACCGGCACGGTGTCCGGACCATATGGCAGACGACCCAGCACACGGGGCATCACCAGCCCCAGATAACGGGAGTCGTCGGTGTCGCGGAACGATTTCCATTTGATGTACTCGGCACGGTCGAAGTAGTTGCCGATATCTTTGATGGCCGCGACCTGCTCCATATTTTCTTTTAAAAAGAACGCCGGACCGGCTGAGCCGATAAACGGCATATGGGCAGCGGCGGAAACTTTTGATATATTACGCATCAGCGCCACGTCCTGGGCTGATGCATCAAACTCATACGCTGAAATAACGGCAGCGATAGGCTCTCCACCAGGTGTGTCGTATTCGGCAATGTAGGTTTGTTTGTATAACCCGCTCTGGATAATTTCCGGCGCGTCCTCGAAGTCCTGTCGCAGCTCTTCTTTAGATAAATCAAGCATTTCCAGCTTCACGTTCTGGCGAAAATCGGTCTTATCCACCAGGGATTTCAGGCCACGCCAGACGCTCTCGACGCGCTGAAACTCCTCATGATGCATGATCTCATCCAGCTGGCGTGAGATCTGGAAATCCAGCTCTGCGATATGACTGTCCAGCAAGGTCTTATCTAATTTTTCGACTTTCTGTCCGGATTTCTGCAGGCACTGCATAAAGACCTGTACCGCGGCGGTCACTCGGGCGTTTGTCGACGTTTCCGCCATCACGGTATTATCATCAAAACCATTCAGATTGCCCATTTCGGCAACCGGCTGCAGATTTATTTTTTCGAACAGTGAGGCATATACACCGCCGTCCGGCAGTGTTTTTTCAAGCGTGGCGCCCGCCGTCGGGTTCTGCGTTTTTTTATTGACTGACATAAGCATTCTTTCCAGTTATTCCGTTAATATTTCCGCTACCTGACAATTAATTCTGGGACGGGGCCAGCGCGTTCAGTTCGTTACGCAGCTCATCGCTCAGCGCAGGATCTTTCAGAATTTTTTCGAATTCTTTCTTGAAGGTGGTATTGTCGAGAAGATTGGATTTGAGATCGCGCAGTAAATTACGCATGGCGAGCATAGCTTTCAGCTGGGGAATTTGGCGGGCAACGGCTTCAGGTTCGAAGTCTTTCATCTTGCTAAAGCTCAGACGGACATTTTCTTCAGAGCCGTCATCCGCGAGCGTATTTTTTACGGTAAGATTCACTTCAGGATTCAGCTCGCCCATAACGGAATCGAAGTTGTTTTTATTAACATTCAGTTTACTTCTTTCCGACAGGGTACCGGTGGCTTTTCCGTTGCTGAAGTCGCCTGTGGTCAGCAACTTCAGCGGGAGCTCGATTTTCTTCTGCGCGCCCCCCGTATGTAAATCTAACGAAATATTAACACGCGCCTTCGGGATTTCATTCTGAAAGCTCTGGCTCATCCGCTCATTCTCCATTTAATGTGTAATTGGGCTTCCTGCCAGATAAAGGGTATGTAACAGATATAACGGCAGGCCGTTTATTATGCGCCAGATAATTTACATGTAAACAGGACAAAACCGATTGCGCAATTTGAAGGAGAGGCATGTTAATTCATTATTCACGGCAACCCGCATCTGAACCGGAATCTGACCTGTCAGGCAATCAGGGTTTAAAGTAGTTTAAATTTGGATTTTGCCGGTTCCGATATAATGCAACAGTCAGGCAAGTAAAATCTGCTTTGAATAGTCTGAAAAATGACTCACCTAAATATGCAAATACGTTGCAAGAGGACATCCCGAAACCGATTAATTAAGTCATCGTAAATAATATCACGCCTTACTTAAATAATATGTCCAGTGATTGTTTTGCATTGATACATTCAGCCTGATAATGAATGAACGTTAAAACTGACATCTGCATTCACGGCCATCGGGGTGGCACTGACGGGGGAGGATGCTGCTATAATCGCGTCATTATCACTGTACTGCGAAAACCTGATGACTGATTCCCCCTCCCCGCGACGACGGCACATATAGCCTGGTGCGCGCTCAATGCGCTGCATAGCACGGTGCAGTCCGACGCCCAAGAAAACCTCTTTCTGACCCGCTGGCTGGCAGAAGCCCGCCGGTTTCCGCGCGACACCACCGGGGATATCGACTGGTTATTGAAACAGGGGCGAACGCAGGGTATACGGGCGAAACTACCATTTAAACTCTATTTTCTCTGGAAAGTGACCACCGATGGTCTGGCAGACCAGCCCGATTTGTACCGGCATACGGCCCGGGAGTGCCACTGGGTGTACAGGATGCTGTCCGATGACCAGTGACACTTACCGATAATGCGGAAATCTATCGAATTAAGAGTATTACGATATGAAAAATAATGCCGTACTTTTTTTTAAAATTAATGCTTACAGAGCTATCACTTTCACTGGGTATTAACACCAGTGCTGCGGCACGCCATGGGTTTAGTGTGCAATATGATCCAACCGTAAATTCTGCAATATCACCTGACGGTGACGGTATTTGACCATCTAACTGGACAGATTATTAAGAAATCTGACAATCCTATGCCTAATTATAGTTACCAGATCAGGACCTCGAGGGATAGAGGGTGTTACGCAACATCGGTAAAACAGATGTCAAGTGATGGTTGTTTTTTACTCATTGAAAATGGAGGAATTATGAGCATTACAGATAAATATACTTTATGTGGGGATGTGGCAATTCGATGACGAACTAAGGATATGTGATGACGAAATCATTAACGTTGATGACAATGCATCGGCATTATTCCCCCCCAGTACAGATAAGTAATAGCTTGTGATAAACGTTATAAATACGGGTGTGACTTCTGAATACTATATTCTCTGGAACAACATAAAATGGGCGTGTGCAATCTTCTCGCTCAAAATTGAACAACGACGTCACCTCTCCAGTTTCAAGGTATTCACGCCCCTGATTTTCAACAATGATCGTATCCCACTCATAGCTGTCTTCATCGCTAAAAATATCTAACAGTTCCGAATCTGCATGATATACCGAAATATTGTCAATATCGGTGTTGCAAAAAATTGCGTGACCATGGATGTCAAATTTCAAGTGAACCCCTATTGCAAAATTAAAATAGCGGTTTAAATAATAGATTTTCGCACACACGTCATTTACTGCCGACGTTGAATTTTTTTTCCTTGTAAAGCATTAACGCCCGAGAATAAGGAACAGGTTCAGAAAATAGGTACCCCTGGAAAAAATCAAAACCCATGCCTTGTAGTTCATAGTATGTTTCTAGATTCTCCACGCCTTCAGCAACGCATTTTTTTGATGACAAATTACAAAAATAGACCATTGTCTTTAACAGATGACGGGAAACATCTGTTTCTTTAAAGGACTGGATTATTGACATATCAGCCTTAACATAGGATATATCAGCTGTCATAATAGGATTTATGGAACTTTCACCTGAAAAAAAATCATCAAGACCTAATATAAAGCCGGCTGCATGCAATTTTTTTAACGCTATGGAAAGGTCATCTCGACCCAAAAAATTAATATTCTCGGATAATTCAAAGCTGATTCTGCATCTATTTTTTTGATGAACTTTAATAGCTTCAGAGATAAAGCGCAAGCTACCTAATATATATTCATTAACATTCAAACTGAAATGGCAATCCATCCCAGCATTCAAATGGTTGCAGGCAGTATAAAGTTGCTTTAGAGCGAGATCGACAATTACATCTGAATTTTCAATAGCCTGTATAAACGCAGCCCCACCTCCAGCTTCGCGTAGCCTTGATAGAATCTCGAAACCATACAAGTGAAGATTTCTGTTATAAACAGGTTGATAGAGAAAATCTATTTGATTGATGTTAAACATTATATGTTTCTCGCAAAAATTAATAGTTAGAAATTGGTCGGCGTTACTATCTAGCTCTTAATAAATAGCGACTTCCAATGTGGTATAAAATAATTAATACGATTTTAAAGAACTCATTGTTTACGGTTTTACGAAAAACAACATTATGAGTTAAGCCTGATGACACTGTAAGTGACGTGCTCAAATCACAAGATCATTTACTTTTCTCGATTTTTGAAGGCACCATTTACAGCGCCTACGAAGAAATTCTCTCTGAGAATCACTCAGAGCCGGTGAAAATTGTAGTTCTAGCCATCCTCGGGCGGCTCTCCGCCACATCCCCTTGCGCTCAAGAATTAATAATTCAACTTCATTCATTCTGGGCTCCTATTAATAATGATTATGACACTCAGCCTTACGCCTGATTCTCTCCATAGCAATGGCATTCGTGTATCGGACATGTAATTTATTTTGTAAATTTATTCTATGTGCGCTACATGTTTTTATAGAAATATTTAATCGTTCAGATAGATCAGTATTTTTAAGATAAGAAAGCTCTAATACCATCCTTTCTCTAGCTGACAAATGCAGATCACGGTAACAATGTTTATTTGTTATAATGTAATTAATCTTACTAGGGGTGGCTTTTGATGACACATAAATTACAGCTCCAATTTTAAGACAGGCATTGTTATTTAAATCATTGTCAAGTAAAATTATCAAATTGACAAAACCAGTGAGCTTAGCCAGTATGCACTCTCTTAAAATCACATCTTCAATCGCCACAATCGCTGTGTGTTCGCGATTCAACGGACTATATCGTAGGTGATTTTTATAATTATTAGCATAATAAACATAATCAGCACCATACATTGTGGCACCAGCACACAAAAAAATATTATCTGATATAAATGTTTTGATACAATTCATGTGAACATTTTACGCCATTCAGTAAAGGCTTATTATTTATCATCAATAAATGAGCTATTGAATTAATAATATGATTAATTTAGCCTAAAACACAAAAAAAACAAATCCACTACCGGATTAAACTAAAATTGCCATGTCACTAGCCAGTCATACCTGCACGATGTGCATCTTTCCCAGCAGAAAATCAAATGACACCATAGCGCAAAAGTTTTCTGACGGTCTCATTAAAAAATTGTTCCTGCGTTTTAATGGTTTTACAGTCTATAGAGTTAACTTCAAGGAGGCGCCGTAACTCAACAACTTCTGTATAAAAAGAGATCTGCCTAACTTTGGCTAAAATCTCAATAATTTCAATGTATTTGATTACGTTAAGTGCTTCTTCCATTTCCACCTCTGAATGTCTTTGTAATAAAATTTTCTATCAATGAAAAGTTAAAAAAATCTGAGCCTGGTGCGGAATTTTTAATTCAATAGCGATAACTAAGCTAACACTCATAAATAACTTAAAAATAAAAAAGCCGGGAGAGGAGAGGGGGACTTCCCGGCCAGTAATAGACTCAATAATAATTAATAAGAAAAGTTACGGCGCTATTCGCAAGTCCAGGTTGAACACCGTTCCCAGTTTGTATATATCTGGCTACTAAAGGAATAGTGGAAACACCAGTTGTATTCAGATCAATTTGATAGCTTTTAGTTTGCGAAAAATCCACGAAATCGATATTTCCTGCTGCCGTTCCATACGCGAGTTGAATACCAACACCTTGTGCACTACCGGTCCCATTTGTTATATCAAAAATACCATTTGCCGAGTCAATGACCGAAGTGTTGGGTGTAAGTGATAACTCCAGAGTGTTATTTTTTGGTGTCCCCCCGGAACTACTTGATGTTGCATCCGAAGACCATGTTCCGCTCGAGTTAGAACCATAGAACACCGGACAATTTACCAATTTTATCGACGCATCAGTCCATTTCTGAAAAGACCCCTTTCCGCTAAACTGAGAAATATCGTACTTACCCATATCCACATCAACATTAGGTGTCTGACAGGTACCAGCGATCACATTAATAGAGCCACTTAGGCATACATTTTCAACAAGATTTGAGGCGGAATTGCCTTCATTCGTGTAGTTAAGTGTCAAGCAGGGTAGGTTCCCTCCTGTTACCGTTCCGGGAGATATCGTGCCAGTTTTCACAAAGTAGACATCCCAACGTTTAAGGTTCCCAATCACTCTACACGTCGTTGATCCCTCACAAACTGAGCCATTATTTTCTTCTTTCGTCGCCGGTTTACTGTCAGCTACATATAATGTTGAGTTCGTATTTTGCTGGAAGTACACTCCGATACCGGGAACTCCGGTCTCATAAACTTTCCCTGCTAGTTGACCAGTCCCCCACGATGAAGCAGGCAATGGTGTCTGACTGAAACCATAGTTAGCCATGATCAAATTTGTTGTTGAACATGTAACAGTAATCCAACTGCTTCCACCGGTATAGTCAAGATTATATTGTTGATGATATAAAATCGATCCATCTGCGAGATCATTGCCTGCCGTGATATTAGGCATTAATAACGGCATGGTAGCCGTATCCGCAGGAGCATTGAGCGTGCATGTTGCAAGCGCGGATTTTGTACAAAAAAGTAATGCACAACAGATAAATAATATAACCCTTGCCATTAGCTTCCACTCCTGCAAATTGAGTTAAATCGCTGAATATCAGCTGTCATCCGATCTTTGATCATTGGGGCTAGAATATAGTGGATGTTACAACTGGAATCAGGACCGGTCCCCCAGTGAACTTTCAGGAAACCATGTTGCTCAGATACTCGGGCGTATATCACTCCCGCCTGTCCAACACTTCCCACAGAATGCCCACTGCTGTCAGAGACTTCTGCCCCAAACGGCACTGGTACTCCCCCCTCAGAATGAGCAGTCACAAGGATCGGTGTACCTGACTTCGTTGAAAATACAATTCTTGTAACTGCACCGTCATAGGGAGCCACTTTTTCACTGGTATTTTCCATTTCAACAGTATCGGGAATGCCATGTGGATCAATTGTGATATCGTTCACTTCATACGGATTCAGGTAAGGTACTGCGGCATGTCCCCATGGGTCAATTCTGACATTGGAATATCCGCTGACTTTTGCGCCTGTCGCACCATCAGCTTCTACAATGGCAAAATTATCCCCAGTGTATGGTGTAAATGTAACACCATGACGCCATGCCAGAACCGTACCACTCATGCCGAGTGATGCATTTTGGTAATCGTCCCCAGCGCCATATGTGGCTGTCAGATTTGTATATTGAGTGCGAACATTTCCGTTCATAGCGATACTACTGTCACCACCGTGATTATAATTGGAAGCAGTGACACCATAGCCATACTGACTATCTGTACCCGCGGTACCAGAAATACCTACCTGTTCACCTGTTCTGCCATTCGAATCATGGTTAACACCAGCTGTCAGCATCGGTACATTACTGTCAACATAATCGCCAAGAGGGACATTTATATTTATTTGCCAATTTGTTTCCATATCACCGTACTGGTTACGTACGCGTCCCGCATTGAGATTATAACTGATGCGTTTCCAAGAATTACTGTAACCTATCTGGTATTGCAAATCTGTATCACCATTATTCCAGTAATCCTGTGAGAAACCGGTAACATAAACCTGCCCGTAACCATCAGACAAAGACTGATTTAATGTTAAATTAACTTTATTTCTCGGTCGCCATAAATTATCCATATCGCCATGATTCTTTTCGATATCTAAAGCTTGCATGGCCGTAGAGAAATCATAATACCCGGCAGTTGAATAGCGATATGCCGCGATAGTCAAATTACTTCGTGTCTCCGCAAGATACTTGCTGAAACTAACCTGATAACTTTGGCCGCTACTGGCATTTCCATCAGCATCATCCAGATGGACGCGAGCCTGAGTCACATCAAATGAAAAGGCGCCAATCCCTGTATTCACCGCTGCACCAACAAGTAATGCGTAATAATCGGGTGTATCTTCTCCGCCACTTTGTAAGCCCGCATAACCAGTAAGGTAGTTTGTTAACCCTTGCTGCCAGGACAGTTGATACATAAAAGGATCAAATGAGAGATTCTTGTCGTTAAGTTGTCCAACCACAAAATCAAACTTATGATTTCCTGGACGGATTAATTGAGCAACTGAAGTATACGGCACCAAAAAATTCTGTGTGCTTCCATCAGCTTCTGTAACAGTAACATCAAGATCGCCACCATAACCAGTTGGATAGAGATCATTAATATCAAATGCACCTGGTGTCACCGTTGTTTCGTAAATGATACGACCATTTTGTTTAACAGAAACTTTGGCGTTAGTTCTCGCTATCCCTCTAATATCCGGCGCAAAACCACGCTGGGATTGCGGTAACATTCGATCATCACTGACAATTTCCATGCCCTTATACGGTAGCGAATCAAATACTTCCCCTCTTGTATTTGACTCACCTAACCGTAACTGCCCTTTAATTTGAGGAATGTCACGCTGCACATAATTGTTGATTGATTCGTATTTGCCGCCTTGTTCGTCCTGCCAGTTATAATTCCCATCGTGTCTAAAATACCATGGCCCAATATTAAGGCCGGCATTGATTCCAGCATATGCCGAATTATAACTTTTACCATGAGAACGAGTTGTATAAGTACTGGCATTATATCCTAAGAATAATGCTGGTATACCTTCATCCCACAATGATGGATCAACATAGCCTCTGGCCTCATTATTTACCATTGATTGCGGAACTGTAATATTCAAACGTTGCTCACCTGAGTCATAATCAATATTTGAATCAGGGAGTTCTCTAGAAATAAAATAACACTGCTTCTTCTCTTTCAAAGAATTTTGAAATTGCGATGAGAGAGTGTTTTTTTTAAGATTTAATTTCTCTATGATTTTATAATCAAGGCAAGGCTCTGCATCATTTTTTGCGACTTCGACAAATTTAACGGTCCCCTTGGTTACGGGTTGACCGTTAACATAAATATCTACCGGATATGTTCCCGGTAAGGTTGCAGCCCCATTCTGAAACCTTGACAAATCAACATCGCCCTGTCCTGATGTTTTCAAAAAAATAGGATCAAACTGCGTTCCATCGGTTGTTGACGAAGCTTGGTCTGCTGATTCAGTACTATCAGTAGCTTGCGCAGAATGTGTCATGATCGCAAGGACGATGCACGAAATAAGTGGTTTAAAAAGAGGTATAGTAATATTATCTTTCATATAGTTAATACCATTATTGGATTGTTTTATTAATAGTTTTAACTGCACCCCAATCATTTACATATTCGTATGAAATTTTTGCGCCGTGATTTATGTTTATGCCTTCGTTAGCTGGAAACGACACCGTATTGTACGGAGGAATCATTTTTCCCTCCAGAGACTTTCCTGCGCCATCGGTCACGGAAACCAGTGAAACATAAAATGGCGAGTCATTTTTGGCGGATAATTTTTTTTGTTCCGAATACCACTTTAGTGATTCCGCAGCTGCAATTGCCTTATCCGATTTTCCGAGTGATTTTGGGCGGTAAAAGACCTTGATACGTGTTCTGAACGCGATTTGTAGTTTATTCGGCCCACGATTTTTTCCTACTGGCGGAATTTCAAGTACGTTTAACCAATACGCCGTTTCTTGTGTTGATGAGAGTGCAGGAGAGCCAGTGTATGTGATTCTCAGCGTCTGACTCTTTCCTGGGTCAATTCGATTAATTGGAGGGACAATAACGAATGGAACCTGAATTTTTTCAGGAGGCTCGTTAACATCACCTTTGTCGATCCAACTCTGCGCCAGAATCGGGCCCGCGCCGTTATTTGACAGCTTTACTGTTACCTCTTTTTCATTCTGAGGATAAATAACACGGGTCATTCCAACAACAATATTTGAGTAAGCGGATTGTGACATAATGGACATGACAGACAATAGCGCAACACGCAGGCAGGTCATACCTTTCATATTCGAGATCATTATAACTCCCGTAGTGCCGGTTAAAAACCGGCACATCAGTGATTACTTGTACTGCAAGTTATATACTACGCTGCTGGCAACCACACCCGGTGTAGTCTGACCATTAGCATAATACTCAACCGCATATGGTAGCGTTGCAGTACCTGCTGTCTGATCGATATCAACATATGTCATATCACTGACTTGATCTGTTGATCCCACGTTGATTACGGAATCACTATTAGAACCATCCAGTAACTGTAAATCAACAAGGGTAGCGCCAGTGGTTGCAGTATTAAGCAATCGCCCACTATTTTGGTCTACTGTTGCACCCGTTTGGAAAAATGCTGACACTTTTGACTGCCCTCCAGAAGTGCCAACCACGCAATCAGACAACTGCAAGTTAAAAGCCGTTCTGCCCGTAACTTGCCCAGATGAGGTTAATTCATTGATGCTCACAGTTGGAAGCGTAACGGTAGCATCAGCCCCCTGCCCATCGACAGTTACTTCACAAGTTGAGTCTGTTAGTTCACCATTAAATGTTATGGTCCCTGTTGATGCCGCATCTGCGGAAACAGAGGCACCCAAAAGAATTGCCGAAGCAGTAGTAAGTAGTGCAAATGAGTTTTTCATGCGTCGCCTTGATAGATAGACAAAGGTATAGAAATTCTGCTAAAAAATAATTTAATAGCAGCGTTAGATATTATGTTAGCAACTTTGAATACATAAAATAATCCGCTACCGGACATTTTATTTTTACCTCAATATCTCAACTAGCATTACCTTCAGCACATGTTATTACTGATAGTAATCATGTTACTTTCTACTTGTAATCAATCTTCCCTGTCGGATTTCGTCAGTCACTCCATGAACCCGTTTGACACATTTTTAAATTGAAAGAACGGGTTATGAGCACCTCATAAATTAGATGAATTTGATTCTGTGCACTCTCTGTTTAAACCCTCAGTCAGCCATTACCGCACTGTCTCTTTCCTCTAGTATTACTTTTCCATGCAAAACCCTTACCATGATCACATAAAACTCCGGTACCGGATTTTTATGTTGCAGGTGCATTGATAGCATCTATAAGTTGTTTAACTTACATGAGGCTATATGACAAATTTATTTGAAAATGTACACAAACGATTTCTTACACTAGATATTATTAAACATAATCAGAGATTGCGTGAATTAAGTGAGCCTGTATGTCTAGATAGGGGAGCTGACTTTGCTCCAAGTAATAAATACCTATACATTATCATAGAAGGACACATGTCTATATACACCAGCCCACTAGAAAGTTTCATTGGGTTAACAGTCGAATTTATGCCTATAGGTTTAATAGAAATGATGACTCCGGCATTAAAATTAATCTACATTGCTGAAAGCTCTGTGTCACTTTTAAAAATCAGTCTTAAAAATTTCTATAAAGTTTTTCATGTTACGCACAAAGAAACTGAAGACCTTATTGTTCTGATCACACATCTCTGTAGTTTCCTGATTGCAAATAAAGCAGACTCAATTACAGAGACGGCTTATGACGCCATCGTCTCCATGCTTTATAGATACCTTTACCGCAAAGAACATATCCCTGAATTCAATGAAGGAATAGCTGCTTTTATAATTAAAAGAACGGGTTTATCCAAGAGTTACGTTTTTGAGGTTCTATCAGAGCTAAAAAAGGGAGGATATATAAAAATGTCCAAAGGGAAACTTTTTTCCATTAACAAAAAGCTTCCCTTAAAATTCTAACATTACAATCAAGATAAATATATAGGTACCAAGGTAATCACTCAAAAAACTGACTTGTCTAAAGTCGAATATTCTCGCAATCTTAGCCCTGGAGCTTTCTGTGAAAAAATCACGTATTTCTGACAGCCAGATCATGTCTATCCCGAAGAAATCCGAGGCAGGTACGGCGGTCGCTGAACTGTGGTGCGAACACGGCATGGTTTCCCTGAAACAGGATTTCCTGCCTGCATTCCCCGGCAATGAAGCCCTGCTGGATCCGGCCAAGGCCTATCTGCTCTCGCTGAACTCACCTCGCAGCCGTCAGGCCATGGCCTCGCTCCTCGGTATTGTTGCCGGGATACTCGGCGCCGCCAGCGCCGAGGCATGCAACTGGGGCAGTTTGCGCCGCCATCATGTAATGCTCATCTGTGAATTGCTGCAGGATGCCGGCCGGGCCACCGCCACCATCAATAATTACCTCTCGGCTCTTAAAGGGGTGGCGAAAGAAGCCTGGATGCTGAAGCTGATGGATGTCGAGAGCTTTCAGAATATCCGGGCGGTCAGAAATCTACGTGGCCGCCGTCTGCAGCGCGGTCGTGCACTTCATCCGGCGGAAGTCCGACAGCTCTTTGCAGTTTGCGATGCCGATCGCAGTCGCATGGGGCCGCGTGATTCAGCTATGCTTGCCGTCCTCCTCGGTTGCGGTCTGAGCCGTTCGGAAGCTGTCAATCTGAGTCTGAGTGACGTTCTCTCTCGGGAACAGGCGCTAAGTGTGCAGGGGAAAGGCAATAAAAGGCGGCTGGCTTACGTGCCGGACGGAACCTGGCAGCGACTGCGGACTTGGATTGACCAGGTCCGTGGCGAAGTTCCGGGACCATTATTCATTCGGATCCGTCGATTCGACTCCCCGACGCAGGAGCGCCTGACGGAACAAGCCGTGTATCACGTACTCCAAATCCGTCAGCGTCAGGCCAGAATCGACAAATGTGCTCCGCTCGATCTCAGGAGAACATTTGCCACAGTGATGCTGGAAAACGGAGAAGATCTTATTACGATAAAGGATGCAATGGGTCACGCCAGTATCAAAACCACCCAGCAATATGATCGGCGTGGAGAAGCGAGGTAGTGGTCGGCATATGACAGGTTTTGATCTCCCCTCTGTAAAGTAAGCGTATGCCGAGAGTTGGCGGTACGATATTTTTATCGGTCAAGGTGCTGATCTTTTTGTCCTTTCTGGTGAAAGCATCATCACCATATTTCCTATATTTTTCAATCCATCGACATATTGTATTGAAGCTGGTAAACCATGTTTAACCGCTGTTTCTCGAGCGGAAAATCCACCATCTGCAACCTCCTTCAACACCATAAGTTTGAAATCAGCAGAATGACGCCCCTTCTTACCGCTAAGAATTTCAATCCCATGCTCCCTGTAAACGTATGCTCACTTTCGTACCGATTTCGGGCAAAGGTTGTACATTTTAGCTACAACTTCCAGACTCAATTCACCTTCAAGATATTTTTCTGCGACTTCCTGTTTGAATTTCAATGAAAATTTTGCCATTAGCCCTCGGACTTCGCTCCAGTGTCTAACTTCTGGGGCGCAGATCACTATTGGTGGACACCACTTTGTCGAATTAGTCAGATTATGACCAGACGGCCCTCGCTGTACGCTTACTCGCATTGTTCGGGTGCTCGAGGATCATCGTTTGCGTCTGGCTCAGGCTCACACCCGCCTCACGAAGCATTTTGAGGATTTCATATAACAGGTCACTGCGTGTTGAACTGACCATGCGTGGGCTGTTCACATAACCCGTCACGCTCAACACTATGCCGTTCGGTCCGAGCTCCTTAAAGCTGACCGACGGAGCCGGTGCGTCCAGAATGGATTCATGCAGGGTATAAGCCATCAGTAACAGGTTACGTACCTGTTCAGGATCGATATCCAGCGGGAAGGTCAGAGCGATGGTCGCCACACCCTGTGCATTCGCCATGGTGGCGTTGCGCACGTTCTGAGAGATGAGCTGCGAGTTCGGGACGATCACCGTCGATTTGTCACTCAACTGGATTTCCGTTGCGCGAACGTTGATCCGACGAATATCTCCTTCCACGCCGCTAATACTCACCAAATCACCCACTTTGACCGGGCGTTCAGTCAGCAAGATTAAGCCGGAAATAAAGTTCTTTACAATCTCCTGCAGACCAAAACCGATACCCACCGACAGAGCGCTGACAATCCATGCGAGCTTGTTCCATTCGATGCCGAGCGTCGAAAGCGTCAGCATGATGATCAGCACATAGCCGACGTTAGTGAACAGCGTGACAAGTGATGCACGCAGTCCGATGTCCATCAGGGTTTTTGGCAGCAAATCGTTATCAAGCCAGCGTCGGGTTGAGCGCAATACGTAGCAGCCAATTACCAGACACAGAAAGGCATTCACGGCATGAGCCGGGATAATACTTATCCCATCAATACCTTCTTCACCCCAGATACCCACTATTTTTTTCAAAAACTCTACGGGGGGAGTGGTGCCGAAAGTCCCGTTAAGCAGCGCAATGGTTGTCATCAGTAAGAGCGAGGTTTTACCGACGGCCGAGAACAGCGTTGCCGCGAGGGACAGGTGGCGATCGCTAAGGCTCAGCGTACTTTTGAGTATTTTGCCGCTTTGGGTGGAGGGTGAGAATACGGACTCACAGAGATCGACCACGAAGTAAATCTGAAGATACAAGCAGCTGAGGACCAGACCAATCCACAGCAGCTCGAAGGTGACAAAGCGAGCCAGCGGGATATAACCAATCAGCAGAGCACCCAGAATGACCACCGCCGTCAGGCTTATCACCAGATGAATCAGGCCTGCAATCGTGGAGCGAGCTTCCGTTTGCTCGCCATTGGCCCGCATTTTGCTGCGTATACGGTTAATACGCACCGGCGCTATCAGGCAGTTTAGCGCAACCAGTAAGGCCGACAGCCCGTTGCCAAACAGGGTGGTGGCAATACTGGCGCTGACAAGGTCGTTGAGCAGCTCGAGAGTGCCGAAGATAAAGATAAAGGTGGCCAGCAGGACAGGAAAGGACCCGAGTGTTTTTGCCAGAGAATCAGCAATCCCCGGCAAACGCCAGGTGGGATGGTTGTTAGAGAGTAATGCAATCCCAAGCCCGGCTATGATCGCCGAGAAATAGGTGAGACCAACGAGCTGATTGGCAAAGTTCAGCACCAGCTGTGAGGTATCCGGTAACCGCGTGAAGATATAACATAGCATCTGCATGCTAATACCCAGCGTGAACATCATGCTGAGTGTGGTGAAACAGGCAAGAAAACTGCGGCGGAAACGCCCCTGCGGCAACCAGTAGAGGAGGACCCACTCGACGGGTTTATCCAGCGCTTTGCGTCCGAACAGGCCAATAATCAGAGCCAGTAGCAGACAGAAACCTGAGCCAATACACCATCCATCGCTCCAGGCCTGACCCCAGGCATCGCTAACCTGTGACCCGAAAGCACCAAAGCGCGCGGCATCTTTCTCACTCAGTTTGATTAACGGGGTCCAGAACTTAACTCTTAGAATACTGCCTGTATTGAGCGCAATTTGCGTTTTCAGCGCGTTGCGGCGTAAGCCAAAGATTTGCGCGGACAAGTTTTGCGCCCCCACGCCGATGGCTTTGGTGTGCTCAATCTGAGTGGTGAGCAGGATTTTACTGCTATTAAGCTTTTTACGCTGGCTAACGACCTGTGGGGTTTCCGTTAGGGTACCTGGCGCAGGCGGCGGGCCGAGCACATCAAGCTGAGCGTGAACCTGTGTCAGTTGCGGTGCAAGTGTCACGGCAAGTTTACCTGCATCGCTGACAAGCTTCTGAGCTTCATCGTTCAGGGTGGTGAATTGTTTATCTGCTGTCGCAGCAGACACTTGTTGCTTCAGGGTATCCAGGCGTTTTTGCAGCGCAGATAGCGCGGTGTTGGCATTAACCTTAACAGGTTGTTCAACGTCGGTTTGCGCGGGGCTGTCATTCGCCAGAGACAGAACAGGAGTCATCATCAAACATGACAACAATGCCAGTAACAGCGGCACTTTTATTATTTTATGCATAGAAAGATGTACCTGATATTTTACTTAACTAAGGGGTGTAACTGGCTAAGGATACCTGTAGTTTATGAAAGCCCGCTCCGGGAAATCTGTTTAAAATCGTATAATGCAGAAGGGGGAGAGAAGGAAAGCAAAGTCTGCTGACTGGCGAACTGAATCACGCACTGTCTACTCCAACGACGTCAAACTTCGCATCGTTGAACTGGCTTACCAGCCTAGAGCCAATGTCGCAAAAATAGCGAGAGAAAGTGGTGTTGTTCACAACCTCATTTTTAAGTGGCTGCGCATGTGGCAGCACGAGGGGCGGGTGTCACGTCGCCTGCCTGCGGCCATTGCCCAACCTTCAGCCCCATCACTGTTAGCTGTAGAGATTGTACCGGAGGCCACTGTATCTGATGTCGCTTCCGGGCTGTATCCGTTGAATGCTTCTTCCTGCTGCGTGGAGTTCCGCCACAGTAAAATAACCCTGAAAAACCCGTCGCAGGAGTTGCTTGCTGTGCTGCTGCGTGAACTGACAGGGAGAGCGCCGGAATAATTAATCTTCCATCAGGCACCCGTATCTGGCTGATTGCTGGCGTCACGGATATGCGTAAGTCCTTCAATGGCCAGGGCGAGCTGGTACAGCATGCACGGGATAAAAATCCGTTCTCCGGCCACCTGTTTATCTTCCGTGGCCGCAAAGGCGATACCGTGAGGATACTCTGGGCAGATGCGGATGGCCTGTGCCTGTTTACCAAACAGCTCGAAGAAGGCCAGTTCATCTGGCCTGCTGTACGCGACGGTAAAATCGCGATCACCCGCTCACAACTCGCCATGCTCCTCGATAAGCTGGACTGGCGTCAGCCAAAAACTGCTAGCCTTGAGTGGGCCCCATGAAAAGCCAGACAGTAGAAGTCTCTTAACTTAAGAGATAGGCTTGGATATATGTCTAACACTAACGCTAATTTTGAGATGACCGGAATACTGTTAGGGCAAGAAGCCCGTCGGCGTAAAACGCCTCAGGAAAAGATCGCCATTATTCAGCAGTCGATGGCGCCGGGAATGTCGGTATCCCATGTCGCCCGTCTGCATGGCATTCAGCCCAGTCTGCTGTTCAAGTGGAAAAAGCAGTACCAGGAAGGCAGTCTCACCGCAGTGGCTGCCGGAGAAGAGGTCGTTCCGGCTTCTGAACTCTCCGCTGCGCTGAAACAAATCAGGGAGCTTCAGCGTCTTCTGGGTAAGAAGACGATGGAGAACGAGATCCTGAAAGAAGCGGTGGAGTACGGTCAGTCGCGAAAATGGATAGCGCACGCGCCCTTGTTATCAAAGGGCAAGGAATAGCACAGGTCAGCCGGGCTTTAGGCGTGTCGCGTGCGCAGTTATCCCTTCGGGTCAATCGTCCTGTCGACTGGCAGGACGGGCGCTGTAACAGACGGAATGAGGAAGCAGATGCAGAGCTGCTACCGCGAATCCTCGCGATCATCAGTGATATGCCGGGTTATGGTTATCGACGGGTGTGGGCGATACTGCGGAAGCAGTCGCGCAATGAAGGGCTTCCCCCCGTGAATGCCAAACGGGTTTATCGTGTGATGAGCGAGAACAGGCTGTTGCTGCTGCACGGCAAACCACAACGTCGGCAGCGTGAGCATAACGGCAAAGTCGCGGTGGCGGAAAGCGATCTGCGCTGGTGTTCAGATGGCTTCGAGTTCGGCTGTGATGACGGCGAGAAGCTGCGGGTGACGTTCGCGCTGGACTGCTGCGACAGAGAAGCCATAGAGTGGGCCGCCAGTACAGGGGGTTACGACAGCAGCACGGTACAGGATGTGATGCTGGGTGCAGTGGAAAAACGGTTCGGTAATCAGTTACCGGAAAAATCAATCCAGTGGCTGACGGACAACGGTTCAGCTTATGTAGCGCATGAAACCCGCTGGTTCGCGAGGGAACTGAATCTGGAGCCATGCACAACAGCAGTGAGCAGTCCGCAGAGTAATGGCATGGCTGAACGGTTCGTAAAAACGATGAAAAGTGACTACATCACCTTCATGTCCAAACCGAATGTGAGAACGGCGCTGATAAACCTAGCGGCGGCGTTCGAGCATTACAATGAAAACCATCCGCACAGCGCCCTGGGATACCTCTCACCGAGGGAATACCGGAGCCAACGGATAACGCTAACTTAGAGACAAAAGCTGTCTGGAAATAGCGGGTCAAGATCACAAAAACTGCTCGCCTTAACTCTCTGACAATGTGTTAAAAAGCGCATGGACGCATTATAAATGGGGTCATGGATCAGGACTATCTCACTCTTATCGCCGCGCTGGAAGATGCGCTTCGCCAGAAAGATAGAATATGTGCGCACAGGTAGAAAAGCTACGCCGGATACTGTTATGCCCCCGCTCTGAAAAACTACGTCGCCAGGTTGAAGAGGCCGAAGCGCTGCTGAAACAACAGAAGCAGGAAAGTGCTCGTTACAATGGCCGGGAGGATCCGCAGGTTCCCCGCCATGCCTTTAGTTAACACTTCATCCGGCAAATCTTCCGCTAACACAACCACTTCAAACTCTTTTCTTCTCATGGCCTGTATCTCACTTTACAAAAATCGCCGTCACGCGTGAAGTGACGGCATCGGGTTCATATACTCTCCGGGCTCCCCATTTCATGTAGAGCGTGAACATCCGGCGTGAACATCCGGTTTCTGGCCTTATTCCATGTCTGGTGCAGAGATTTACCGGAGAAAACAGTGATAAATCAAACGGTCAGTCACAAAAACCCAATGTGTGTGACTCTGTCGTGGGAATTTATTGGTCGCGGCTGTAACTGATGACTGGGTCATGTTCAGTATCTGGTCGCTAAAAAAGGTATGAGGCACTACATATTGATTATCCACAGGAACGGTGGATAACCCTGTGTGCATCCCGGTACGTTCAGTTTATCTGAGCAATATCTGGCTGCTTGACCGCAGCGGTTACAGCTGGCCGCATCCTTTAGCGCCAGACACCGATATGTCGATGTTAGTAAAAAATCAGCCAAAAATAAAAATTGGACAAAAAATCTGAACGAGGCAAGGATTAGGCAGAATCAGCGTTTTACCGAACGGTGGGGAAAGGGCGTAGACCCCCCCCCTGGCGACGACTTTGCCGTTGTTACACTCCCGTTCCGGAGCAATTTGCACTTCTGCCGTAAAGAAACTCTATATTGGGAAGGGATCAAGAAGATAGAATTCTCAAAAAGTGTGTGGAGCTAAAACGGGTGTGCTCACACTAACTCAGAGAGTATGACCAATGTGAAAATATTTATTCACAAAATACCACAACATATTGGCTCTAATATCCCTATTCTTTTGCCGGTTACAAAAGGAGATTTGAATGAGCTTTACTTTTTATCATATCACCGGGAAGCTATGTGTAGCCCTGCTAGTGCTTTATTCTTGTCAGTCGTTCGCAGAAAAAATTTCAGCTGACCAGCTTCAGCAAATGCTGAAAGAACAAGACCCGTTTTCTGTAGTTAAGACATTACATCATGGCAATCACGGGCAAGACTGGCGTGAGGCCATCAATCAGATTAAAACTGGCGATCCTGATTGGCTAAAAGTTGCAATTTCTCTCGAGAAGGGAGTGCGGACGAAAGGAGCTGAAACGCTTATGGATGCTGTTGCACGGGCTATCCCAGAAAATCCGTCAGGAGTACTACATATTCTAAGCGACAAAAACATCTTCCTGAACGAGCCCAACGTTTGCAGTCTTCCACTTATCCCTACGGGCAACAAAACTGATGTTACTTTAAAGCAGAACGCCCTTGGTGCGGTACAGGCACAGCCAGAAGGGAAGCGATGCGCGAGAATAATGCAGTTAGCCATTTCCGCCCCTCATTCCCCTTCGGGAGAATGAGTAATTTATGAATTAGCCCACTGACGGATTGTGGGCCTAATTCCAACATCATTACGCGCTCTCGACTCATAATCGCTCGGTCGATGGTTCAAACCCAGAAAGGGCCGCCAATGCCGTGATCTCCTCCCTGAAAACAGTGCCAGGCTAAACTGAAGTATCCGGTCTTTCTTCCATCTCGCAACCCCCGCCACAAATGCTGGCCAACGTCTTATCGCCCTTATGATTTCAGGCGTCTCCTCAATATGTGCTCCCGGTGACAGAGAAATACAGTGACGCGGTTTGCCGCCCGATTCTTTCAGGGAAGATGGTAAATCTGATATATTAATATTTCTGTGTTTTGCGGACTGAGTTAGCGATCCGTCACAATATGGCCAGTGATATGACCTTCGATATCGGAATATGCGTCTGCTATGCGAACAATTAAAACCCTGCGGAGGGTTATGGCACGTCATCCAGAATAAAACTGGAAACAAACCTCACCGCTATTTCTGTTTTATCTGTGGTAATATTTTCTGTTTGATCGTACGGATACTCATTATGAAAAAATTACTCCTCATCGCACTGGGGGCTATCATGCTCTCCGGTTGTACCACCCGGGTGACTGACATGACGCTTGCCAGCACGCACAACTACAACCTGAACGGGACGAAGTTTGTTCAGGGACCACGCGTCACCGGAGAAGATACCGTTTCGGTTATACTTTTCCCGATAGGATTACCCAATGTTAAAACCGCGATGGATCGGGCCATTGCAAAAAACAGATGTGCTGTTGCACTATCGGATGTCGTTATTTCACAACTTAATCACGCCTTCATCTTTGGCCGTTTTGGCTACCAAGTTGAAGGGACCGCGATTATCGATAAGGGACAGCCAGGGTGTGAAAGCGCCCGATAGTCAGGGGCTTCTCCCGTTGTTATGGATCCGGAAAGGCCCCCAGTGTCTGGATCCATTCCCGCCACAGTTACATTCGAATGTAAGGCAATGTTCGTTTTCCGCAGCGATGTGACCCGGCTTCCGCCCGATACGCCTCTCCTTCGGGACTTGCCGCACACGCACTGAATATTATTCACGAACGCTATAGCGATTTTGGTCCGACGCTGGTCGGTAAATTTGATCGACAACCAACTGGGCTGATTGATCCTAGGAGCAGTCTTTCTTTGGCGCGCATCAGGTGTCCACCTGTCAAATAAGTGGGTGCTTAAGTTACAGAATTGTGGTTTCTGAGCCAGACGGTACTGAGACGACGCTTACCTTAATCGCGGTGGTGATCGCGCAGCCAATAGTGCCCTGCATATTATCGCGATCGGTCGATTACGGAAAGACGCGAGAACACAGGAATATGTGGCAAAGCGGCTAGCAGAAGGTCAAAGCACTGCGTTGCCTCAAGCGCTATATCTCGCGTGAAGTCTATACGCTGCTGCGAAATCAAAATCGACAGATAAACAGTACCAAAATAATGACTTGACTCTTAGAAGGGCGTCCAGAGTTCTCAATATACCAGCGAAAGGTGCCAGCATTTTATGGAATCTCACTATTTAAAAAGTAGTATGAGTCGCTGCGGAAATTTCCATGATAACGCGATGGCAGAAAGTTTTTTCCAGTTGCTGAAGCGAGAGCGTATCAAGAAACGGGTCTATAAAAACAGAGCAGAAGCGAAAGTGGATCGCTTCGATTATATAGAGATGTTTTATAATGCCAGACGTCGTCACAGCGCATGTGAAGATCAAGAACCTGCAGAGTATGAAAGTGTCTGGTTCATGAGGCACGGAACTGTCTAGAAAATCCGGGTTTATTCAGATAGTAATAACTGTGGATAGTTTACCCTTCATCAATGGACAGTGCATATTTTAATTTTTTGTAGTTTCATTAAAAATTGGACTCCATTTGCCTGATGGATATAATGCATTATAGTGAATACTAGCTTTCCGTCTAATACGCCCCATTGCTATATTGTTTCGAAATTTAAGGGATAGCTTTTTTTGAAGAATGACTCTGTATGCACTACATGTCTTTTCTGAAACGGAGAGTTTTATTGCTAGTTGTTTATTACTTAAGTGTGACATGCTTAAAAATCTCATTTCACGAGAAGAAAGGTTCGTTATTTTCAACTGCCTAAAGCTGGATATTAATTTTTCAATTTCAGAAAGATTCGTGCAATGAGAAACATATATAAAATTATGCAACTTCAAATAAGAATCGATTAACAAATCTGAATCCAGAACAACAATAACTTTAGCGCATAATGCTATCTGAGATAATAGAAAGCCACGTAATAACAAATCTTCCACCAATATAATAAAGATACCTTCTTGCGGGATTTTCTTGAACACATTGCTATCAGCAGCATACCCAATATACAGAGAGCGTTGAATACCAAACCCTGAAACTCCAATGCAAAAATATGCATTATCCGAAATGAATGTTGATGCACTGCCCATAATTTAGCCTTCTGAAATTTTCAAATATCATTTAACAATCACCATCAGTATAATTTAATATCAACAATGCTTATTCCACTTACGTATTTTTGAATGTAGAATCCGTCAGTATGATCAAGCGTTGTTGAAAAACAAACCATCAAACAATCGTTCAATTGGTATAATACACAACCTTATTCGATTCAAAAAGGAAATGCCCCCAAAGAGTTAAAAATGCATCAAGGGAGTCACTTTCGGAAAAAAATTAACATACCTTGCCAAAATGGTATCACTTTCAATATTACAATCATATATCCTATCAATATAACTAAGTTTCATTGCCTTCTCAGCATCTACTATGCAGCGCTGTATATGTGACACTACCCAATCTACTTCTTGAGAACCGATAGATGAGGATTGATAAGTATTAATTATCCACTGAAAATCTTGGTCCATTTTTTGCCATAAAAATTGCAAATAATTAAGACTATATTTCTGATATTTTCTGATATTTAACTCTAATGGACCAAAGCAGAAGAGTGTATGTGGTGCAGCGCTACGCACTTTACCACTCAAAAAGAGGAGATTAGAAAGATGTGAGACAGTACCTAAGTTATGAACACAAATCACAATCGGTACTGACTTTATATAATTATAAATTTTGAGTGCATCCGAAATACTCTCTCCTGTGCTAGTCATCATCAGCCTAAGTTCTTTGAACCCGGAGTCGTAAGCCTCTGAGAACAGTGATATCAAACGTTTAACTGTAATCTCACTCAACTCATCATCAAAAATGATTGTATCCATGGAACCTCACTCACCTCTTCCGATATGTTGCACTAAATACTCTAAGTTTAGACGCTGGGATCATTTAAAATCAATGATCGCCTTAATATAGTATTCCCTAGCACGATGGTTTACCAACCTTTATAGCCAAAGATGAGTACATCTAGCCATATTAACAATGCACGGCACAACATGATTGTAAAAAAGCGAATTTAAGCAATTTTATTTACAATGAATAGCCTGGGGTATGCTTCCAAATATGTTTTGTTTTTTTATAAACTTCATTGCGAAGTATTCTGTAAGCAACCAATAATAACTGTTGTTATTTTTTTAATAATAGTTAGCTTAATGTTACTTTACACAATTGGAGTTATTGATGATTTTAACAAAAACCATTATTCCCAAAGAGTTACTATGGGCAATTAGCTCTGGCTGGGAAACTGACTGTTTCAGCTCGCTACTCAACCTTAAACCAGGGACTGGTGCAGAGCTATGGCTTTCAACAAAACCATTTCATGTTCAGAATGGCAACAATACTACATTCTCAAACATGCAACTTTTGACGCCTAGAGAAGGAGCTTTCATTATCTCCCCAAACGATGAAAAATTATTAGTACTAAGGATTCGCCATAGCAAGCTCTACATGCTTTCCAGAGGGCAAACGAATGCCACTGTTGATAAACCAGTAGATCTTCATGCCCTATGGAGTAACAATTTGCTGAAGTATCTCCCGCGTTACTTTGAGCTAGGATGTGAAGTTTTACGAGGATTTAACTTATTACTCAAAATGCTACCAGTAGAAAAATATGAATTAAATAACAATCTGATAGAGTATGTTTACACAAATCACACGACCAAGGTCTGTGATGTCGCTTTAGAATTTAAGTACTCACAACGGTATATACAAAAGAGATTTTTGGAAGCCCATGGTATTACCATAAAAAAGTATCAACTTATTTGCAGATTAGAAACAGCCATTAAGGAAACCATACAAAATGGTGATATGTACGGGGCCATACTTAATGCCGGTTTTTATGATCAATCTCATTTTATTAAATCATTTAAAATTATATACCTATCAACACCTACATCATTTCTGTCTGATCCTGTAAATGACTATTTTTACAATAGAACAGGTCCCACCTATCTTAAAATATAATAATGCCACGCCCCATATACTACAGTAGTATATGGGGCGTGGCATTATTTACACAAAGTTACGATCCTTTGTATTTATCCTATACCCTCACAAGGTTATTTCACTTGCGGAAGCATGTGATGGCACTCTAACTCAACACTTTGGTTATCCTTTGAGTGAATAACAACCTTTTGTGATTCTGGGGTTCCCTTGCAGGGGCTATTTTGAATAATAACCCCATCATTTGCTGGTGATGAATCATTTGCATAAACTGAAAATGTCATGACCCCAAATAAAATTACCACAAAATACTTCATTATTACTCCTCAATTATCGCACTTCAGAATGTCTCTCTATTCCATACATCCATCATAGTGTTTATAGTGTTAAAGGTATTGTAAAAAAGCGAATTTTGATCTTATCCAAAAATAGTTGCTACGCTGCTAAGTGATAAACTCCAGCCAGAGGTAGCTCACATGATAACTCAGTATCACCCATCAAAAAAATACGAAAACAGCACTCACCTAAACTCCGTCAGGGAGCTCTTAAACCAACGTAACAGCAAAAAAGTAGGCTATGACACAAATGACAGTTAACAAAAAAATCACATTTATGTAGAAAAATCCGAAAGCTGGGCTGTGATTTTCCCAAATAAAAGATAGCGTCCAAAGCTTCAGGCGTGCCGTGTTTAGCGGGTTTACTCATATATCAAGCAAACAGAATTAATACATCCCACACGGTGTAAATTTAAAAAAAAACAACACTACCCTCCTCACCCTTTCAATTAATTATATAATTTAGCTATGTTTCTTGAACAAATAGAATGATTGTCAGAATGTATCTTTTATAAATACTACTCACAACTCGTCACTCCTAGATATTTTTCAGAGGACGTTTTTTTGAAAAGCATTGATTTCCGCAGGCATCTTTAACTTTAGATGCCGGTAGTTTTAATTTTTTTTCAGCAGAAAACACACATGAGCAAAAGTAATAAAATATTAAAAAACGGCGAGCGCAACGGAAACGCCCATTGTCCTACCTTGTGTCATAATACTGATATCTACGGTGCTGAGTTAATCTCAAATCTATCCAGATTCCCAGCACTATATCGCCACCTGCAAACACTCCGCAAAATTTGTCACCATAAAGTTGATGCTTGACACTCACTGTCTGATAAGCAACGAACGTGGCTACTCCAACGAATACTTGCTGGAAATAACTCAGAGCGAGCTGCACGCGAAAATGGAGCTGAAGATGACGCGTAAGAAAAGCGATACACCCTTTCAACTGTTCAAAGCGCTCCCGGAGCTGCCCGAATACGTGTCCGATGCAGAAGAAAGGATGATTGGCCTAGCGCGCACGCTGCAAAGCAACTGCCGCGCAGGGGACTTTGTCGCCCGTTTCGGCGGTGAAGAGTTCGCGGTGATGTTCAACGCCGATTCAGACGTTAAGGCGCAAAAAATCCTCGCGCGTTTCCAGGAGAATATCCGGGCGATGCGCTTTGTCGCACCCGATGGCAATCAGGTTGGCATTACCGCCAGCTTCGGTGCTGTTCAGGTTGACGATACCTCTATCGAAACGCTGCTGGAAAAAGCCGATGCGGCGCTGTACCAGGCGAAATCAGCCGGACGCGATCGCGTTTCGTGGGCCTGAGCGTTTTGCTATGAGAGCGATAGCCAGAATCTCAACCCTACGACGCTACAGCGTGATTTCCCTCGCGGTGAGCCTCTGTCTGGCGTGCACCTTCCCGGCCCGGGCCGACGATGGCGCCTACGATAAAAAAGTGTTGCTGGCCCGCGACGGACAAACCGCTCCGCTGCTGAACTGGCTCCAGCAGCGCGCACAACACGCCCCACTGACCGAATCGCAGGTCGCTGACTGGCTGCAGGTTTCGGGCTGGGCGGGGCATGATGCGGACGTCATTTCCCTCTGGCGACGCTACAGCCCGAAAATGGCGATCCCAACCTGGGGCGTTGCCGCGGCGGCACAGGCGTACCGCAATCAACAGCAATGGGATGTCTCGCTGGTGCTGTGGGACAAAGCGCGGAAAATGTCGCCGGACGATGACGATATCCGCGCACGCTGGGTCATGACCCTGGCCGATGCGCGCCATGATAAACAAGCCCTCTATGAAGCCCAGCGCCTGGTGCGCGATGCACCGAGCGCCTATCACTACCAACTGTTGGCCTACGCCTGGCGCGCGCAGGGAAAAAGCCGCGACTCACTGCTCTCCCTGACCCTGGCGTGGCAAAACCATCAGCAAGGCAAAGCCTTCAAAACCGACCTGCTTGCCGCCTGGGACAAAAATCATATCGCCTTCCCGGCGCTCAGGCTGTCACGTTCGATGAACATTTCCGCCGCCGCCAGCCGCCAGCTGGAGCTGAAAGCGGCGGCAGTGATGGTACGTAACGCCCGGACCACTACCCACGGCGAAGCGGAACATTATGTGGTTGCCGACCAGGTGCTGGCACGCTACGACAGCCTGCTGGCACAGTGGAAAAACAATCCGGATGCCCAGGCCGATATCCGCCAGGCGCGCATTGACCGTCTTGGTGCGTTATTGACGCGTCAGCGTTTTGCCGAGGTCACTGACGAATACCAGCCGCTAACCGCCGACGGCAAACCGGTGCCGGATTACGCCAAACGCTGGGTGGCATCCGCCTGGCTGGCGCAAATGCGTCCCGACAAAGCCCATCGTCTGTTCAACGACGTGTATAAAAAGGTAAGCCCGGCGACTCTGCTGCCCGACGATCAGCAGGAGATGTTTTACGCCTCCATTGAAAATGAAGATTTCCCCGCCGCTAAATGCGAGGCGGAGCGCATTATTGCTGACAGCCCGTACAACACTTTCCACTACGGTTCACCGGTTCCGCAGCCTAACGACAGCTGGCTGAATGGCCGATTGTTGATGTCACAGTATCTGCAAATGGCCAACCGTCTCCCCGAAGCGGAGCAATACGCCCGCCATCTGGCGCGCAGTGGGCCCGGCAATCAAGGGCTGTTGATTAACTACGCCAGCGTCCTGGCCGCACGTGGTCTGCCGCGCGCGGCAGAACGTGAGCTGAAACTGGCCGAGCCGCTGGAGCCATCGAATCCTGAGCTGGAGCGCCAGCAGGCCGAAGTGGCAATGGATTTGCAGGAGTGGCGTCAGATGGATCTGCTGACCGACGATTTGGTCGCCAGAAACCCGGACGCCCCAGATATCCTCCAGCTCGAACGCGATCGCGATTTGCAAAATGGCTATGAGCTGCGCATCACTGGCGACAAGGGCATTTCTTCCGACAGCCCGATCAGCGGCTCCCACGATTTCACCCTCAAAACGGCGCTGTACGGCCCGCGCATTGCCGATCACTGGCGGCCTTTTGCCGGGTTTAACTACGCGACCGGCGAGTTCGACGAAGGCAAAGGCTCGAACCGCGATGTGCTCGGCGGCGTGGAATACACCTCCCGCGATAACTGGGCCGAGCTCGAGCTGTCGAACCGCAATTTTGCCGGAGGCAATAAACTTGGCGTGCGTTTTTCCGGCTGGCATGACGTCAACGATAACTGGCACATCGGCGGTTCTGCCCAACGAATGTCGAGCGAAACGCCGCTGCGCGCGTTGCGAAACGGCATCACCTCTAATGGCGGCGATCTGTGGGTGCGCTGGTATCAAAGCGAGCGACGTGAGTACCAACTCACCCTCGCCCCGCAGTGGTTCTCCGACGGCAACACACGCATGGCGCTGAACTTCACCGGTAAAGAACGGCTGTGGACCACGCCGCATTTCACTCTGGATTTCACCCCGGATATCAGCGCCAGCAGCAACAGTAAAACGGACACCCCCTACTACAACCCAAAGCGTGACCTCGCCATTCTGCCTGCCCTGTCTGCGGAGCAGATTTTATACCGCCGCTATAACACGGTCTGGAGCCAGCTGTTCACCGCGGGCCTCGGGGCCTACGTGCAAAAAGGCGAAAAAAACGGAGCCATCACCACGCTGGGTTACGGACAGCGCATCCAATGGAACAATCAGCTCGACATGGACGTCATGCTCACCTGGGACAAGCGCCCTTATGACGGCACGCGGGAGAAAAATCTTGGCGTCGCGTTTGATTTGAATTATCGGTTCGGAGGCCACTGATGCCTAAATACTTTCTCCATATCACGCTGATTGTTCTGTGCTGGCTGATGTCTGAAATTGCTTTTGGCGAGACACCGCCGCCGTTTGTGCCGCCCGCTCAGCGTGCGCAGCAACGGGTTAATCAACCGTGGCCGAAAAATCATTTCCTGGTGATTTGCTATCACGACATTGAAGACGGTGCCGCCGATGAACGCTACCTGACGGTGCGTACCAGCGCGCTGAAGGACCAGATTGCGTGGCTGCGCGACAACCATTATCAGCCGGTCAGCGTGCAGCAAATTCTCGATGCGCATAACGGCGGAAAAGAACTGCCACCAAAAGCGGTACTGATAAGTTTTGACGATGGTTACAGCAGTTTTTATTCCCGCGTCTGGCCACTGTTAAAGGCCTATAACTGGCCCGCGCTGTGGGCTCCGGTCGGCAGTTGGGTCAGCACCCCGCTGAATCAAAAAGTGAATTTCGGTGGGCTGATGACCCCGCGAGAACGGTTTGCCACCTGGGATATGGTGAAAACCCTGAGTGAATCGCCGCTGGTCGAAATTGGCGCCCACACCTGGGCATCGCATTATGGCGGCCAGGCCAACCCGGAAGGCACCACACAACCGGCGGTGGCCAACCGTCTGTATGACCCAAAAAGCGGACAATACGAGACGGCTTCGCAGTTCTATCAGCGCATCGACGGTGACGTGGACCACATCACCCGCAAACTGAAAGACGTCACCCATAAATCCCCCCGCGCGTGGGTCTGGCCTTACGGCGCGGCGGGCGGAACCACGCTCTCCATCGCGCAAAAGCACGGCTATCAGTTAGCATTCACTCTCGACGACGGGCTCGGTGACGTGAATAACCTGATGAGCATTCCACGTATGTTGATGTCCGGGAACCCGAGCTTGCACGATTTTGCCGAACAGGTGACACAGGTGCAGGAGCGGCACCTGATGCGGGTGATGCATATCGACCTCGACTACATCTACGATCCGAACCCTGAACAGCAGCGCAAGAACATCGATAAGCTTATCGAGCGCGTGCACGACATGCGCATTACCACCGTTTTCCTGCAGGCGTTTGCCGACCCGGACGGCGACGGTAACATCAAAGCGTTGTACTTCCCGAACCGCTGGCTGCCGGTACGCGCCGACCTGTTCAATTATATCTCCTGGCAGCTGCAAACCCGCGCAGGTGTTAACGTTTACGCCTGGATGCCGGTGCTCTCTTTTGCGCTGGACCCCTCGCTGCCCCGCGTGACCCACTGGGATCCGAAAACCGGCCAGACCAGCGTGGACCCGAAGCAGTACCGACGCCTTTCTCCCTGGAGTCCGGAAGCACGAAAACGCATCGCCGAGATTTACCAGGATCTGGCCAGCCATGCGACGTTCGACGGGATCCTGTTCCACGACGATGCGCTGCTGTCTGATTTTGAAGACGTGAGCCCACCAGCCATGGCGGCGTATCAGCAGGCCGGATTCAGTGGCACTCTGTACAATATTCGCCGCGATCCCACTGAATTCAACCGCTGGACGCGCTATAAAAGCCACTATCTGATTGATTTCACGATGGACCTCACCAAAGCCGTGCGCGCCATCCGTGGCCCACAGGTGAAAACGGCGCGCAACATTTACGCCATGCCTGTCCTCAAGCCGGAAAGCGAGGCGTGGTACGCGCAAAACCTCGATGACTTCCTCCGCACCTACGACTGGACTGCGCCGATGGCGATGCCGTTGATGGAAAACGTGCCGCTGGCGCAAAGTAATGCGTGGCTGCAAAAGCTGGTCACAACCATCGCCCGCCACCCGCAGGCGCTGGATAAAACCGTTTTCGAATTACAGGCACGTGACTGGCACAAACAGGGCGATGAGGCCAACGTGAGCGCCCGCCAACTTGCCGACTGGATGACGCTGTTGCAAATGAACGGTGCCAGTAGCTTTGGTTATTACCCTGATGATTTTGTTAATGATAAGCCTGAAATGGCACCGTTAGCACCCGCCTTCTCATCCGCCTGGTACCCGCAGAAATGATGGATCGTTTACTCGCGTTTTTAATCCTTTGTCTGGTTCTGAGCCTGCCTCTGGGCGTCGCTGCGGTGTTTACCGGTGCCGCCATCCTGAACTTTGTGTTCTTCTGGCCGCTGTTCATGTCGGCGATGTGGATGACCGGGGGCATCTACTTCTGGTATTACCGTGAACGGCGCTGGTCATGGAATGAAGAGACACCGCCGCCGGTGCTGAAAGGCAACCCGTTAATTTCCATTCTGATCCCATGCTACAACGAAGGACTGAATGCCCGGGAAACCATCGAAGCGGCGCTGGCACAGCGTTATGAAAACATTGAGGTTATCGCCATTAACGACGGTTCCGCCGATAATACTGCGGACGTGCTGAACCAGCTGGCGAGCGAGTATCCGAAATTGCGGGTGATTCATCTGGCGGAAAATCAGGGCAAAGCGGTGGCGCTGACCGCAGGTGCAGCGGCGGCAAAAAGTGATTTCCTGGTGTGCATTGATGGCGATGCGCTGCTCGACCGCGACACCGCGGCGTATCTGGTCGGCCCGTTACTGGCCTTCCCTCGCGTCGGTGCGGTGACCGGCAGCCCGCGCATTCGCACGCGATCTACCCTGATTGGCCGTATTCAGGTGGGCGAGTTTTCCTCCATCATTGGGCTGATTAAACGCACCCAACGAATTTACGGCCAGGTGTTCACTGTCTCCGGCGTGGTCGCCGCCTTCCGCCGCCGCGCGCTCTCCGAGGTCGGATACTGGAGTGCAGACATGATAACCGAGGATATCGATATCAGCTGGAAGCTGCAGCTTCGCCACTGGTCCATATTCTTCGAACCGCGCGCGCTGTGCTGGATCCTGATGCCCGAAACCCTGCGTGGCCTGTGGAAACAGCGCCTGCGCTGGGCTCAGGGCGGTGCGGAAGTGTTCCGCGTCAACATCCGCCGCCTGTGGGCCTGGGAATATCGCCGTATGTGGCCGCTGTTTATTGAGTTTTGTCTTTCCACTACCTGGGCTTTCGCCTATGCCATGAGTATCGTGCTGTATCTGCTCGGTCTGGTGCTTCCGATGCCCGGTAACCTGGTCGTACAGCATCTGTTTCCGCCGCAGTTTACCGGCCTTCTGCTGGGCATCGTGTGCCTGCTGCAGTTCGTAGTCAGCCTGTTGATTGAACGACGTTATGAAAAGAGCATCGCCGCATCGCTGTTCTGGGTTATCTGGTTCCCGGTGGTGTACTGGATGCTGAGCCTGTTCACTACGCTGGCCGCATTCCCGAAAGTGATGCTCAAAAACCAGCGTGGCCGTGCGCGTTGGGTCAGCCCCGATCGCGGTATAGGAAGGATGTGACATGCAGCAGAACGCACTTATTTTCACCGAACAACGCATTCTACCGCGCCTTCTCGATGTGCTGATGTCGGTTATCGCGTGGCTGGGATTTTCATGGCTGATTTTTAAGGGCGTGGTAACGGAGATTACGAACAACGCCCACGCCGGACCGCACCCGTTTTTCTCCACCGTCAATACGCTGACGCTGTACATTGCGGTGGCATTGCTCAACGGCGCGATGCTGATTTTCTGGGCCAAGTATAATCAGATACGCTTTCATGGCGTAGAGCGTCGGCAGCGTAGGCCGGGACTTGAGCGGGCACAGTTGGCGGAAAGTTTTGAAGTTCCAGAAACGTTGCTGGCAGAATTAGCCAAGGCGCGGGTGGTGACGGTGCATCACAGCGACTCCGGCGGCATCAGCAGGATTGAAATTCAGCAGTTGCAAAAATAGTGACCCTGACCCGAAATGATCCAGCCGTAATCTGGAATAACCGCCTTCATGTTGGCTGCATACTCTGGCAACCGGCAGACTTCTCAGCGAATGTGGATGGCGTCATCCAGCGCAGATAGCGGCCCATTGTGAATTGTAAGTATTCTGGTTTTCCATAACCATGCGAATAGAGCGCTGACGAACTTCAGGGGGAAATCGGTTATGTTTTGTCATCCTGGTTACCTCTCTCAAAGAGTGTAGTCTCCAGGATTACCGGGGCGGTTCAAAAGGGTGCGGGACGTGGTATTCCTGATGACCGGGGATCACACAATTGCTGAAACAGAATTTCGTCAACATGAACTGGCGAAAATTGGCCCGACTGGTATCAATAGTCTCCAGTCACTGTATCAATGTCCACGCAAGCGTCCCGGAAACGTTATATCAAGAGGTCCGACAACCCTCGTTTTGTTGCTACCTTCCCTTTCTTTTCTGTCCTGTTACCTGCCGGTATTCAAATCTGCTCACACAGAACGGACACTGTTCAGAACCGATAAATACCGCGATAAAGTAAACGCACAATTGAGTCTGTTTCACGATTGCGAACGTTATATCCTTTATCATTGATGACGCTATATGGCACTTCGATATGCTACGACACGTGGTCTCCACTGCTGCAAATGCTGTGGACAGGGGAAGGCAATTGCATCGCCTGCTGATACAGTGCAATAAACTGCGCTGAAAACGTGTGGTGGTGGCGGTTGAGTGAGGTAAAAATGGGATTGCCAAAACAGATACTGGTGCACTCTGGCTCTGGTGTCCTGCTCTGCGTCAGGCTCCAGGCATGTGCGATAAGTCGGGTGAGATCGACTGAGTTTTGCAGCTTCCCGATCAAGGTATTCTGATTGAGCATCATCAGCGCCGTAATACGCCCGGGCTCATCTTCGCCCCACAGCATGCGTACCAGCGTGGGTGGTGCGGCTATAGCGATACAGCTATCGAACTGTGTCTTCAGCTCTGCTAGAAAACGTGCCAGTGTTTCTTCAGAGGATCCAACAGCCGTCGGGTCAGCGAATAACTCCAGGTGAAATACTGCAAGCTGTGGATAGTGATCAACCGCAGCCTGTAATGCACGGTGGATACGCTGTTGGTCAGGAGTGTATTGTTTCATAAAGTTATTATCGTGAGTGGAGATTGAAGAACTGTTCACCCTGCCAGAGGGATGCGTATTATCAGATGCCCAGCGATAAAGCTTCCTCGATGCAAAAGGAGGTAATCATGCCAGCCATCTGGAACGAAGTGCCATCACTGGTACCCCGACCCAAAAGCAGTGCATCGACACACAACGCATTGCCTGCTCTGGGCGAACGGAAGTAAGGTGGAAATCAGGATTAACATGCAACTGGACAGACACGCCGCCAAAACCCTGATGCCTGACTCGGTCATCCGGCTTGCCGTGGCGGATAATCAGGTATTCCGCGCTGCAAAGCAGAAAAAGACGCTTCCCTACGTGGTGTTACGCGGTGAGCCCAGAATGAGTACCCCAAATCCATGTGAGATCTGGTACGACAGGCGCGATGTGTTGGCTTCTGAGAGCGGAGGCAGTCAACAAATCGTCGATCCGATAACCGCCATGCATGAGATTATCGACCGACTGGAAGTCCTGGTCCGGCAGGAATACGCAGGCAGATCCACGCATGTCCATGTTCTGGAGCACTGCCAGGCGTGGCTGCAGCGTAATATCGATAAGCAGCAGGGTAAATCAGATGAAGCCTCCGCACGCATAAGATAGCGCTACTCAGCGATGGGTATACATGATCTGCATCGCGACGGTGCAGATATCCTCAATGTTATCGGGCAGCGCGTCCCGGTCATGGATAAAATAATCCGGGTGTTCTTCCGTGGCTTCAACCAGTCTGACCGGATAACGACAGCTGTAACAGAAATGCGGCAGGCAGGGAGAGGCTTCACGCGCATAAGTCAGCATACCAAACTTATTAAGCGCCGCTTTGGCGATAATATCTTTCATCATAACCTCCGAAATGGCTGGATTCATTCGCTTTCGAACTAAAACGTCCTGTCCGGCAACGCAGACAATACCGCTCTCCGTGGTAATCATCGCCACACTCCGCGCAATACCAGTCACGCTTCATCACCACGGGTAAGACGCCTGGCGTATAGCAACGCAGCGAATCGATAAGGGCTATTTCCTCAGCAGCGACACTCACATACGGGCATTCCACAGATGCATCAACAGGATGCGCAAACCAGGCCCGCCCGTTTGATGGCTCTGGCTGAAGTGTCAGCGAACTATGGCAGAGATGGCAGGTAAATCGGCCTTCAGGTTGTGTCAGCGCCGTTCTGGCACCAATGAGACGCTGATGAGCATCCCGCGCGAGAAACGATTTGGCGTGCATGATGTTCTCCTTACCGCCAGATAACACGCAGGGGAAAGCCGTCCCGAAGATGGGCAGGATGTGCGTGCTGGCTGGCAGGTGAGTACAGTTAGAGAGATTTACAGGTGCGGTGGGTATTGTCAGCGCATGGAATACTGCTGACGTTATTTACATCCGGGATATTACCCGCCAGCAAAAGGGACACGGCTTCTCGCCACAGTACTGGCGTCGGCAGCGTTCACATATCCAGCGTGGAGGAATGTTTCCCGGTTTTACGTTGTTCCATTTTTTCATCAAATGCATCCTCCCCGCGAATCTGCGATACGTGCACGCATCCAGTTTTCCACTTCGCTTCTGAACCAGCGCGAGCTGCGACCCAGTTTGATAGGCTTCGGAAACAGTCCTTCGCTGATCAGCTTGTAAAACCATTTGTCGGTCATGCCGGTGAATGTCGTGATGAAGGCCATGTCGACGAGCGGGTCTTCGGCGCTGAGTAATGGCATGACAGACGGCATTGTGCTGATGGTCATAGTCGTTCTCTCCCTCTGAGTGTTAATGGCGGGAGAAGTCCGGCGTGGTTGAGTCACATTACACGCCAGTACTCCCTCAGAGGATTAGGGACGTCTGTTAAAAAATACCTGGACGTTGTCATCAGCACCGGCTGCAGCCGAAGTTACGTTCAGCGTCGCTCACTTCAGCGCGGTGTTTGCACCAGATACACGAATCGATTTTGGTCTTCAGCAAATCGGTTAAACTGGGAATGAACATCGATGAAGAACGGTTTGACGCGTAGCAATTCAGCGGAGATACGTGCTGGGGTGAAATACCGCACACAGCAGCTGCCAGAGCACGGTAACTGAGGTGACATCAACCGATACGATCAACACGCTCCTGATGCCGCTCAGGGTGTAATAACAGTCCGCATAAAGCGTCACACCACCCAGGCGTTATCGAATGACGTAAAGGGGGAGCCAACCGTATTATCCGCACACAGCACAAGAGCAGTAATATATCAGCCTTCAGCAGGCATTCGTCGCCATCGCCAGACGCAAAGGTGCAGTCTATTCACAACGGACGGAGTGACGATGTCAATGCCCCGTATTACCGGCCCCTTTTAAGGGCCAACAGGCACGGCATGCATATACAATCCAGAGCGGATCCCTTAACGGCATGGACGATTCATCATTAACGCTGGCTGGAGCCGATTGAACGTTTAGCCGGGTTATAAACTTTGGTTTCCTCTTTCGCGAGATAACGGGTACGCGTAATAAAATCCTCATACTGCTCACGATGCTTAGAGCTATTACGATCCAGTACATAGGTGCATCGTTCAGGGAAATGAGCCAGTGATGAATAATGCGTATCACCACGAAGCCCTAATGCGCTCAGCCAGGCTTTACGGATCATCGAGTGCAGATTATCACCTGTTTGATTGAAATCCCCTAAACCGCGAAACAGGTCTTTGTTGAAGAAGAGGACCAGATGAAAGTGGGGATAACTTCGGGTGTTAACTTCTTTCACCCATATGTAGCGTGTGTTATTGGGATGCACACGCCTGGTTAATTTACGCTGGCGCTCACAGTATGCGGCGATCTGCGATTTCAATGAAGCGATAAACTTTGACATCAGCTTATTTCCTACGTTGGGATAACAGGAAACACTATCCTCAATAAACCAGTCCGGGGAGAAGTGTAAGTCGATCCTGACGGCTAATGTACGGGGATGTTCCTGCAACGCATTATGCGTGACGGTGACGAGTTTATTCAGGTAATGAGTATTCTCAGGTCCGTATGGGCTAGTATCTGACATAGTTATTTACCCTGATGATAATGGGATGATAGATAAATCTTGTTGTACAGGAATGGCAGCATGAACAGAGTTATATCTGTTCATGATTAATGGATGATTGATAGAGAGTACAAGAGTGTGATTGAATAGTGATTGAAGAGATGTACTTAATAATACTATTACCGACGCAACGTAGAACAAATCAAAGAATTAACCGATCGCATATGCCGAGAGCTTCAGGAAGAAATGACATGATAAATCACTCTGAAGTTAGTAAGGCAGAAAATAAAAAACATCCTCAGCCCAAGATGTAAGGTACTTACCTCAGCCGGAGATTCACATAACAGCCTCGATTTTAACCCGCATGGATTACCTTCCGAATTTTACCCGCATCGGGAATACACCAATCGCAATGACCCGGTAGATCGATTTATCAGAATACCCTGTGAGGCCCGTAACGAAAGTCATATCAACTACTGATAAGCGCAGGGACTCACCATGGTGCTGATGATGTTTGGATCCTGAATCGTAGCGCACAGGTTTGTTGCCGGACTGGCTGGCTTTGCTATGGTGTCGCTGGGCTGTCAGAGCGAAACGAACACTGGTGTCATACCATGACTATGTATGTAATTTTTTACTGTATAGAATATAGTATCAATCGTCAGAATAGATAACACAGCCATTTATGATGTAGGGAATCTGTGTCGCTGGGGTTTACAACAGAGTTTTGTTTAATGACAATCCATTACGGTATGCCACACTCTTTCGCCCCAGCCTTATGGGCTTTCATCATATGTGTTTTTTGTAATTTTATATCATGAAGAAAAAATTATTGTATACATAAATGACTTGTTATTTTTTATACAATTCTTTTTTAAGCAACGAAACAATAACACCTTCTGAATTCATCTTAATTACATCCCCACTAAAAAACGAATTATACATTTTTACAAAACCCATCCCGTCACTTGCATTGACATTAAACACCTCAAGTGAAATTTTATCTATTTCACTAATTATATGAGTTAACAATGAAACTCCATTCTCGGGTTTATACTCAATCCATGACATTGCTTTTTCAACTAATACTCCTCCACTGCCTTTCATTAAGTAGTGAAAACTTAACAAAGCAAATAACTCAATGTAAACCCACTCATGGGTCAATATTTTTTTTAGTTCTCTAAATGCAAACAAGACTTGAGGTCGATGAATCCTGCCATATTGAACCAGAGCCAATTCAAATAACGGCAAGATATTTCTTATCTCTCTACTGAGAAAAGGAGCATACTCCGATAAAGATTTCCCATACATTTTATTTAATTTAAAATCCAAATCCAAATCCAGTTTCATTTTGCTCATGAAGAAGGTTACTTCTTCTGGTGTATTTTCAGCCTTGATTTTACGATAAATCCCACCTTTTGAAGTTGAATTCTCAATAACATTATTCATTCTACCTTTGGATAGCGCCTTATTTAAGGTAAAGGCCCTTCTTATTTTCTGAGGCACGATCACAATATCGTTACTATTATTACTGACATTACATGATGGGTTAAAAGTAAAAGCAACCTCTAAATTCAGAGTGATTAATGGGGTGACTTTCCCACGAGCCGGGATTGAGTGCTTCTGATACGCATTATATTCATCAAGATATACTCTGCTGTGTAATAATTTTAATGTGTATAACTTGATTACATTTCTAACATATCCCATGAAATCATTTCCCTGACAGGTAATTAGTTTCTTTTTAAGTAATTCCTGCGTATTCAGCCATTCTCTGGATTTTATTACGCTCGTTACATCACTTTTTCTTTCCCTGCTTTTTGATACCCATAGAGTATTTATCTTCTTTTGGGCTATAACCTCCCTCGCTTTATCATTTCTAATTATCCCTTCTAAAGTTGAGATGCGTACGCCCGAAATAATTGCATCTGCTCTCTTACTTACCCGTCGTGTGAAATTATCTTTCTTTTTTTTATCGTACTGTTCGTAATGCTCATTGCAATAACGCATTTCATTAGCCACTCCATGCATCGCAATTGCATTTTTACAATCTTTCCTCTTACACTTTCCCGTTTTTTTTGCCATTTTCCTGATCCTAGTTGAGAAATATCATGACTATATTACTCCTGCCTGTAGGGTTCTGGTCAATATCCCTCAGGGTAAAGCGCCTGCAACGGATGCTATAGCATAAATATTGTATCTGAATCTGGGAAAGCACCTAATAAGTCGCTCCATGAGCAAATGGCATATGATTACACTGAAAAAGGGCTACATCACATTTTATACCCAACAAGTACACTAATTGCTAATCAACCCTATGATCTACCATCGATTCTTGAATGAATACATTGGAATATAGCGCTCCTGAGTTATTCGACAAGCCATGAACAAATTGCTAATACGTATATGCCTGCATTCCAGATTATTTCACGCCTATATCACCCGTCTGAACAGCAGCGTCATGCTGTTTCACCGCAGGGGATACCATCCACGGGGCTTTCATGGTCCCGTTTTTCTTTTCTTCGCGTATCACGGCCAGTGCATTCCTCTGCCTGGCGACAGGTTGTGTCGTGATAACGTCATTCTTGTTCCTTAAGTAATCAATAACCCCTAAATTTCATCAGGTTATAGAGCTAAATTTAATTGATTTTTTTCTGCACTCCACTTCCTGCTTTGACACGCCCTGTCAGACCTCTCCTGCATAATAACCACATGAATTACCGAACGAATTTACTCATGGAGATCATTCCGTGTCCAATCACCAGAGCGCTCACCACGACAAACTGGCAGTACGATTATCCGTGATTATCAGCCGCCTGATGGCCGGTGAGTCGCTGTACCTCAATACGCTGGCAGAAGAGTTTCGCGTTTCCGAGCGCACGCTTCAGCGGGATTTCCATCAGAGACTGGCGCATCTCGACATACAGCACGAAGACGGTTGCTACCGGCTGGCTAATGGGCGCTTGCATGACCACTCACCAGCAGCCTTATCGCTGATCCGCAACATCGGGCTTTCTCCTTTGATCCCCATGCAGGATAAAGCACTGATGAACCTGCTGATGGATGGTAGCGGCACGTCGCCCTGCCTGATTTGGCATACACCGCTCAATCCTGCCGCTATGCGTTCTGATTGCTTCCAGCGTCTGGCCGAAGCCATCCACCGGCATTGCACGATAAGCGTGCTGGTTGGCGGTATTCGTCATGATGCGTTAGAGCCTTACCGCCTGATTTACCAACAACATTGCTGGTATCTGGTCACCAGCTATCAACGCAGCATTTGCGTGTTCAGACTCGATGACATTATCTCCGTCACTTTACTGGAGCATCGCTTCCGCCGCCGTAATGAAGTCAACGATCTGATCGCTGAAGAAGGCTTTATTGCCGCACTCCCACACTTCCGCTTCATCAGCGACGTGATCAACACGTTTCGCACCTGAACGGCGGGTCTAATCCAATAGCTGAAGGAGAACACATTGCCATGAAACTCCACTATCTGGTGGCTGCGGCTGCCATTGTTATGTCGCTCACAGCCTGTGACGACTCTGACGCCCACTGGAACACCCTGCGGGGGAAATGTATATCTACCAGCAGTGAAGGCAACTTCGCTGCAACGGTTGCCCCCCAGGGCGTCTTCTTCCTTGCGACCGAACCGGGGTGCCCTGATGGCATGGGAATACTCGGTTTCCGTCAGACCGAAATCAAAGTCAACGGCGATCGTTATCCGGCGATACTGGTATGCAGTGGCGCAACGCAATATCACGAAAGCTTTGTGCTCGGCAAACTCATAAAGAATGATCCCAATGCCGGAATTGAACCTGGTGCAAGAGCGGCTAAGGCGTTTAGCGGATTCTTTGGCGCAGATGTTGAACTGGGGAACGAAAGTGCGCATTTTGGCAGAGGGAATTTCACTGAAGTCTGCTCCGCCTATATTCCGCGCCTGAAGGGTTCTCCGGCGCATAAGTCTCATAAAGGTTTTCTGAGTTCGCTGTTTGGACACCACGCGAAGTCTGGAAATAGCACTGAATCTGACGAACTGCAGAAAACGTTAGTGGACAAGGCAAACAAGGCTTTTGAAAAGGCGGATCAACCGAAAAAACATCAGCCCGGGCAAGGTAGTGTGCCGGACGAGACCATCAAGTCGCTGGAATTCTCTGACCATACTACCGGCCCGGTGAATACCTTCCAGAAAGGGGATACTCCGGCACCAGACTCATCTGATGCTCAACCCGCAGCAGCCACACCATCAGCTATGACTCCTGAGATGGACGCCGCTGCACTCAAGGAAGCGCAGAACACCTGGCTTGTCTATCACCCCGGTGTCGATATTTCCGGTTTCACCTGGGAGAAGACATCGCTTCCCGACAAAAGCGTGAACGGCAAAACCCTCCACGAGCTTCGCTTCACCACCACGGATCCGCAGACACACATCACTTCCGATGTGGATGTCGAGATTGAACCGGACGGCACCGCCGGATACGCCGTCAGTAATGACCGCCCGACACCTGCAACTACACCAGTTCCATCTCCAGCTCCTGTCTCTCCACCAAAAAATGTGTCGGCTTACTGTCGCCTCGATAACGGTAAAAGCATCAGCGTGACGGCGGCTGACGGGCAGGATTACCACTATGCCTACCGGGATAAAAACGACCAGACAGAACTGGAGCTGACCGAGGGGTTATTTGGTGTGAAAGCGTACCACTACCGGACGCAGCTCGGCATGGGCTCTGCCAGCTACATCCGTTTTAACAAGAAGCAGTACGACTACGTGCTGATAAGCAAGGATACCGGTCGTCAGGAGTTCCAGGGACTTCGGGTCTACAAGGACGGCAATCTGATATCCACCCATCCGTGTTTCTCTGCGCTGAAGCTTGATGCCAGTGGGTTGACCGATACCACCCACGCTGACAGCGACAAAGCAGGTGATTTCTTCACCAACTGACACCGGCATTTATGCCGTTTTTTCGACTACTCACGCAAATAAAGGAAAGGCAAATGACTGAACCGTCAATTACATCACTGAAAAACAAGCTGAACACATCCACATGGCATCTGGCGTTATTGTGCATCGCAACCTACGGCATTTATCCGCTGATGTGGCTGTATAAGCATCAGGACACCATCATGGCGGAGACGGGGCAACGTTTCTCTTCCCGCGTACTGCTTATCTGGATGGCCGTTTGCCTGGGGCTGTCATATATGATCCGACTCTCGTTCCCTGTTCAGGTGGATGAATACGGCTACAGCATGAGCCAGGCTGCTGAAGTCATGACGATAATTGGCATGCTGCTGATGGTGGCCTTTGGCGTGCTGACCGTCGTCTGGTCTTTCAAAGCCAGAACCGCCTTGCAACAGTATGCGCTGACGCAATTCCGCTTCGACCTGAAAATGAATGTAGCCTGGACGTTCTTATTTAACATTTACTACATCAATTACTGCATCAACGCGATGCCGGAAGCGATGGCAAAGCACCAGATTATCCACGGTAAACCGCAGCCTGTTTCCGGTGATACACAAGCGACACAGCCGCCACAGTTACCGCAGACATCGCAACCTCAACCTCCACAATTGCCGAAGTAACAGTCGCCCCTGGCATCCTCTGTCAGGGGCGCATTAATCTCACACTGGAAAGCATACATGAACTGGTTTTATGAGAAAAATGGCATACGCTACGATAATGTCAGTGCTGAAGAAATAGCTCAGCGGATCAGGCGGGGGGAACTGACGGCCTCAACGCTGGTCTGGCAGGCTGGTATGGCCGAATGGCAACCGTTATCTGCAACGCCACTGTCGGGCATGTTGGCTGAGTGTGGTGTGCCACCGCTTTTACCTGCAAGCCATATACCTCAGGGGCTGGCCTGGGTGCTGGCATTTGCCCCACTGATTGGTCTTTTCCTGGAAGGTGTCGTTGCCGGACTGGTGGGGATGAATGAAGACCAGCTGCTCGACGCCCTGAGCAGCGGAGAATTCTGGTATATCACCGTGCTACTGAATATCGCACTGGGATATGCGGATGAAGCCCGTCTGAGAAAGGCCGGAGTGAACACCGATTTGTTCGGGAAAATGGCCTGGCTCGTCCCCGTATACCTCTGGAAGCGGGCGAAAGAGTTGCGTTTAACTGCAACAACTTTTTGGGTGTGGATTGCGACATTCGTCGTCATGTTGCTCGCTTAGAATCCCGTCTCTTTTTCCAACTTATGTATCCAAATGAAGGACAACCAAATGAAGAAACTGAGCATGTTTATAATCGCCAGCCTGCTGTCAGCCCCGGCGCTGGCGCAGATTGATGCTGCAACTGTGCAGGCCGCTACCGAAACCGCACAAAAGACGTATGAAGCGGTAACCGGCAACGATGTCAGCGATGTTGACTGGTCCACTTATGAAGAAGTCCCCGGGATGAAAGACCCGGCGAATCCGGGTAAGAAGCTGCGTGTTCTTCAGTGGGAAGGTTATAACGCCGGCTATCATACCTATGACCGCGTGCGCGTGCTGGTAGGCTATAATGGCGGTGTGGCTGGTGCTGAAGTGTTGTATATGGGGCGGTAACGAAGGACAACCTTGATGGCTGGTTCGTTATCACCAGCCATCTACTGCCATACACAGAGACGACACGGCAGTCAGACCCATCGATTAACTTTCACGCCGGTTAGATGAAGAACTTCAACCATCACCATCACCGGCAGCTTCGTGCCAAAAGCGGTAGTAGCTAGGTAGAATCCACCAAATCAAACAAGGTATGATGCAAGAGTTGCTTACGGGTAAGACACGATTAATAAAAGGGGAAGCACATGGTTGATTATCAAGAAACCGAGCTTGACGAAGAATTGGTTGCGCCAGGTACGGAAGAGGAAGAGCCGGAACTGCTTGATGAGGTGATGCACCCGTTTAACCCGACCGATATTGATATCGTCGTTGAGCCGAAGTCGTTGGATGCCTTGATTAAGCGAATTCAGCACAATGAGATCGACATGAATACCGATTTTCAGCGTCATGCGGAGTTATGGGATAACCGCAAGATGAGCCGGTTAATCGAATCCATTTTAATTCGGTTCCCGTTACCGGCTTTCTACTTTGATGCGTCAGATGAAAATAATTGGCTAATTGTGGATGGTTTACAGCGGTTATCTACGATTCGCAAGTTTGTGTTAGATAAAAAGCTTCGCCTTAATGGGCTGGAATTCTTAACGGAACTCAATGGTAAAACCTTCGATAAATTGCATCGTCAATATCAGCGCCGTATTGAAGAATGCCCTGTTACTGTGTACATGATTAAGCCGGGTACGCCTGAGGATGTTAAGTATTCGGTGTTTCGCCGGATCAATACAGGCGGCTTAACGCTCAATAATCAAGAGATCCGTAATGCGCTCGCTAAGCCACGAGACAGAGAATTGCTCGAAGAGTTAGCCAATTCAGCATGCTCGAAAGCCATGCTAGGTGACCTTTCAAAACGTATGAAGGATCAGGAACTAGTATTGCGATTCTGGGCATTCTATCGCTTTGATTATTTAGACCCTAAAAACAAAAAGGAAATTTCCTCGTTTTTAGATAAAGCCATGGAAGACATCAAAAAAGGCGATGATGTCTACCGTGCAGATTTTAAAGCTAGGTATTCAACTGCAATTGAGCGCTGTTACCAGCTGTTAGGAGAAAAGGGGTTTGAAAAAAATCCTGTATCAAGAAGACGGTCAAAAAATGCAACGCTATTTGAAGTCTGGATGGTTATGTTGGTGAAATTAACTGAAAACGAGTTTAACCGCTTAGTTTATAATCAATCCGAGTTCCAGGAAAAGGTACGGGCGTTATTGGAAGATGCTGAGTTTATTAATGTTATTAGCTATTCTACTCAGCGAAAAGAGCATGTGGAAATACGCTACGAAAAAGTCAATGCGTTGATTAAAGAGATGCTTAATGATTGAGTTTATTAATATCCATAACTTTAAAACCTTGTTAAATGCTAGTTTTCCACTGGGTAATCTGAATCTATTCTCAGGCCTTAATGGCATGGGAAAATCAACACTTATGCAAAGCTTGTTGCTTTTAAGGCAGTCTTATGAACGCAATACCCTTAAAACCAAGGGTTTGCTGTTAAATGGTGATTATGTCAATATCGGTACGGGTAAAGACGCGCTCTCTAGTTTTAGTGAACAAGAAGAGATTATTTTTACCATTAAATGGCTCGAGAAAGAACAGGCAACACGGTTTGAGTTTGACTATCAACATGACTCAGATCTGCTGCCGCTGCGTACATCGGGTATTGACGGTGATTCAGAATCGCTAAGCTTATTTAACTCTAATTTTCAGTATTTATGTGCCGATAGGTTAGGTCCGCAAAGTCATCACCAGTTGTCTGAGTTTCATATTCGTGATTTAAAATCGCTTGGCCATCATGGTGAATTTGCGGTTCATTTTATCGCGGTTAATGGCGCTAAAGACTTGGAAATAGAAGCGTTACGCCATCAAAAGGCTGTTTCAGGGACTCTACTTTCTAATATTGAAGCATGGATGTCGGATATTACGCCCGGGTTAAAAATCAAAGCAGTGGCGCAGCCTCAGTTTAATTCGGCGAGCCTTAGTTACTCTTTCAATCAAGGGAAAGACACGACCGAAGATTTTAAACCACAGAATGTGGGGTTTGGATTAAGTTATGTGTTACCTGTCGTAACCAGTATATTAAGTGCGGCAAAAGGTGATTTGCTGATTATTGAAAACCCAGAGTCACACTTGCACCCCGCAGGGCAATCCTTGATGGGTAAATTGTGTTCCATTGCTGCCAATAATGGCGTGCAATTAATCGTTGAATCTCATTCTGATCATTTTCTTAACGGTATACGGGTTGCGGTGAAGCAGAAAGTGGTTGCAGCTGACGATGTTAAAGTCTTTTTCTTGCAGCGAGATGTTCATAACTCTATTCACGCCTCAGAAGTCATGTATCCCAATATTGATGATGAGGGACGAATAGACTGCTGGCCAGAAGGCTTCTTTGACCAATGGGATAAGGAGCTGGATCATCTGTTATGAGTAATGGAATTGTGTTGAACCATCACTCTTTGCCATTTTCCAGCAAAGAGGATGCAGATGAAGGACTATTGGCTTTCTTTACTGTGCTTAAGGTTTGCCGAACTGCTGGGCTGAAAATTTTGCTAGTCGATGAAGATCAAGACAAGTCGCTAATGGGGCTGGAGCTGGCGAACGGATACTTTGTGCGCAATTGGCTTGCCTCTGCAAGCAAAGTTGCGGAGCTTGCGGATTGGTGCCGATTTCTTAAGTCCCTTGAAACGAAACAGCCTCTCTTTGAAACCGCGGATATTGAAAGTGTTGGTGATGTATTAGAAGTTGGCTTGCCAGGGGAAGATTCAGGTAATTCGGTACTATTAGCCGCGTTTTATTTTGAAACTTTTCTTGCCAGTTTTACGGCTTTGGCTGCTTGGGCAAATAGCCATTTTAAAGTATGGGTTTTCGAGCTTGATGCAACACCAGAGCAAAGGGATGAAACGCTTTTAAATCTGAGTGATTCTGCGAGCCTGGGTGTGCATGGTGATGAACTCAAACAACGTCGTAATGCGTTGTTAAGTTCCGCTAAGGATATCTGGTTGAAAAGAGCAGATTTGTTTCCTCATCTCACTTTATTGTCAAATCAAATTGGTACAAGTCTGCAAGGTTGGTCTGCTAGGCAAGATGTCTTGTTCAAGGCGCGAGATGCGCTAAATGTGCTGGAGTCGTTTAGTGAGAAATGGCTTTTAGGTGAGTATGTAGACTACCGTCATGAGTATTTAAGAAGTTTGGGTTTGGCAGCTGAAGTTAGCGGTGAATCGGACAGTGTAAATAATGATCCCAAAAAGAAGAAAGAGCGCATATTTTGGTTAGATGATGGACGGCAGGTCAATTGCGAGAATCATGTAAAACTACCTGACGGTTACCGCCTACATTTTTATGCTGACGCAGTAAATCAGCGGATATATGTGGCGTATTTAGGGCCGCATTTAACTTTATGAATTTAAAGAAACTTAAGCTCCATTCTGTATGGCAAAGCCTTGCGCACTTGGAGAACGCCATGCCCGTTATGACCTGCCTCCTGTTAGTTCACTCAGAACGCTGTTAGCAATGTCCGCAGATCGCTCATAAGGGACAACCATACTCAAATCTCCCATATTGCAGGAGATTTGAGTATGAACACTTCATCATGGAACAAAGGCCGTATCGTAGGCCAAAAAAGACCACTTCAGATATCTCATATCTGGGGGATCCGAATCAGGCTTGAACTGGAAGGTAAGACGCGCGATTTGGCTCTGTTCAATATGGCCCTGGACAGTAAGCTACGAGGCTGCGATCTGGTAAAACTTAAAGTATCTGATGTTGCATATGGTAACTCTGTTTCAAGCAGGGCAACGGTGTTGCAGCAGAAAACCGGTAGCCCTGTCCAATTTGAGATAACCAAAGGGACAAGAGAAGCTGTTACTGCATTGATAAATATTGGTAATTTACATAGTAATGACTTCTTGTTTCGATCCCGGGTCGGTACTAACCAGCACATATCAACCCGGCAATACAACCGGATTTTTCATGGGTGGGTAGCAAAGCTTGGTCTCGACGATTCGCTTTACAGCACACATTCCATGAGAAGAACAAAACCTTACCTTATCTACAAGAAAACTAAGAATCTCAGGGTGATCCAACTTCTGTTGGGCCATAGGAAACTGGAAAGCACAGTCCGTTATCTGGGCATTGAAGTCGATGATGCGTTAGAGATCTCTGAATCGATTGAAGTCTAAGGTTGTCAGGGCTGCAATAGCAGCCCTGTGCCAACAGCGGACGTTGATGCCTCAGTTGTACAGTGGAAAGGCAAAGCAGAAAATAAAAGGCTTGAAATTCGACTCTACAACTGTAAATTTAAACAGTTATTTATCCAGCAAATAGGACTTTTGAAATGAATGGCTCGGTTGAAGAGATAAGTTTTGAGATTTGTGAAAACACTGATGCGGAACAATCATTACCTATTGAAGAAGGGCTCAATCATTTCAACGATTTAATGACGGGAATAAGTGACCGTAAACCATTATCTGTATTAATAAAATCAACTAAAACTGGTGAAGTACTTGGAGGAATGCAAGGACGTTCGTCACTGGGTCTCCTTTTTATAGATCTTTTCTATCTTCCACCGGAGCTGCGGAGAATGGGGCTTGGTACAGATATCCTCAACCGTTTCGAGGATGAAGGGCGGAGAAGGGGCTGCACAGCTGCATTTTTGTATACGATAAGCTTTCAGGCTCCTGATTTTTACAAAAAACACGGTTGGGAGGAATTTGGGCGTATTGGCTGCGAGCCGGAAGGTACAAGCCGGATATTTATGAAGAAATCCTTATAAAATTCATCTTCATCTTTCAACAGGGGCGTCAGCTCTTCGCTCTTAGCGGCCTAAGAGACAGGCTGCGTAATCAGGCTTTTTTAATGAATATTTAGTCGATGAGCTACTGAGGGTAGTATGCGGATTCGGGCAATAAACTGCTTATATTGGAGTGGGGCGGCAGCCCCACCAGCAACCACGCCTACGATACTGTCAAAAAAAATCATATCGTTTTCTGGTGATAAACCGCATGGCTTAAAGTGTTCTGCAATATCGATTGATACATCGATATCAGTCGGTAAGACAAATCAATGCATTAACCGTTCCGTTCGTAACAAATACTAAAACCTGCCAGAAATAAGCCCATTCCCCATCAGTGGGTTGTCGCCATCCTGCATTCCAGATTTTTTCAGCCCCATATCACCTTACTGACACACAGCCGGATTTCTCTTCGCAGGGAAGTCCGGCTTTCTTTTATGTCCGCTAATTAATCATCAGGAAAATCAATGAATCACGACGACGCATTCGAAGAAGACATGGAATTTGAACATGACCCGCACAATGGCGAGGAAGAGGATGTTATCGGTGACCTCCCGCCGCCGGGTGGCCTGGGGTCGGTGATGGGCTGGCTCTATGACAAAGCGGTGAGCGGTATCGCCGGGATTGAGTCCGCCGAAACACTGGCAGAGCGCTATCTGGAGGATGCAAAGGGCGATGTGCAGCTGGCCGCCCGCAGCATGGTGCACTGGGAGAGCATCAAGGCAGGCAGCAGTGGGTTTCTGTCCGGTATCGGGGGCGTGGTGGCGCTGCCATTTACGCTGCCGCTGAACGTCACCAGCGTGTTGTTTCTGCAGACGCGTCTGATTGCCGCACTCGCCTGCCTGGGCGGACACCGTCTTGCTGATGAACGCATCCGGGCGTTAGCGGGATTGTGCCTGTGCGGTAATGCTGCTCGTGCCCTGTTGCATGACGTGACCATGAAAGCCGTAGAGCGCTGGAGCCGGACCTTCACTGAGCAGATTATTCAGAAGACGCTGATTCTGATGGCAGCCCGCGCCGGGGTGAGCGCCGGTGGACAATTCGTCCGTCTGGTTCCCCTGGCAGGCGGTATGGTCAGCGGGGCGGTGGATGTGACCACCACCCGCACCGTCGGGCGCATTGCCTGCAATACCTTCCTCAGACCGCTACCCGGCCTGGGCAGCACCACGCAGGGGGATTCATGATGCACCAGAATAGACCCGACGGGCCGTTACCGGCGGGTGAATTCACCCGCGCTCAGGCTGACGCCGTTGCCGCGATGTACACCAACGTTGCCCTTGAAGATGACCAGGGCTCGCACTTTCGTCTTGTCATCCGCAACAGTGAAGGCATGCTGCTCTGGCACGACTGGAACTTTGCCCCCGAAGCCGGAGCCATGCTCAACCGCTACATTGCCAGCGAGGGTATCCGGGTTATCCCGGTGGACAACAGTTAGTCTCCACGCATATCACCATCAGCATCACCCTCTCCGGCAATACATTTACTGCCTCGATTCATCAATACCACATTCATCGCAGCAGGCCACGCCCCCCTTACCGGGAGTGTGGCCTGTCTGCGTTTATGCCGTTCACCACACAGGAGTTTTCATTATGCGATTAGCCAGCCGCTTTGGCCGAATCAACCAGATACGTCGTGACCGTCCACTGACCCACGACGAACTGATGACCCACGTCCCCAGCGTGTTCGGCAGTGACAAGCACGAGTCACGTTCAGCGCGCTATACCCATATTCCGACTATCACGCTGCTGGAGAACCTGAGACGAGAAGGGTTCGAGCCGTTCTTTGCCTGCCAGACCCGGGTTCGTGACCTCAGCAAGCGTGAGCACACCAAACACATGCTACGCCTGCGCCGTGCCGGACAGATAGCCGACAGGCAGGTGGCGGAAATCATTCTGCTCAACAGTCATGACGGCTCCAGTTCATACCAGATGCTGCCAGGGCTCTTCAGAGCCGTCTGTACCAACGGGCTCGTTTGCGGTCAGTCGTTTGGCGAAGTACGCGTCCCGCATAGGGGAAATGTGGTGGAAAACGTTATTGAGGGGGCGTATGAGGTGCTTGGGGTCTTTGACCGGGTGGAGGAGAAGCGTGAGAGCATGCAGTCGCTGCTGTTGCCTCTCCCGGCACAGCAGGCACTGGCGAAAGCAGCCCTGACGTATCGCTTTAGCGAAGAGCATCAGCCCGTAACCGAAGCGCAAATCCTCTCTCCGCGCCGCTGGCAGGATGAGAGCAGCGACCTGTGGACCGTCTACAACCGGCTGCAGGAGAACCTGAGCAAAGGGGGCCTCAGCGGTCGCTCAGTCCAGGGGAAACGCAGTCGTACCCGTGCCGTTAACGGTATCGACGGAGATATCAAACTCAATCGTGCATTGTGGGTGATGGCGGAAGAGCTGCAGCAGGCGCTGAGCTGAAAAATGCCCCGACTTTGCCATCATAAGTACGGGGGACAAAGCGGGGTAAATCTGATGACTAAAAGCACCGATCTGAGGCCGGTTGCAGAAAATATACCGCAGCCTCCACCGGCATGACCAGAGCACCGGCGCGGGGATCGTCTCAAACGCAGCCCGTATGTGACGCGTATCCGGTTTCATCCCCCCTTGTCGCTATGAGCTTATGGGCTTTCAGCCCTTACATTTGTACACCGGCGTCCTGACGGAAGCAGTCAGAGTAGCGAAACGCTGCTGCTTCACCCGTTTACTTTCCCTTCTTACCCACTCACGGGCAACTCACGCCCACAGCTTCTATTTATGGAGAATCACCATGATCGATAACACGTTGCCGCTGTTCACTCCTGCTGAAACCGTTCCTGTCGCAGAACCCAATCGAATTACCGTGACGCCCGTAGCCGATGAAGATCGCATCAGCTTCTGGCCGCAGCGATTCAGCAAGGTCCCCCAGTGGATAATCCTTGAGCCGCATATCTTTGCCTGGATGGATCGTTTCAGTGACGACTACAGTGGAGGCATCTGGAATTTCTACACCCTGAGCAACGGCGGTGCCTTTATCGCGCCTGAAGACGAGGACAACGACCTGCGCTGGTCACTGTTCAACAAGATGAACGGGAACGGGGCTGAACTCAGCAGTGAAGCGGCGGGTATTACGGTATGCCTGATAGCATACAGCCACCACGCCTGCCGTACCGGATGCAATGCGATGACGGCGCACTATTACCGGCTGCGCGATTACGCACTGGAGCACGCGGAATGTCACGGCATTATGCGGCTGATTGACTGAGGGCCAGACCATGACAACGTACTCATCACCTCCCTCCACTCAGCCCGATTTATTCCCGCTCTTACCTGAAACACTTCCGCCTTCCACACTGTCATCGTACGCGCAGCAGACCATCCGCCGTGCTATCAGCCTGCTGGAGAAGCAACTGCGTGAACCCGGGGTACCGTTTCTCTCCACCAGCACCACCCGCGACTGGCTGCGTCTGCATCTGGCCGGTCAGGATCGTGAAGTGTTTATGGCGCTGTATCTCGACAACCAGCATCGCCTTATCGCTCACGAAACGCTGTTCAGTGGCACGGTCAACAATGTCGGCGTGCATCCCCGAGAGGTGGTGAAATCCGCCCTGAAGCACAATGCCGCAGCGGTTGTTTTCGCCCACAATCATCCCAGTGGACATCCTGAACCCAGCCAGGCAGACCGCCGGATAACGACGCGGCTACAGCAGGCGCTGGCGCTGGTTGACGTCCGTGTGCTGGACCATTTCGTCATCGGCGGGATGGAGATGGTCTCGCTCAGTGAACGGGGCTGGTTATGAACATCATCAGCAAACGTCAGGCCATGGCGATATACCGCCAGCATCCGGGCTCCCGGCTGTTTCGCTTCTGCACCGGCAAATACCAGTGGAGTGGCAGTATCTGCCATTACGCCGGGCGGGAGGTGCAGGATATCAGCGGTGTTCTGGCCGTGTTCGCCGAGCGCCGACAGGACCGCAATGGCCCGTATGTCATCCTGCGCAGCGTCACGCTCAATTAATTTCATCATGTGATTTTTAAGGAGGGCTTAAATGTCAGATAACAACACTGCCGGTATCCCTGTTCCCGAATGGGGACTGAAGCGTGGTATCAACCCACGGCCTGGCGCTCGCCTGGTGCAGGAAGGCCACCGGCTGCACTATCTGGCCGACCGTGCCAGTATCACCGGTCAGTTCAGCGAGGCTGAAGCCCGCCAGCTTGACCAGGCATTCTCGTTAATACTCAAACAGCTTGAGTTAATGCTGGTCTCCGGTGAACTCAACCCACGCCATCGGCACTGCGTGACCCTGTCCCACAATGGCCTGACCTGCGACGCCGATACGCTCGGCAGCTGCGGCTATGTCTGTCTTGCCATCTATCCTGGCCAGCCCATCACGCATTAAGGCTTACACGCCACTCCCGCCCACACCTCCACAGAGAACACAGTATGCAAACTTTACCTTTACTCCCGTCCAGGGCGGCATCGTCACATCCTGCGCCCGTGGAAATCTGGCAGACCCTGCTTACTCACCTGCTGGGTCAGCACTATGGCCTGGCACTCAGCGATACACCGTTTGGCAACGATGCTGTCATTCAGGAGCATATCGACGCCGGAATTTCACTGTGCGACGCCGTGAACTTCATTGTCGAGAAATATGACCTGGTACGCACCGACCGTGGCGGATTCACCGCGATGGAGCAGTCGCCGCTCATCAGCAGTATCGACATTCTTCGCGCCCGTCGTGCTACCGGCCTGATGCAGCGTAACGGCTATCAGCAGGTCACCCGTATCACCTGCGGTACGGGGCCATCCAGAGGGGATTCACCACAATGAAGCTCTCTCTCAATATTGAAGCTGACAGCATCAACGTACTGGCGCTCAATAAGGGGCGGATTGCCATCGATATGGACGGCATTGAACTCAGCCAGCTGGTCGATGCCGTGAACAGCAACGGCTGCACACTGCGTATTGCGGATGAACCGGGAACCGTTAGCGTCGAAAGTCCGGTGCCCTTCAGGACCCGGCTCAGTGGGCTATGTTGCAGCACGGCGCATATCACTCGTGAAGACAATTCGCTGCTGTATGCGTTGTCGCATGAGGATCCGGAGTATGGCAACGCCGAATGGATCCACTATACCGGCAGTGGCTATCTGATCCGCCTTGATGCATGGACGTTTCCGATCCTGCGACTCAAACGCCTGGGACTCTCCGGCGCCTGTCGCCGCCTGTTACTCATCCTGATGCGTCGTTATCAACTGGGCATCATTCATCTGGATGCCTTTGGCGAACTGCTGCCAGACTTTGCGATTTTTGACTGGTAATTCCTTCCCCACCCAACACAGGTACAACATGCCGACATTCACCGCTGAAGCCGCACTGGATATCCTGTCTGACTGGCTTCAGGACAATATCGATTGCGGAACACACATCATCTTCGACAACGATGAGGAGCGGACCGATCCCGCCGTACTGCTGCCCTTGATCCGGCAGGTACGCCGTGATGTTGCCGATCTCCGGCATCTTCAGCTTCTGCGCCGCCCTGAATCACCATGATTCACCCGGCAAAAACGCCACGCGCATACACGCCAGCCCTTACCGGCTGGCGTTTTTGTTTATATAAAGGAAAGAAAAATGCCTGAACAACACATGTTTAATGATCATGATGTCATATCGGGGCACACCGAAATCATCAGTTCCACCAATATTGAGCGTGTCGTCACCGGACGTAACGTTGCACTGGAGCGAATCAGGGCGATGATCCACCAGCTGGCCGGGATCTCTGCGCTCACCAGCAGCATCGGAGGGAAAACAGCCCTGGACTGGGCCATGAAGCAGGATTTCCGCTGCGGTTGCTGGCTGACAGAGAAAGAAGAAACCGCCATGAAGGTCATTACCTGCAATCTCGACCGCAGTATCTGGCGCGATCTGATGCTCAAATCCGGGATGATATCACTGATGGATGCCGCTGCCCGTGACGAGTGGTACCGGAATCTTGAGCAGGATGATATTCCGGCTATCAGTGAAGACAACATCCTCTCGACGTTTACGCAACTGCACCACAGTAAAAATGAGGTCTTTGAGCGTGGCGTCATTAACGTTTTCAAAAGCCTGAGCTGGGACTACAAAACGAACTCACCCTGTAAGTTTGGTAAGAAGATCATCGTCAATGGCCTGGTGAATTACACCCAATGGGGTTTTCGGCTCAATTGGGGAAAGCGGCGCGATCAACTCGCAGATCTGGAACGCATGTTGAATCTGCTGGACGGCAAACCGGTGCCAGAGAATCGCAATGACCTGGGGGTCAGGCTGGACCAGCATATTGATGCACAACGGACATCAGCGGTGTTTGAAGATGATTATTTTTCGATACGCTACTTCCAGAAGGGCTCAGCGCACATCACGTTCAAACGGCCAGAGCTGATTGACAGGATGAACGACATCATCGCCCGACACTATCCGGGGGCGTTGCCCACTAAACACTAAGGAGCTAGGTTATGGTATTATTTTCAAACGCCAATAATGCTCGCTGCGATTCCGCACATGGTCAAAACATCGTACTATCAAATCCATTTCAAATGGACGTAAAAATTCCCGTTCAACCGTCAAATTTTGACGCTCTGCAGATGGGGGCCTTACTGGGGGCCCATGATTTCATGAAACTCAATAAAAACCATATATATCAATACAAATACACCACCAAATCAATTCCGAGTCCGGGCACCACTATTTAGAAGAACCCGCCTATGGCGGGTTTTTTGCTTTCTGGGATACGGACTCTCCATCGAACTCCGTTCGATTATTCGCCGCAAGCGGCTCACCCCTTCGGGGCCAACGCGACAAGCGCGTTGTTCAAACGCCTGCGGCGTTAGTCCGAGTCCGGCACCACATTTAGAAGAACCCGTCTATGGCGGGTTTTTTGCTTTCTACGCCCTTCAGAATCAACACGTCCCAAAGCATTACTTCAACCCAACTCAACCACATTCTACCCACATCAATACCCTTGCGAGGGTATAGTCTGATTCGACAGAATTCTGTACCTTCAAATCACTCAGGAGCCCTTTTTTGTTGCTTACTGATGCAACAATCTGAATCACCACGGGTTTATAACAGACACCTCAGAGTCATTTATGGACTGACCCCACCCCGGTAGACGATCCTGTTCTATAGTTGGACTAACCCCGCTCCCATACAATGAAACAACAAAATGATTCACATATTTTTTTTTGCATAAATGAACTGCTCGGTAATTCTTCATTGTTGTTTAAAATTTAACAAAAAAGTTTTATCCACAATTACCTAAAAGGCAAAGATGAACAAAATGAAGCTGTTGTGTGTTGTAGGTACCCGCCCTGAAGCGATAAAAATGGCGCCCGTCATCATGGCGCTGAGAAATGACAACGCCTTCGAGGTCCGTGTGCTTGCCACCGCACAGCACCGACATCTACTGGATCAGGTTTTTAGCCTGTTTGGCATTGCTTATGATTACGATTTGGATGTGATGACCCCTAACCAGACATTACCGGAGCTCACGGCAAAATTAATTACCGGTATTGATTCTGTTCTGGAAAGTTTCAACCCCGATATGGTTATCGCTCAAGGGGACACGACTACGGTCTTTACCGCCGCTCTGGCCGCGTTTTATCGCAAAACACCGTTTGCTCATGTCGAGGCAGGTTTACGCAGTCGCGATTTGTATTCCCCTTTTCCTGAAGAAGGAAACCGTATCCTTGCCGGGCATCTGGCAGCACTTCATTTTGCCCCAACAACCTTAGCCCAGGACAACCTGATTCGTGAAGGGATAGATGCCTGCAAAATCGTCATGACGGGCAATACCGTCATCGATGCATTACTTGAGACAGCAAAGCAAGATGTTGAACCCGGCTTTACGTTACCGGAAAACAGCCGAATGATTCTGGTGACTTCACATCGGCGGGAAAACTTTGGTGAACCGCTGAAGAATATCTGTAACGCACTACGTAGCATCATCGCTAAATATGATGATGTTTGTATTGTGTTCCCGGTGCATCCGAACCCGCATGTAAGGGAAACGGTCTACGGCATCCTTGCCGAAAATGACCGTATCAAATTAATTAATCCGCTGGGCTATGAGCAATTTGTCAGCGCGATGAAACAGGCGCATCTCATTCTGACGGATTCTGGCGGTGTTCAGGAGGAAGCCCCGGCATTAGGGAAACCCGTTCTGGTACTTCGTCAGGAAACGGAGCGCACCGCAGCGCTGGCGGTCGGTGCAACGCGTCTGGCCGGTACCGATGAACAGGACATCATTGATCACGTCTCAACTCTGCTTGATAACCCGAATGAATACAGGAAGATGGTTATTGGTACATCGCCCTACGGTGATGGTCAGGCAAGTATGAAAATAGTCCGGGCGGTAAAAGACTTTTTCCATCTATAGCAACTTATGCGTTAGGCTTATGTCTCTGTAAATTATAACTAATAATATCTGGTGAAATAATGAGCTGGTTTGTGGATGTTTTTTCAGCCTACCTTTATGGACTCAAGGTGGTTGCCATTACTCTGGCAATAATGATGTTAATCAGTGGACTGGATGACTTAATCATCGATATCATCTACTGGTTTCGTCGTGCTGTACGGGCGGCTACAGTTTATCGTCGTCACCAGCATATGGACTACCAGGCACTGTATGAGCCCGATGAAAAACCGCTCGCCATTATGGTACCGGCATGGAACGAAACCGGAGTAATCGGCAACATGGCTGAGCTGGCTGCCATGACGCTCGACTATGAGAATTACCATATTTTTGTTGGTACCTACCCTAACGATCCTGATACGCAACGCGATGTTGATGAGGTCTGTGCCCGTTTCCCGAACGTGCATAAAGTCGTGTGTGCACGCCCAGGACCCACCAGCAAAGCCGACTGCCTGAATAACATTCTTGACGCCATCACTCAGTTTGAGCGCAGTGCAAATTTCACGTTTTCTGGTTTCATTCTGCACGATGCCGAAGATGTTATTTCTCCCATGGAACTGCGCCTGTTTAACTATCTGGTTGACCGCAAAGATCTCATTCAGATCCCGGTGTATCCCTTTGAACGTAAATGGCATCATTTCACAAGCATGTCCTATATTGATGAGTTCGCCGAATTGCATGGCAAGGATGTGCCTGTCCGCGAAGCCATCGCCGGGCAGGTGCCCAGCGCAGGTGTCGGGACCTGTTTCAGTCGCCGGGCGGTCATGGCTCTGCTGGCCGATGGTGACGGTATCGCCTTCGATGTACAGAGTCTGACGGAAGATTACGACATCGGTTTTCGCTTAAAAGCCAAAGGCATGACGGAAGTTTTTGTGCGCTTTCCCGTCGTGGATGACAAAGCCAGACGTTCACGCAAATTTTTGCAACGCGCCCGCTCCTCTTCCGTGATCTGCGTTCGGGAATATTTCCCTGATACCTTTACCACCGCGATGCGCCAGAAATCTCGCTGGATTATCGGTATTGTCTTTCAGGGGTTCAAAACCCATCGCTGGACCAAAAGCCCGACACTCAACTATTTTCTCTGGCGTGACCGTAAAGGAGCCATCAGTAACTTCCTGAGCTTCTTTGCGATGATTATTATGATTCAGCTGGTTTTGCTGCTTATCTATCAGCGTGTCTGGCCGGATGCATGGCAATTCTTGTCGATATTTACCGGCGGCCCCTGGCTGGTGACACTGCTGTGGATAAACTTTGCTCTGATGGCCAACCGTATCCTGCAGCGCGTGATCTTCGTAACGGTCTATTACGGTCTCACGCAAGGGTTACTGTCAGTGCTGCGCCTGTTCTGGGGCAACCTGATCAACTTTATGGCTAACTGGCGTGCCCTGCGCCAGGTCATTCAGCATGGCGATCCGCGGCGTGTCGCCTGGGATAAAACCACCCATGATTTTCCGAGTGTGACCGGTGAAAACCGAGCGCTGCGACCTTTAGGTCAGATCCTGCTGGAACATCAGGTGATAAGCGCAGAGCAGCTGGAGCACGCGCTGACGCATCGAGTTATTGGTCTACGTCTTGGGGGATCACTTATGCATCAAGGGTTCATTACGGCAAAGCAGCTCGCCGTAGCGCTTGCAGAGCAAAGTGGTGTGAAGATGGAATCGATCGATGCCTGGGAGATCGATAGCACGCTTATCGACAACATGCCTGCGGCCATCGCTCTACGTTACGCCGTCTTGCCACTCCGTTTCGAAGAAAATGTGCTGATCGTCGCCAGCGAGGAGGGGATCGACCCGGTCTCCCTCTCGGCTCTGGAGCGTAAAATGCGCTGCGCAGTAAAATATGTCATCGTTCCACGTGGGCAGGTTGTGACAGGGCTGCGGTACTGGTATGCCCGCCATCGTGGCGAGGACAGCCGTGAACTCCTACGCTCAGCGGTAGCGAAAGGCTGGCTCACTCCTCAGCAGGCTGACGCCCTGTGGCAGCAATATGTACCGCGCCAGCTATTATTTGCAGAAGTGCTGACCTCCCTCGGCCACATCAACAACTCGTCCATGAATGCGTTACTGCTTCGTCATGAACGTAGCGAGAAACCCCTGGGCGAATTTTTGGTGGACGAAGGTGTCGTGACCCAGGCAACCCTGAATCAGGTTCTCCAGTTACAGCAAGAGCTTCAGATCTCCATGCCGGAACTGCTGAAAAGTGCCGGTTTCACCGACCTGCAACTAGAAGAACTTCAGCAACAACAAGAGCAGGAGCACGCATGAGCAGGGAAAATACTCGTCGATTTTCACCCTGCGTGGTCAGCGTGCTGGTCGCCTCACTGTTCAGTGCCAGCACATTTGCGCAGGATGGCGTAACAGACACCAGCGCGAAAGCGCTCGGATTAAGCGACTATCGTCACTTTGTTATTTATCCTCATCTGGAAAAAGCGTTACGTGCGCAAAAGGATAACGACGAAAAAACAGCCCTTCAGGAATTCCGTCATATCCATCAGCAAGCGCCCGATAACGTTGCACTGACCCTTTATCTGGCGGAATCCTACCGCCATTTTGGCCATGACAATCAGGCCCGACAGGTGTTGCAGGAACAGCTAAAACGCCATCCGAATGACCCACGTCTGCAACAGCAACTGGCTGCGATCCCACGGAAAATACAGCCTGTCACCACCGTTGAACAACTTCTGGCACAGCAGAAGCGTTGCGATACGGCACCCACCGCGGAGTGTCGCAGCGAAACAGGGCAAAATGCGCTGAAGCTGAAACAACTCGATATTGCGCTGGCACAGCTTAATGATGCGGCATTCGCTGGTACTCCCGATGGAAAGGCGCTTGAGGATAGTATTCTCCAGCGGGCCATCTATCTGAAAGCATGGCAGACAGCAGATGCTATCTTCAGTCGGAAAAACGAACAGCACACCCTGAGCGCCGAAGAACAGCAACAGTGGTTCGATGTTTTACTTGCCGGTCAGCTCGATAACCGTATCCGGACACTCCAGTCACAGGGCATATTTGCCAATGCCGGGCAGCAACTGGCTTTTGCCAGTACTCTTGCCACACGCGGTAAAAATACCGAATTACAGCGCTACCTTGCCGATAATCAACCGCATTTTGACACGGCAACACAGGAGCAGAACTGGCTCTATCTTATCTCCCGCTACAGTAAAGACCCTGAGCAGACGTTACAGCAGTACACGCCGCAATTTACGGCCAACCAGCGCTACGTCACCAGCGCCACCTTCCCTGCGGCGATGAAAGCAGGACAGTACGAGCAGGCACAAAAACTGCTGGATGCGCTGCCTGAAGATCAGATGCTGTCTGAACGTTATGCCCTGAGCACCGTAACCCACAATCGTGCGGAAAGTGCCCGGCTGGCCGGGCTCATGTATCAGCACGCGCCCGGCAATATCTCACTGCTTGATAACTACAGCTGGCAGCTGATGCAGAATGGTCAATCCCGCAAGGCGGCGTCTCTGCTGCTGGCGCGTTATCCCTTTGGGGCCGCATCTGCTGAAGCGGAGAAACTGGTTATCCGCCTGGCCGGGCTGCTACTGCGTTATCCTGATCTCGCCACCCAGTCACAACGTGCACGTTTGAGTACCCCACTCTCAAGCGCTTCACTGCGGCAGATCCAGAGTCAGCTTCCGGGAGTTAACACCGACTGTCAGGCCACGCGTAAACTCCTTGGCGATCTCTCACCGCAGTATGAGGCCGCGGCCTGGAGCCGACTGGCGGAGTGCTATCACAGCACGCTTCCCGGTATGGCGCTCTATGCCCGACAACAGGCAGAACAACGCCAGCCGGATATCTATCAACGCCGTGCGGTGGCCTATCAGGCGTATGCTGTAGAGGATTACGTCACCGCGATGCAAGCCTGGAAGTTGCTGCCTGTCGCACAGATGAGCAACGACGATTTGATGGCTGCCGCGAATACAGCTCAGTCCGCCGGAGACCGTATCGCACGCGATAATTGGGTGGATGAAGCACGCAAGCGCGGTCTTGATCACAGCGAAAACTGGTGGTGGTTGCATGCCCAGCGCTATCTTCCGGCACAGCCAGAGCGCGCCTTAGCCGATCTCAATCAGGCTGCCGCGATTGAACCGACGGTGAGCGTCCTGACGTCGCGCGCTGCGCTATACCGGGAACTTAACCAGAAGCCAGAAGCCATTGCCGATCTCCGCCAGGCGCTGGTGCTGGATCCCAATAACGGTTCCGTTCAGGCCGCTCTGGGCTATGCGCTATGGAGTGATGGCGATTACGCTGCTTCACGCGATGCGCTGGAAAAAGCGCGTAACACCTCGCCGGACGATCCTCAGCTCATTCGTCAGTTGATGTACGTCAACGAACGACTGGGGAATATCCCACAGACACAACTCTATGCCCGCAAGGTGGTTGATGAGCTGGATGCTGCCTCAGAGGTCACGCCGCTCATCACGGCGCAAAACCAGGAGCGCTATGATGTCCGCCGCCTGCATGAAGATATCGGACGTCGCTGGACAATCAATTTCGACACCTCCATTGGCTTAAACTCAGCGGCAGCAAGTCCATTCAGTAACCCGCTGAGCGGTCCTTCTTCAGCACAAAGTTATCGCAGTTTCGGACAACTGGAAGCGGAGTACCGTCTTGGCCGCAATATGCTGGTCGATGGCGATATGTTGTCAGTCTATACCCGCCTGTTTGCCGGTACCGATGACAGCGGCGTCGTGCTGCCGGTTAAAAATCCGATGCTCGGCACGGGACTTCGCTGGAAGCCGCTGCATGACCAGACGCTCTTTCTGGCAGTTGAAGAGCAGTTTGCTCTTGACCATCATCACGGCGAAACCGACACGATGCTGCGTGCCAGCGCCTCGTTTTTCAACGATGGCAAGTACAGTGATGAATGGCACCCGAACGGCAGTGGCTGGTTTGCCCAAAACCTTTATCTGGATGCGGCAGAATACATCCGCCAGGATATTCAGGCCTGGACCGCTGATTACCGGACCAGCTGGCACCAAAAAGTGGGGCAGCATCAAACCATTGAGCCTTATGCGCATATCCAGATAAATGGATACCGTGACGGCCATACAGAAGGAACTCAGCTTGGTGGGCTTGGCGTGCGCTGGAATATCTGGACCGGGCAAACACAATACGACGCCTGGCCGCATAAAGTGAGTCTGGGTCTGGAATATCAGCATACGTTCAAAGCGATCAATCAGGATACGGGTGAACGGAATAACGCGTTCTTCACCGTGGGGGTTCACTGGTAATGAAACGACGTCACTTTTTACTGCTGCTGGCACTGTTCAGCCCGCTGGCCTGTGCCATGAATGCCATCTTCTGGCAGCCACAACTGCGGGATAACAGCATTCCGCCTGAACAATGGCGCAGTCTGATGCAAAACGTTCGCCAGACGGGTTTTGACACCCTGGTGCTGCAATGGACCCGCTACGGCGAGGCATTCAGCAACGGCAATGAACTCAACCTGTTACAACAACGGACAACAGACGCACGCGCCGCTGGTCTGAATGTCATTATTGGTCTTCATGCCGATCCTGACTTTTTTCAGCGCCAGAAACAAACTGCCACCGCCCTGACGAATTACCTCAATCGCCTGCGCGTCGCGGATATTCAACAGGCAAAAAAATGGTCAGCGTATGCCGACGGCTGGTATATCAGCGCAGAAATTGACGACCTGAACTGGCGTAATCCAGGGGCCAGAGCGCAACTCCGGCAGTGGCTGAGCACTACCCGCACGCAACTTACCACGGTAGATAACAAGCCGGTGTATATCAGCAGTTTCTTCGCCGGAAATATGACGCCGGAAAGCTATGGGCGTATGCTTGCGGAAATTCATCAATTGGGGCTTCAGGTCTGGGTTCAGGATGGTCAGGGCGTAAATACGCTAACGAGATCGGAAAGAGCGCTTTATCTCGATGCCAGCGCGGGTTGTGAGTCTTTGACGCCTGCGCAAGGTATCGTCTACGAGCTCTTTCAGACCCAACCGGGCAAAACGTTTAATACGAAAGCATTATCATCAACAGAACTCACTACTCGTCTGACGCAAAAAACAGCCTGTGATAAAGACCGTATTTATTTCTCACTACGCTATTTACCCATTGCTAAAGGTACGCTGGAAAATTGATGATGTAGGCCATGGGACTGATGGGCGGCATGTGAGGGTGACACGCTTACACTGTATGAAAAAAAATCATAGGGTTATCGTGCCAACGCTTTAGGTGCTCCCTCCCAGGTGTAAATGAGTGGTTTGTAATGTGATCTTTTCCAGGGAGAGTTATCTCTCTCTGTCTTATGCTGAATTTAAAGGGAGTTAAAGCGTGCAAGCAGCACTGGTTGGGATAACCCTTCTTATCATAGGGGATAGTCATGTGGCCTTTCAGGGTTCACTACTTTCTGTACTTCCAGAGACCTATGAGCAGATGGGTGCCAAAGTCATTACCTATGGTGTTTGCTCCTCCACTCCGGATGCTTGGCTGAAGGGACCGGTCGATACTGGCTGTGGCGGCACGATAAGAGAAGGGACCGGCCCAATCACCGATCCTTACGACGCAAAATTTCCTTTTCCTGATATCGATACGCTGATCAAAAAGTGGGATCCTACCGCAGTGATTGTGGTGTACGGTGATACCATCGGAGCCTATGGCACAGATACTCTCCCCACTGAATGGTTAGAAAGCGAGATAAAACCCCTTACTACTGCCATCAGTAGTAAAACCCGTTGCATCTGGGTCGGGCCAACGTGGGGCACGTTTAATCCTCGCTACGGGAAAACTGAGCAAAAAACCCAACGCATCTCAGATTTTCTTAGCTCACACGTGACACCCTGCACCTATATTGACAGTACCTCCCTCATGCAGAGTAATACCGTCAAAACTGTCGATGGACTACATCTGACACCTCAAAGCTATAAAGCATGGGGAGCAGATATTGTGGACGCGACATTGCCCCTCCTTGAGAAGAAAGGCGAAAAAAACTGATCGCTTCCCGACGTGCTGATATTGATGGGTTACGTGGCCTGGCCGTTTTACTCGTTGTATTCTTTCATGCTGGCTGGCTTTCTGGCGGCTTTGTAGGCGTTGATATTTTTTGCGTCATATCTGGCTACTATATGAGCAAAACAGCGCTGATGAATACCCCCTTTACGCCATGGAAATTTGTCGCCAGGCGAATACAGCGGTTATTACCGGCACTGCTTTGCATGGTTACCGCTATTTCGCTCGCTACACTGTGGTGGGTATTACCCATGGACAGGCAGGATATTGCGTACAATGGCTGGACGGCACTGCTTTACGTCTCAAATTTCTGGGCATCGCAGCATGTTGGTTATTTTGCCGGGCAATCATTGGCCTATCCTTTTTTGCATACCTGGTCGCTCTCTGTCGAGATGCAGTTTTATTTGCTGATACTACTTCTGGGGATCACTCGTCGGGGATGGGGGGCGCTCTGCTGCATTGCCGTTGGTTCCCTGGTTGCAGGCCAGTTCAATGGGGGAATGGGGTACTACGGTTTTATCGAGCGTCTGTGGCAGTTCGCCATGGGGGGGATTATTGCCTGGCTTCCCGACCGACGTTCACTGGCCCCCTGGTTATCATCGCTCATCTATTGTCTGGCTACGGCCAGCATTGTGGTCTGCAGCCTTCTGTATCAGGGAACCTATGCCACCCCATCACTATGGGCGCTAATACCCTGCCTTTCTGCTGCCATATTACTTCTGCTTCCTGATGCCCCGGCAAACAATCTACTCGCCGCACTTTCACCGGTAGGACGAATTTCTTATTCCCTATATCTCTGGCACTGGCCGGTTATTGTCTGGGCGACCTACTTCTTTGAGCGGCAGATAACCGGCCTGTCCATGGCGCTGTGTATTGCGGCGGCCATTGGGATCAGCATTATCAGCTATCTCTTTATCGAGCGACGCATCTCTGTCTTACTGCTGTTAGCCACTAATGCGGTGGCGGCAGCACTCCTCTTCATCATCTCGCACCTGTCATTGTACATATCGTAACAATATAACATTACGAACTATTTCGCTTTTAGATGAGAATCATCCTGGACCCTATCAGGAGAATTAGCGGATTATGACCCCGTCCTCACCCCCGGTGGCATCGCCTAAAGGCACGCCGCGTGGCCAGCGTTTGCTCATCACTCAGGCCTGTCTTTTCGGTATTTTGGTCATCTTTGGCATGTCTTATGCCTTACTGGAACTCTTTTCCAGCCCTGGTTTATGGTTATCAATCACTCGCCTGGTATTGTCGGCATCGTTTGTCGCCCTGGCCTTTGTCGAAAATTCACTCCGCTGTGAAGGTATTCAGTCATCAGAACCTGAACTCATTGCTGATCCCGCCGCACAATCACGCCCACGCCGTCAGCTATTGCCGCCCAACGTTCAAGCCTGGTTGAATTATTTCCACCAGCATTTGGCCACTACGGTGATCACTGCAGGCCTGGCTCTGGCGTTTGCCATCTCAAATTTAGCGGACACAACGCCTGTCGATCCGAGCGATGTTCCCCCCTTGACCGTCAGCGCCGTCTTTATTCTGTTGTGCTTTGCGCTGCTGCTGATTGAGCGAATGCTCAGCTTCAAAGTGGTTCGGGGATGGCAATATCAACAGGAGCATATTGGTCTTGCCCGCGCCTTGCTCAGCATCTTTATATTACTTTCGCTGTCCCTGCTCGGCGCGAAGCTTTCCCCTGCCCTGGCGTTGTGGGCTGTTAAGCTGGCGACGCTCATCCCGCTACTGATGGCGTTTGAGTATCTGCTACGCGCTCTGGCGGCCGTGACGCACCCTCTTCCCACGGAGTCTGAGCCTCGTTTTCTCACGCGGAGTCTGCTGACCGCGCTGTATCAGTGGCCGCTGCGACCGTTCGTTTTTTTGCTGAGCGCATTCCATCAGCGTTTTGGCGTCGATCTGCGCCAGATCCAGGCCTTCCGCCTGATGGCTAAAAAGCTGTTACCGGTGACTTGTGGCATCGCCGCACTCGGCTGGTTACTCAGCGGATTAACCGAAATTACGTTACATCAGCGGGGAATCTATGAACGATTTGGCCGCCCGACGGCCATTTTGCAGCCCGGTCTGCACGCCGGATTACCCTGGCCCTTTGGTCGGGTTATCGCCGTTGAAAACGGTACAGTGCATGAGTTACAGCTCAGTGATAACACACAGGTGAGTCAAGCGGAAACGCCCCCCGACAGCGCGGAAGCACCTGCGCCGCAGAGCAGTTGGCGTCTGTGGGATAACGACCATGCCACCGATCAGTCGCAGGTTATTGCCAGCACAGCGATGGACAGTCAGAACTTCCAGATGGTCAATACTGATATTCGTTTGATCTGGCGCGTTGGCCTCACCGATAAAGACGCACTTAACAGTCAGTATCAGACGCAAGACTTGCCAGGCCTGATACGCAGCGTCGCACGCCAGGTGCTGATGACCCAATTTGCCAGCAAGCAACTTGATGAATTACTCGATGAGCAACGGGCGACGCTGGCGACCACCCTAAGCCAGCAAATCCAGCAGCGTCTGACTGCACTCAATACCGGGGTGGAATTGCTGTTCACGCGTATTGAAGCGATTCATCCGCCCGCCGGGGCAGCCGATGCTTATCATGGTGTTCAGGCCGCGCAAATCGCGGGTAATGCGTTAATCTCCCGCGAAAAAGGCTATGCCGCCACGGTGGCCAGCGAAGCGCAACGTAATGCGCAGACCGGTATGCATAGCGCGCAGGCCACTGCCGCAGAAAATCTGTCACGGGCCCAAGCCGCAGCAACAAATTTTGCGGCAGAAGAGCAAGCATGGCACCTGGCGGGTGACGCGTTTATCACTGAACGACGCTACCAAATCCTGAGCCAGACCCTGGCCCATACCCCGCTTTTAATTCTCGACGCTCACCTCCAGGGCGCGAACCAACCCGTCCTGGATTTACGCCAGTTTCCCGCGTTAACGGACAGCACCGCTCCACAGAAGGCCAGCACGAAATGAAGATAACCGCGATAACCCCCGCCAACGACGCGCCCAATGCGGTTAAAAGGCAGACGTTTCCCAAAGCCCCGTCACCACGAAAACGTGCTCTGCGCTTCGGCGTGGCGGCCTTACTGGTGATGCTGGCAGTGCTGACAGCCAGTCTGCTGGAAGTTCGCGCCGGTAGCGCGACGGTCATTACCCGGTTCGGCGATCCGGTGCGGGTTCTGCTCACACCCGGCCTGGCATGGCGGATACCTGCGCCCTTTGAATCGCCGGTTGATGTCGATTTACGCATCCGCTCCACTTCAAGTGGCCTGCAGGACGTCGGCACCCGGGATGGACTGCGGGTCCTGATGCAAGCCTGGGTTATCTGGAAAGTAAAATCAGACAACGACGACGTGCTGCGTTTCATCCGTGCCGTACAAAACCAACCGGATGAAGCCGCTCGCCAGATCCGCACCTTTATTGGCTCGGCGCTGGAAACCACCGCCAGCAATTACGCGCTATCAGATATCGTTAACGTCGATGGCAAAAAGGTCAAAATTGCCGAACTGGAAGAGCAGCTTCAGTCACAGCTTAAAAACCAGTTACTTAACAGCTATGGCATTGAGGTTATCCAGACCGGCATTGAACGCCTGACGCTGCCTGCCGTGACCTTAAATGCCACCGTCGACCGGATGCGTGCGGAACGTGAGACCATCGCCGCCGAACGCACGGCAGAAGGCAAACGGCTGGCGGCAGAAATTCATTCCAAAGCCGATCGCGATGCCCGCATTCTAGAAGCTGATGCCTCGGTAAAAGCCGCCGCCATCACCGCCAATGCCCAGCGCGACGCCGCCGGAATATACGGCAAAGCCTGGCACAGTGACCCGCAGCTCTATGACCTTCTGCGCTCGCTGGACACCCTGAGTTCGATCGTGAACTCCAGCACCCGTCTGGTGTTGAGGACGGATGCTGCCCCGTTTAAAACGCTGGTGCAGGAGCCGGGCCAGCCGCAAGAGAAAACTCAACCATGATGCCCGTCCGTACGCCGTGGGGGCAGTCTTATCGCATCGCTTTCTTCACGCTTTATGGCACGGCCATCATTGCCGCGTGTGTCTGGCTATTCTCCTGCATCCACCAGGTGTCGCCCGATAGCCGAGCGGTGGTCTATCAGTTTGGCAAACCGGTTCGCGTGGCTAATGCGGGGCTGCTGTTTGTCTGGCCTCATCCCGTCGGCAGCATCGAGCGGGTACCAGCCTCAGAACGGATTATGGAGCGAGAGGTCCTGATGCTGCGCCGCGGCGAGCAGTTAGATCTCGTCAATAGCTGGGATCGTGACGGTGATGCCGGCGCCGGGGCGGGATATCTTCTGACCGGCGATGAAGGGGTTGTGCAGCTGGATGTACGTGTGTTCTGGCGTGTCAGCGATCCCATCAGCTTTGCGCTCCAGCGTCCGCATATCGATCCGCTGATCGACCGCCTCGCCGAGCGGGCGGCTGCCGTTGTTGCAATGGAACGCAATCTGGATGCTATCCTGGTCGCACGCCCTGAGACGCCGCTGAATGACCAGCACTCTGCCGAGGAACGACTCCGTCTGCGCAGCGATTTCAAACAGAATATGCAGCAAAGCCTCGCGCGAATGCGTGCCAGCGGCAACTATCCGGGCATCACTATTGAGCGGGTCGATATTATCTCCTCACTGCCGGATAACGCCGTTGCGGCATTCAATGCGGTACTGACTGCCAGCCAGCAGGCCGATCAGGCGATTGCCGCGGCGCGCACCGCCGCCACCTTGCGCACTCAGCAGGCGCAGCAACAGGCAGACCGCATGCTTCAGCAAGCCGAAGCCAGCCGCCAGGAAACGCTGGCAAAAGCCAGCACCGATACGCAACTCATCCTGCAACTGTCACAGGTCCTGCGGGATGGCACCGACGGCGGGATGTTGCAGCGACTGTGGCGCGAAAAAGTCACCAAAATTCTGGCGCAGGCCGGACAGGTCATTACCGTCGCGCCCGGCGACGATAGCCGTCTGATCTTACAAGGTCTTATGCCGCAATCAGCCACCCCGCCTGCCAGCGAGAAACAGCCATGAGCCATCAGTGCAGTCACGGACATATTCACTTCAGCAACAACCTGCAAACCCCGGCTGAACAGCGTCGCATGTCGCGTCAGCTCACGCTGGCGATGGTCACCATCGGGCTGCTGTTGCTAAGCCTGCTCTGGCGCGCAATGGCACCAGAGCAACCGGCAATCAGCGATATTTTGGCAGGCGTCGCATGGTTACTGGTCGCTGTACCGGTGTTCCGCGCAGGATGGCACAGTTTACGTCACCCCGATCTTCACGGCGTCACTGACCAACTGATCGTCCTGGCGATGCTCGGCGCGTGGGCACTGGGCGACCTGATGACCGCCGCGTTACTACCGGTCATCATGATTTTCGGCCATATCCTTGAAGAGCGCAGCGTGATGGGCACCCGCCAGGCCATTGCCGGTCTGAGTAAGCTGACGCACAGCCAGGCGAAACGCGTGCGGGCCGATGGTTCGCTGGAAAGCATCAGCAGCCAGCATCTTAAACCTGGGGATATTGTCGAGGTCCGCGCGGGCGATCAAATCCCTGCCGATGGCCGGATCCTTTCCGGTCATGCCAGTCTGGACGTAGCGTCGATCACCGGCGAATCGGTGCCAGTTGAAGTCTCGGTGGGGATGTCCGTCTTCGGCGGCACACTGAACCTGAACGGTTTATTGCGCCTCGAAGTCACCCATACCGGCGAGCAATCGACACTGGGCAAAGTCATCGCCCTGATGAAAGATGCCGAGCAGGCCAAACCGCCGATTACGCGGATGTTGGAACGCTACGCCGGCCACTATCTGATCCTGGTGCTGTTGATTGCCGCGACCACCTGGTTTTTAACCTATAACAGCCAGGCCATGCTGGCAGTACTGGTTGCCGCATGCCCGTGTGCGTTGGTGTTATCGGCTCCAGCCACCTCAATGGCAGGGATTGCCGTCGCCGCCCGGCACGGGATCCTTATCCGCAATGCGGCATTTCTGGAGGAGTTGGCCGACGTTGACGCGCTGATTATTGATAAAACCGGCACATTGACCCAGGGCCGATTGCGACTGGCCGAACTGATTCAGTCTAGCGAACGCTCGCGCGAGGCCGTGTTGCAACTGGCCTCAGCGCTGGGTGCCGTCAGCAATCACCCGGTCAGCCGGGCGCTGGTCGACGCCCGCCACAATCATAAAGCGATCTCACTGCGTGATGTGGAGGAAATGCACGGCCTGGGTGTTATTGCCACGACGGACGCAGGTCAGGTGCTGCTGGGCCGACGCGAACTGTTTGAGCGTTACCGGGTCAGCGTCTCTCCGTTACCCATCCATGACGGTCCGGTCGTCGGCCTTGCAGAAAATGGCGTGTTTCTCGGCTGGTTTCTGCTGGAGGATACCCTTCGTCCGGAAGCCCCCGAGGCGATGGCGACGCTGAAAATGCTGGGTATCGACCATCAGCTTCTGCTTACAGGCGATCGACAGATTGCCGCGCAGCGTGTGGCGCAGCAGACCGGTATCAGTGAGCTGGCCGCAGAAGTACTTCCCGCCGAAAAACTCCAGAAGGTGCATCAGGCGGTGAATGAAGGGTGGCGGCCAATGGTGGTCGGTGACGGGGTAAACGACGCACTGGCGTTAAAAGCGGGTGCCGTCGGTATCGCGATGGGCAGCAACGGCGCCGATATCGCCCTGGCTTCGGCGGATGTGGTGTTAACCGGCAGCGATTTACGCCGCCTGGCGACTGCAGTGAGGCTGAGCAGGCAGTGTCGCTCCACGTTGCAGGTCAATGTGATTATCGGGCTGGGCTGGACGGTACTCATTGTTATCGCCGCCGCCCTGGGAATGCTCGGATCCTCCGGGGCATTGATTGCCGCGATACTGCATAACCTCAGCACGCTGCTGGTGTTACTGAACACCGGCCGCTTGCTGCAGTTTAATGAAACGCTGTGATTCGTTTACAGCCATACAGTATTCAGGGGCGTCATGCCCCTGAATACCCCGAGTTTACGACTCGCCCTTCTTCACTATCAGCGGTTCGAAGACCATCACTTCCGGGCGCAACAGCACGTCAATCAGCCATACTTCGTTGTCCGGGTGTCCCGTACGGATCGGCACCGCCGCGAATTCGGTTTCGCTCACTTCGCGCACCTGTTCGATGGCGGTTTCCCACGCCCAGGTTTTCCACACACAGTTCACCGGACGGTCATCGCCGTCAATCAGCAGCCCTGCGGCATCCCAGCGCAGTTCGTCCAGGCCATACAGAATTTTGCTTTCGAACCCGGCATCCGTCAGCGCCTTTTGCATAAAGCGGGCGTGATAGTTTTCCTCCAGCTCCTTGTCCTGCATGATGTGTGCAAACGGTCGGGCGGTGCTGTGTTTCCACGCGCCAGTCAGCTCGCTGAGCAGCTCTTCCGACGGATTATGCCCGTCCCCGCGATAACCCGTTTTGGCCCATTGCTCCAGAATCAGCCCCCCTTCCGGGTGACACGAAGCTGCCACGAAAGTCGCAATCGCGGCCAAAGGATTTTCGGGATATCAAACAGCGCCAGCAGGTTGTCGTCCTTCATCACTTTATCGGTAGCGTGCAGATACATCAGATGCAGCTCGTTGGTGGCTTTTATAAGCTCCTGCTCGTTAAGCCAGGCGCCGTCAAACTGGCCCTGATTATCCAGACGCGCGCCCTGAATGTTGAGCGCTTTCCCCGGCAGCGCGGGCTGCGGCAGCGGGTGATAAACGACATTCTGCTCGGCGACGCGCAAACTCTACGCACTGCCATTTGTGGCCCATGTATTCGTTATCGATATAGCTGCGGAAAGAGACGTCATCCGGGGGATTGCGGGGATCGAGACTGCCGTAATTGGAGGAGTAAATTGCCACGCCTCCCGGCGCATAGCCTAACAACGTACCAAAGGGAGCATCGCTGCTGGAGTTTCCAGTACTCATTCGTCCAACCTAATTTTTCCAGTTCAGGGAAGCAGGCGGCTAGCGAAAATCCTGTTGTTGTTGTCTGCACATTGCCAACACTGTGGCAGAAGTGGCTTAATCATACACCTCACAGATAAGATAATCGAAACGACAACACAACATCAGGAGTCAACATGAGCTTACAAGCACAGGCACTGGAATGGGGTCACGGTCCACGGACTTTCGAGGTTTTTCTGGAACCGACTTGCCCCTATTCGGTGAAGGCATTCAACAAACTTGATGCGCTGCTGGCAGCGGTGGGGGAAGACAAAGTAACGGTAAAAATTCGTCTGCAATCACAGCCGTGGCACATGTTTTCAGGCGTGATCGTTCGCTATATTCTGGCGGCATCGACCTTGCCGGACGGCAGAGCAGCGGCGAAAAAAGTGTTGCAGGCGGTGGCCGATCATCGTGAGGAATTTGAATTTACCGACCATTGCAGCGGCCCGAATATGCAGGCCACGCCGCAGGATATTGTTGAACGTCTTGAGCGTTACAGCGGGGTAAACGTGAGCGAGCCGTTTGCGGTGCCGGAATTGCAAACCGTCATCAAATGGCATTGCAAATATGCCCGTCAGAACGGTATCCACGTGTCGCCGACCTTTATGGTGAATGGTTTGGTACAGCCGGATTTGGGTAGCGGAGATGACATTAGCGTATGGGCCGAACGGCTCATGAGCTAGACAGAAATTTGCCCGGTGGCGCTTACGCTTACCGGGCTTAAAAACACCAAATCAATTGCTATCAATCCAGATCCCGTCGGCCCGACAAACGCAGTGCCGCCGAGCATTCAAACGCTTAACCCACAATCAACGTTTTTGCTTCCAGATACGCCTGCATCCCCCATTTGCCCATTTCACGGCCCAGGCCGGAGTGTTTCACGCCGCCAAACGGGGCTTTAGGTTCATTGGCCAGGCTGTTGACCATCACGCGACCGGACTCAATCTGCTGCGCAATACGCACGGCGCGTTCGGTATCGCCACCCAGCACCATCGCATTCAGGCCATAATCCGTGTCGTTGGCAATCGCCAGCGCGTCGGCATCATCTTCGTAAGGGATAATCATCAGCACCGGGCCAAAGATTTCCTCACGGGCGATGCGCATTTGGTTATGCCCGACAAACACCGTCGGTTTCACGCCCCAGCCTTTTTCCATGCCCGCCGGACGCCCTTCGCCACCCACCAGCAGCGTTGCGCCCTCTTCCACGCCCAGACGAATGTAGTCCTGCACGCGCTGCCATTGTTTACGGCTGACCATCGGGCCGATTTCGGTATTATCGTCACGCGGATCGCCGGACTGCACCTGGCCTACCGCATGGGCAAAGGCCTGTTCAAATTCCGCCTGGCGACTGCGCGGCACCAGAATACGCGTCCCGGCAATGCACGCCTGCCCGCTGTTCATAAAGCCTGCCGCCAGCGCCAGCGGGACGGCTTTTTCGATATCGGCATCATCAAGAATAACCGTCGGAGATTTCCCACCGAGCTCCAGCGTGACGCGCTTCAACGATTGCGCGCTGCTTTCGACAATATGTTTGCCCACCGCCGTTGAACCGGTGAAGGAAATTTTCGCGATATCCGGATGACGATTAATCACATCGCCCACTACCTCACCGCGCCCGGTAATGATGTTAAACACACCCGCCGGAATGTTCGCCTCGTGCAGCGCTTCAGTCACTATCTGCGTTTGCATAGCGCTCATTTCACTCGGTTTGATCACCGCCGTGCAGCCTGCAGCCATCGCCGTCGCCAGCTTGTTGCAAATAAACCCGACGTTGCTGTTCCACGGTGTAATCAGCCCCGCCACGCCAACCGGCACCATGACCACCTGCGCGCTTCCTGCCTGTTCCACGAATTCAAATTCTTCCAGGGTTTCAATCGCCTGAGCGATAACGTCGGCCGGATATTGCGCCATCCAGCGGCCCCGAGCCTGCGGTGCGCCGTATTCAGTAACGATAGCCTCCAGCAGCGCATCTTCACGCGCAGCGACGGCTTTATGCATGCGTTTCAGTACCGCAATACGCTCGTCTTTGGTGGTACGTGACCAGCCCGTAAATGCGGCTTTCGCGGCGGCAATCGCTCGCCCGGCATCCACTTCATCCGCCAGACGCACGGTGCCAATTACCGCTTCGGTGGCCGGATTGAACAGCTCAAAACGCTCATTGCCGTGCGGGGTAACGAATTCACCGTTGATATAGATGTTGTCGATGTGCTGCATGTTGTTCTCCACGTATTCTGTTTTTCAGTGCGTGGAAGGAGTATAGAAACAGATGACCGCTACGATAAGTGGGTCTATCCTGTACGGACTGTACCGAAAATCGGGATAATCTATGCATCGCAGTGGATTCACTGAACTGGAAGTTGTGCTCGCCGTCGCGCACCGCCAGAGTTTTCGCGCTGCCGCGCGGGAGTTGGGCATGTCGGCTACCGCGGTCAGCAACGCCGTCGCCGGGCTGGAAAGCCGCCTAAAGGTGCGTCTGTTTAACCGTTCGACGCGCAGCGTGGCGCTGACGCCTGCGGGCGAGCGCTATGTCGAGCGCATCGCGCCCGCGCTGGCGGAAATTCAGCGCGCATCGGAAGAGATCACCGCCGTGCCGGACACGCCGACCGGGACGTTACGCATCAACGCCCCGCAGGAGAGCGTATCGATTTTATACGAGCCATTGATTGAGGAATACCTGCAACGTTATCCACAAATGCGCCTGGAAATCACTAGCGAATCGCGGATGGTGGATATCGTGGCGGAAGGCTACGACGCGGGGATTCGACTCGAAGAATCCGTGCCGCAGGACATGATTGCGGTGCCGCTCACGCCGGACATCCGCATGCTGGTCGTCGCCACACCAGAGTATCTGGCCGAACACGGCACGCCGCTGGCGCCTGACGATCTGCGTCAGCACCAGAGCGTCGGGATGCGTATGGCGCACGGCGGGATTTATCACTGGGAGTTGGAGCGTCATCAGCAGAAATTCTCCGTCAACGTGCCACCGCGCATCGTGCTTAATGAAATGCGCGCCATCCGCCGCGCCGCGCTGAGCGGCATCGGGCTGGCGTTTATTTCGGATTTGTTCGTGCAGGACGATGTCGCTGCCGGGCGACTGGTCAGCGTGATGGCCGAATGGTGTCAGCCGTTTGGCGGGCTACGTCTTTACTACCCCGGTAGACGTCACGTTCCACCGGGGTTGAAAGCGTTCATCGATTTGGTACGCGAGATACGCGACAGAACGCCTACACCTTAAACAACCAGCAGGCGGCGAAATGGCGCGGGGCGATCTCCTGTATCGGCGGTTCTAGCTGCTGACACACCGGCATCACGTGCGGACAGCGGCTGCAAAAACGGCAGCCGTTAATCTCTGCGGTCGGGCTTGGGATCTCGCCCTTCAGCCCGCCGTGTTCCAGATTTCGCACACGCGGATCGGGCTGCGGCACCGAGGCCAGCAGCGCCCGAGTGTACGGGTGCGCCGGTTGCCGATACAGCGTGTCTGCGTCAGCCACCTCCACCAGCTTGCCGAGATACATCACGCCGATCCTGCTGGAAATGTGGCGCACCATCGACAAATCATGGGCGATAAACAGGTATGTCAGCCCTAATTCCTGCTGTAGATCTTGCAGGATATTCACCACCTGCGCCTGCACCGAGACATCCAACGCCGACAGCGGCTCATCGCACAGCACAAACTCCGGACGCACTGACAATGCACGCGCAATGCTAATCCGCTGGCGCTGACCGCCGCTGAACTCATGTGGGAAACGCTGCAAATGCTCCTGCTTAAGACCTACTTTGTACAACAGTTCTTCAGCGCGTTCACGCTGCGCCTGTTTGCTGTAGCCGTGAATTTGCATCGGTTCGGAAACCAGCTGCTGGACGGTCATGCCGGGGTTCAGCGAGGAATATGGATCCTGAAAAATAGCCTGCATCCGGCGGCGCAGCGGTTTGAGGGTTTTCTCTGAGGCGTGGGCAATCTCCTGCCCGGCAAAGGAAATCTCGCCGGACGTGATATCAAACAGCCGCAGCATAGCGCGCCCGAGGGTCGATTTACCGCAGCCGGATTCCCCCACCAGGCCGAAAGTCTCGCCCGGCATGATGTCAAAACTGACGCCGTCGACGGCTTTCACCTGACGACCTTTTCGCAGCCAGCCGCCATTCAGCGCGTAGTGTTTACGTAGGTCGCGAACGCGAATTAACGGTTCCTGGCTCATGCCTGAATCTCCTTATCCTGCCACAGCCAGCACGCGGTGCGGTGACCCTCAGCGTTCGAATAAAACGGCGGCGGCGTGTCGCATTGCGCCATCCGCTGCGGGCAGCGCTCGGCAAACGGGCAGCCGGTTGGCGGGTTGAGTAACCCCGGCGGTGAGCCTTCAATCGGCGACAAACGGTGTTCCGGGTCGTCGGCGCGCGGCAGCGACGCCAGCAGGCCACGGGTGTACGGATGCAACGGCCGCCAGAAAATATCTTCGACGCTGCCCTCCTCCATCACCTGCCCGCCGTACATCACCACGACGCGACTGCATACCTGCGCCACCACGCCAAGATCGTGCGTGACCAGTAAAATGGCGGTGCCTGTTTCCTGCTGGAGCGATTTCAACAGCCGCAGGATCTGCGCCTGAATGGTGACGTCCAACGCGGTGGTCGGTTCGTCGGCAATCAACAGCTCCGGGTTGCAGGAGAGCGCAATGGCGATCATCACGCGCTGACGCATCCCGCCGCTGAACTCGTGCGGATACTGGAAGAAACGACGATCGGCATCGGCAATCCCGACACGGGTCAGCATGTCGATGGCTTGGGCTTTCGCCTCGCGTTTCGACAGACTTTTATTGCGGATGAGGATCTCCGCCATCTGACGGCCAATGGTCAGCACCGGGTTCAGGGCGGTCATCGGATCCTGAAAGATCATCGCGATATCGTTCCCGCGAATTTTGCGCATCTGCTCCGGCGTTTTACGCGCCAGATCTTCGCCGCGAAAACGAATGCTGCCGCCGGTAATTTTGCCGTTTTTGCCAAGCAGTTGAATCACCGATTTACAGGTTACGCTTTTGCCGCAGCCGGATTCCCCGACGATGCCGACCAGTTCGCCCGGCTTCAGCGCAAAACTCACGCCGCGCACCGAATGTACTTCGCCGTCGCGGGTGAAGAACGACGTTCGCAGGTTATCGAGTTCCAGTAAGTTATGCATCACGATTGGCTCCCGGCTCGAAGGCGGTACGGAACACGTCGCCCAGCACGTTAAAACTGAATACCGTCAACAGGATAAGTACGCCGGGGAACATCGCCAGCCAGGTAGCTTCCCCGATGTACGACTGCGCGTTGTTGAGCATACTGCCCCACGAGGCCGCGGGCTGTTGCACGCCGAGGCCCAAAAAGCTCAGCGTCGATTCCATCAATATGGCCGACGCGATATTGAGCGTCGCGGAGACGATGATCGTCGGCAACACGCCGGGTATGATGTGCCGCGCGATAATGCGTAACGGATGCTCGCCGGACGCCCTGGCGTAAAGCACGTATTCGCGCTCCTTCACCGACAGCGTTTCGGCGCGGATCAGACGCGACATATTCATCCACGTCAACAGGCTGATAATCATGATGATGTTGTCCACGCCGGGCTTGAGATACGCGTTGAGCACCAGCAGCAGAAAGAACGCCGGGATCGCCAAAAGAATATCGACGGCGCGCATCATGATGTTGTCTATCCATCCGCCAAAATAGCCGCTCACGGTGCCGACGACGGTGCCAATCAGCGTGGAAAACAGCATCACCATAAAGCCGACCATCAGTGAAATCTGGCCGCCGTACAGCGCGCGCGTAAGGTAATCGCGACCGTATTCGTCGGTGCCGAACCAGTGTGCGGCATCGGGCGGCAGCAGGCGTGCACCGAGCGACATCTGATCCGGATCGTAAGGACTTAACCCCGCAGCCAGCGCCGCGAGGATGAAAATAAAGAGCACCAAAAGGGAGAACTGCGCCGGACGATTGCGGCGCAGCTGGTGACGTACGTTTTGCCAACGTCTGCTCATCGGCGGTTACCTCTGGGTACGAATGCGGGGATCGGCGAAGCGATACAGCAGATCCGCCAGCAGGTTGCCGACGATCAGCATTAACGACGACAGCAAAATGATCGCCATGATCAGCGGGTAGTCGAGCGAGGAGATCGCCTGAATGCCCAGCAGCCCCATGCCCGGCCACGAGAACACGCTTTCGGTGACGTACGCGCCCACTACCATTTCACCAAACGACAGGCCAAACAGGGTGATAACAGGTAGCAGCACGTTTTTCATCACGTGGCGAAACAGAATGGTGCGATACGTTGCGCCGTACGCCAGCTGGGTTTGCACATAGTCCGCCGACAGCTGGCTGATGGTGTTGGAACGTACATAGCGCACATAGGTCGACAGATTGTAGAAGGTCAGCGCGATACACGGCAGCACACCGTGGCGCACAACGTCGAGCCAGTTGTCTTCCACGCCGATCGTGCGCATTCCCATGCTCGGCAGCCAGTTGAGCTGTACCGCAAACACCGTTATCAGCAATATGCCGAACCAGAAAATCGGTACCGATATGCCGATATAGGCAAACAGGTTGAGGACGTGATCGAGCCAGCGATGTTTAAACGCACCGGCCAGCAGACCGAGCGGCACCGCCAGCACGATCGCCAGCAACAGCGACGCGCCCATCAGGCCAAGCGTGGCGGGCATACGTTCGACGATCATCTCCAGCACCGGGCGGTGATAAATCAGCGAGTAGCCCAGGTCGCCCTGAAACAGGTTTTTCAGCCACAGGAAGTACTGCGTCACCAGCGGTTTATCCAGCCCGAGACTCTGGCGGATACGCTCGATATCCTCCGGGGCCATGCGCGGCGTGATGTACGCCTGCACGGGATCGCCCGGCGCGAGTTTCACCAGTAAAAAAGCGACCAGTGAAATAAAGAAAAGCATCGGCAGCAGTTGCAGCAGCCGACGCGTTAGCGTTGCGTTCACGACATTCCCTTCACAAAAAAGCCCCCGCAAGGGTGACACCGTTTATCTCAGGCAATGCACACGGGGAAACGCCGGGATCTGGTTCCCGGAGGGAGGCCAGACCCGGCGGTCGCCCCGAATATCACAACCTTAAAATAACGGTATCACCCAAGCTGGGGGCTAACAGATTATTTTTGATAGATTTTCGACAGATCCTGGAACATATATACCGGCTTCGGTTCCGCTTCTGCGGTGCCGCCAAAACGCTTGTCGACTGCCACGGTAGCGTTGGTGTACGCAATCGGGTAGTAGGTCATGTCGTTCGCAACGGTCTGCTGAATTTGCTTGTAGATTTCACCGCGTTTGGCGGCATCGGTCTCAATGGAGCCTTTATCCCACAGCGCATCGAATTGCGGATTTTTATAATGCGCGTAGTTGTAGGCTTCGTTGCTCATGAACAGCGATTTATAGCCGTCCGGCTCCGCGCCCATGATGTACCCCCCGAGGTTCAGCTCCCACGCCGTGCTTTGCATATCGAGACTGCGCTGCGACATGGCGTTAGCATCCAGCGGCATCAGCTCAACGTTAATGCCTAACGCTTTCAGCTGCTGCTGGATATAGAGGCTCATGCTCTCCTGGGTTTTGTTGGTATTAACGTAGGCCAGACGCAGTTTGAGATTGGCCGGGGCGCCGGAGGCTTTCAGCAGATCTTTGGCTTTTTGCAGATTGTATTTGTACTGTTCGACATCGTCAGAATGGTACAGCGTGTCCGGCGTCAGGAATGACGTTGCCGGTTTGGCGTAGTCCTGAGAAGTAAACGCGGTAGTGACCAGGTCGTCTTTGTTGATGGCGTACGCTATCGCCTGACGCAACTCTTTGCTCTTCATCACCGGCACATTCTGGTTGAACGTCATGTACGCCAGACGCCCTTCCGGGTAAACCACAAAGTCGAATTTCCCGGTGTTTTTCAGGCGCGACACGTCCTGTGGGTCAACCATCTTCATGTTGATTTCGCCGTTTTGCAGCGCAAGGTTGGCGGAGTTGCTGTCTTTGGCGAAACGGTAAGTGACGGAATCGAGCTTCACTTTGCCATTCCAGTAATCGTCAAAACGCGACAAAGCGTAATACTGGCCCGCGCGATATTCCTTAAATTTGAACGGCCCGGAACCAACCGGCGCATCGTTTTTACTGCTTTTTTCCAGGTCGCTTTCATTGGCGAACACGTGCTGTGGAATTGGGTAAATCTGCACCAGGGTGCCAACAAACGCGGCGCTGACCTGTGGTAGAGTGAATTTTACTGTCAGATCATCGACTTTACTGACCTGTACCGGTTTGCCACCGAACATGAACATGCTGCGGAAAAAACTGTGCTGCTTTTCGTCCAGCAATTTATTGAAGGTGAACACCACGTCATCGGCGGTCAGCGGCTGGCCATCCTGCCATTTCAGGTTAGGTTTCAGCTTCAGGGTGTAACTCAGATTATCAGCAGAAGGCGTCAGGCTTTCTGCCAGAGCCCACTCAATTTTTCCGTCATTGTAGCTATAGAGCGGCGCATAAAGCGCCTGCATGATGGTCAGCGTGGTGCGGTCGCTGGCGTAAATCGGGTTCACCGCCAGCGGATCGCCGGAGGTAATGCCAATAATCAGCGAGCCGCCGTCTTTCGGTGCGGCATTCTGATCGGCGGAGGGAGCATTTACGGTGTCATTATTTTTTGCATCGTCGCATCCAGCGAGACCTAAGGCCAGCGACATCATCGCGGCGGAGAAAACCAACTTGCGCATGCTTTATTAACTCCTTGCCATCATTATTATTGTCTGCCAACGGGCGCAGTTCAGCGCGCATATTGGAGCCTTTCCCACACGATTTGAAATGCGATTTTCGCTTAAGCTTATATCCTTATTGATCTATATAAGATGTTTTTAAAATAAGCCGTTAAGGCCATCACGACTCTGAATGCTAAAGCTCAGCTTACGCACCTGCTAAACTCCTCCTTTTGTCCCCCTAAATTATTCGAGTTGCAGGCAGGCGGCAAAAGAGCGAATCCCCAGTCACTTACTTAAGTAAGCGCCAGGGGTTAGAGAGTGCGGTCAACGCACCTGCGACTCGAAGAGTGACGGGGAAATATCTCAAACAACAAGGCGGTTTCTGTATGTCTAAAAATGAATATCAGCCCCCGAAAGTCTGGGAGTGGAATAAAAACAACGGCGGCGCATTCGCCAATATCAACCGTCCGGTTTCTGGCCCGACGCACGAGAAAGACCTGCCGGTGGGCACGCACCCACTGCAACTTTATTCACTGGGCACGCCGAACGGGCAGAAAGTGACGATTATGCTGGAAGAGCTGCTGGCGCTCGGCGTGACAGGTGCGGAGTACGATGCGTGGATGATCCGCATTGGCGACGGCGATCAGTTCTCCAGCGGGTTTGTCGACGTGAACCCGAACTCGAAAATTCCGGCACTGAGCGATCACTCGGTGAACCCGCCGCTACGCGTGTTTGAATCCGGTTCGATCCTGCTGTATCTGGCGGAAAAATTTGGTCACTTCCTGCCTAAAGACCCGGCGGGTCGGACCGAAGCGCTGAACTGGCTGTTCTGGCTACAGGGCGCGGCTCCGATCCTTGGCGGCGGATTTGGTCACTTCTATAACTACGCCCCGGTCAAAATTGAGTACGCCATCGACCGCTACGCCATGGAGGCCAAGCGTCAGCTCGACGTGCTGGATAAACAGCTGGCGCGCAGTCGCTATGTGGCGGGCGAGGAGTACACCATTGCCGATATGGCGATTTGGCCGTGGTACGGCAACGTGGTGCTGGGCGCGGTGTACAACGCGGCGGAATTCCTCGACGTACAGAGCTACAAAAATGTGCTTCGCTGGGCGCAGGACGTGGGCAACCGTCCAGCGGTAAAACGCGGACGCATCGTAAACCGCGCTCAAGGGCCGCTGAACGAGCAGCTGCATGAGCGTCACTCTGCCAGTGATTTCGACACCAACACCGAAGATAAACGTCAGGGCTAAGCCCTTCCCGTCGACCGGGCGTCATGGCCCGGTCACTTTTTTCTCACTGTATATTTACACGCCAATACATTATTAGTATGAATATGTCTTCCTCCGGCATATGGCATCTAAATGTCTGAAATCGCCCTGAAACAACAGATCCAGAATCTGAAAAAGCATAACGCCCGATTGCTACGCATTGCTCGTGACGCGAAGAGTAAGCTCAGTGCTGCGCTCGACGGCACCGGGCTCTGTTTATGGCAACTGGATATCCCCAGCGGGAAATTAATTATTTTTAACCGTCGCTGGGGCGCGATGCTGGGCTATCAACCGAAAGCCCTGAGCGCCCATTTTGACGTGTGGCGGGAACACCTGCACCCGGAAGACCGCCAGCAGGTTCTCGATGCCTTTTACAGTCATCTGGAAGGCAGAGCGCCCTATTACGAAGCCTTGCATCGGATGCAGCACAAAAACGGCACCGTCAGCTGGGTGTTAGATCGCGGGCGCGTGAGCGAGTGGGATGATGACGGCAAACCGCTGAAGGTCACCGGCACCCACATCGACATGACCAAGGAGAAGCAGTACGAGGAACAGCTTTCCCTGCTCGCCAATCACGACCCGCTTACCGGGCTCGCCAATCGCCATGCGTTGTTAAAACACTTCGCACTGATGCAACGGGACGACGCCATGTGCGTGGCGTTTATCGATCTGGATGATTTTAAAGCGGTGAATGATCGGTTCGGCCATCGCTGTGGTGACGAGCTTCTCATTCAGCTTAGCAAGCGCCTGCGTGACGCCTGCCCTCCGGGCGCCGTTGTTGGGCGGCTGGGGGGTGATGAGTTTGTGCTGCTGCTGCCGTTTTCGCTCAACAGCCTGCTTATCTGGAGCACCGCGCACAACTGTCTGCGTGCGACGTTGACGCCGTTCGAACTGGCCAGCGGCACCGCCTCGGTAGGCGCATCGATAGGGATTAATGAAGTGCTGCACGATGACGATTTCAACGACGCGCTGCTGCGGGCTGATATCTCGATGTATCAGATAAAACACACCGGCAAAAACGGCGCGGCCATTGGGCAGACGCTTATCTCCCTTTCAGGAGAAGAGTCGATGTCCGAAGCACCCGTCAATCATGAAACAGCCCAACGCCGCCTCTGAGTTAGCTTCGCAAACGAAGTCCTGCTTTCAGCCTGCAGCAGCAGGCTCGGCTGTTCGTCTGCGGGCCAGCCATCAGTCGGGTCATCGGGGTTCTCCCTTATCAATCGCCAGCAATGTGATCGCCCGAACTTACCGGAACATTTTCAGGCGCTAGTATAGAAACGTCGTTTCAAAATACAGACCACAAGGAGCTTCCATGTCCTGGCTCGCCAGTTCCGAACGTTATCAACAAATGCAGTATCGCTATTGTGGCAACAGCGGGTTGCAGCTTCCCGCGCTGTCGCTGGGTTTGTGGCACAGTTTTGGTCACATTCAGTCGCTCGATTCACAGCGCGACCTGCTGCGTAAAGCCTTTGATTTAGGCATTACCCATTTTGACCTCGCCAACAACTACGGGCCACCACCGGGCAGCGCCGAGGAGAACTTTGGCCGTCTGTTGCGTGACGATTTCATCACCTATCGTGATGAGCTGATTATCTCTACCAAAGCGGGATATGACATGTGGCCCGGGCCTTACGGCTCCGGCGGTTCGCGCAAGTATGTGCTGGCGAGCCTCGACCAGAGCCTGAAGCGCATGGGCCTGGAGTATGTCGATATTTTCTATTCTCACCGCGTGGATGAGAAAACGCCGATGGAAGAAACCGCCGCGGCGCTGGCTCAGGCGGTGCAGAGCGGCAAGGCGCTGTATATCGGTATCTCGTCGTATTCCACCGAGCGCACTCAGCAAATGGTGGGTCTGCTGCGCGAGTGGAAAATCCCGCTGCTGATTCATCAGCCGTCGTACAACTTGCTGAACCGCTGGGTGGATAACACCGGACTGCTGGATACGCTGGAAAATAACGGCGTCGGCTGCATTGCCTTTACGCCGCTGGCGCAGGGCCTGTTAACGGGTAAATACCTGAACGGGATCCCGGACGGGTCGCGGATGCAGACCGAAGGCAAGAAAGCGCGCGGGCTGACGGAAAATATGCTCAGCGAAAGTAATTTGAAGAGCCTGCGTCTGTTGCAGGAAATGGCGCAGTCACGCGGGCAAAGCATGGCGCAGATGGCGCTGAGCTGGCTGCTGAAGGATAACCGGGTGACGTCGGTGCTGATTGGCGCGAGCCGCCCGGAGCAGCTGGAGGAGAACGTTCAGGCGCTGAACAATCTGACCTTTACGCCGCAGGAGTTGGCGCAGATTGACCAGCACGTGGCGGACGGACAGCTGAACCTTTGGCATGCGTCGTCAGATAAGTAACGTGATTGGGAGGCATTTCGCCTCCCTCTGTTCAGCGCTAAAGGCGCCTCAACCCTTCCAGCGCCTTTTCAAGATATGTACGTGGACACCCCAGATTCAGACGAATAAAACCACTGCCCGTTGGGCCAAAACTGTTGCCCATCGAAGGCGCTATCCCCGCGATATCCGCCATTGCCCCTTTAAGCTGCTCATCGTCCAGGCCCAATTTCCGACAATCGATCCACAACAGGTAAGTGCCCTGGGCGGGAATAATTCTGGCCCAAGGTAAACAGGCTGCGGCTCTCGTCTCAAACCAGCGGCGATTGTCCGCAAGATAATCCAGCAACGCATCCAGCCAGGAGCCCCCTTCTTGCCATGCCGCCGTTGCAGCCTGCACGGAAAGCGCATTAAAAACATCCAGTCCGTGCGCATCCAACCGTCGCGTAAAAGAGGCGCGTAGTTTTGGGTCCGGAATGAGAAAGTTTGAAATACGCAGCGACGACAGACCAAACGTTTTACTGGCGGATGTCGCGGCTATCACCCGTGAATGCCAGCGCTCCCCCAAATGCAGCACTGACGTAAAACGTTCCCCGGGCAACAGGAGATCGGCCCAGATCTCATCAGACAGAACCCGCACGTTGTACTTTTCACACAGTGTCAGCAGGCGCTCAAGTTCTTCCGCCGACCAGCAGCGCCCGGTCGGGTTGTGCGGGTTACACAAAATCATCAGCGGCGGGCATTCGCGACGAAAAAGCGACTCCAGATGAGCCAAATCCATTCGGTAACCGGCGTCAGCCGTTTCAGACAGTGGGTTTTCTACTAATCGTCTGTCGTTCAGCGTCACTATTTTCGCGAAAGAGCCATAATACGGCCCCTGAACCACAACGCTTTCACCAGGCTGCGTCAGCTGTTGTACCAACAACGACAGCCCGGGAACCACGCCTTCCACACTGCACACCCACTCCTGCTTCACCGTAAGCTGATGACGCGACGCAAACCAGCCAATCAGCGCATCGAAGTAACGCTGGTGACGTTCGCTGTAGCCAAAAACACCATGTTCAATCCGCTGATGCAACGCCGTCTGTACCGCAGGTGGACACGGAAAATCGAAATCGGAAACCCACATTGGCAACAGCGTTTCCGCACCCTCGCCGAAATGACGCGCAATAAAATCCCATTTTACCGATCCGGTGTTATGCCGATCGACAATCTGATTAAAATCCATCTTGTTCCCTTTTTATTTCCATCATGGTCGAGTCAGGTTCTGGTGCTTGTGCTGCTGGCGCTATCCGGGCGATACCGATCCCGGTGAAACCATAAATCAGAGCGAAGAATATCGCCGAATAGCACTGGACGGCCCAAGGCAGTAAATCCAGGGTACTGACGCCAAGTGTCGTCGCCATATAAACACCGGCCGAGGTCCATGGTAGAAGCGGCTCAATGACCGTCCCCGCGTCTTCCACCGTGCGTGAAAGGTTTTTGGTATCCAGCCCCATACGTCGGTAGGCGTCTTTAAACAGCTCGGCCGGAACCAATAACGCCAGTTTGCCGTCACTGGTGGCCCCTGTAACCAGAATAGTGGTGCCAATCGTGGCGGCGATCAGCTGCCCCACGCTATGAATAACCGTCAGCAAACGGTTAATGATGATGGTTAAGGCGCCGGTTAAGGTTAACGCTCCGGCAAACGAAAAGGCACAGAACACCAGCAGAATGGTACTCATCATTGAGAACATGCCACCACGATTAAGCAACCGTGGGACGTCTGCGACGATTCCTTCGCTCCCCTGAGGGAACATAGTGATGTTAAAACCGTCGATGAACGCATCCAGCCCCTGTTTGATGCTCAATCCCTGCAAAACAACGCCGAGGATCAATGCCAGCACACAGGCGCTTAGCATCAACGGGATAACAGGTTTCTTACGAATCGCCCCCCACAGCACAATCACCGGTGGCAGGATCAGCAGAATATTGAAGTGATACAACGACGCCAGTGAGTTCACGATATCGGTAACGCGCTGTGGTGTGGCGACCTCTCCCAGCATGTCGTTGTGTCCTGCAATCAGATAAACCACGGTTGCCAACAAGAAGCTGGGAATAGTGGTCCACATTAAATGCTGAATATGCTCAAACAAGGTGGTGTCCGCGACAATGGCGGCAAAGTTCGTGGAGTCTGAAAGTGGTGAGATTTTATCGCCAAAATAGGCCCCGGACACGACGGCACCAGCAGCAGCTGCAAGCGAAACATCTAACCCTGCAGCCACCCCCATCAATGCAACCCCCACCGTTCCGGCAGAACCCCATGATGTACCCGTGCATACCGACACGACGCTGGTCAGAAAGAAGGCGGCAATCAGAATATATTCCGGACTGATCAGCTTCAGTCCCCAATAAACCATGTAAGGAATGGTGCCGCTGAACATCCAGGTGCCAATCAAACCGCCCACACAGATTAAAATCATGATAACCGGCATCGCCTTTGCTAGCTTATCGACCACCGAATTAATGATGTCGTCCCAGCTGTAGCCTTGCCACCATGACATCACTGCCGCCACTGTCGCAGAACACAGCAGCAGGGGTTCGATACGTAACCCCATGACGCCATAACCCACCACCAGCAATAACAGCATCGCGACGATCGGGATCAGCGCTAAACCAAATGAAAGCGTTTTTTTCTTGTTTTGTGATGCACTCATAGTAGAGCTCCTGTCTGTAAGGTAGCCCAAGAGTAGGCGCAGAGGCTTGCAGCAACTGTGATCGAGAGTTCGCCACCATGTAAGCGATTACATGGAACTGCAAACCATGAGGCAAATCACACTCTTGCTGCTTGACGGTTATTTTTCGGCTGAAATCAAGGGAAAAACGGAATCTCGGATGACCAACGTTGCGCTAAAGCTATTCGCACTGGGTGGCAATGTCACGCCCTGATAAAGTTGAATCGCCAATGCCGAAGCACGACGAGCCATATGTTCGACTGGGTAATGCATGGTGGTCAGCGCAGGATGGAGATAACGGGCCAACACCACATCATCAAAACCGACAAGGGAAAGCTTTTGTGGCAGGTTAACGCCTTGCTGGTGAAGAACACGCATGATCCCCGCCGCCATCACATCGTTAAACGTCAGCGCCGCGGTAAACGCAATACCACTATTAAGCAACAAATGTGCGGCGCGCTCACCGCCTTCTTCGTTAAACGGTACGCTTATCACCCACTGTTTTTCCACCGTAACGCCATATTCAGCCATCGCCTGACGATAGCCTTCGAGCCGGTCCTGGCGGTCAATAATCGGTAAATCGGAGGTGACACAGGCAATATAGCGATGACCTTGCGCTAACAAGTGAAGCGTAGCTTCACGGGCCGCACTGCGATTTTCCAGCCAGATACAACGGTGGGCCATGCCTGCAATGTAGCGATTCACTACCACCATCGCCGGAAAATGCGCGCTGTAGCGCAGCAGCTCTTTGTCTGACAGCCTGCTGGCATGCACCACGATAGCCTCACACCCCTGGTTCACCAGAAAATCGAGCCCGGCTTTCTCCATGCTCTCATCATGCCCACCACTGCAAACCATTAGCCGGAACTGATGTTTGCGCGTCACCTCTTCCACGCCACGGGCCAGACGCGCGAAAAAAGGATCGGCCAGATTACCCGTTAGCAAACCAAGCATGTCACCACTGCGCTTCGCCAACGCGAGAGCTGCAGCATTACGTCGATAGTTGAGATCACGCATGGCTTTTTCCACCCGCTCTCGGGTGACGGGTTCAACCCATGCAGTTTGATTGATTACCCGGGAGACGGTCGCCGTAGAGACTCTGGCCAGCAGTGCTACATCCTTGATTGTCGCCATTCTTCCCCTCGTTTATGCGCTTCAGGAAAGAAATGAGCATAGCATTGAAACCCTCTGCTCTTAGGCGCTAAAGATGAGAGGCTTCCTACACTGCCAGCGGATCAACCTCTGGCCGCTGAAATTCCGGCCACACCAGTGCCACCAGCTCCGGGTAAGCATGTAAACTAAATTCCCTAAAACACTGCTGCAGGTTCAACACGTCGAGGTCGCCACGCGAGACTTCCTCCCCATTAAGACAGCGCTTTTTTATATTGTCGTAATATTTATACACTGCCGAATTGAGATCGCTGCACCGCCGCTGGGCCTCGAATAAGCCCGCTGCAGCATTTAATTCGGTGATACTCATCCGCTTTATTGTGGCGTGAAGAAAATCAATATATTCGTGATTTACCCGCCAATACCATACCGGCGTTATCGCGTTCATGAGCATCGCAAAATGGTCTTCACCTTCCTCTTTACTCAGCGATTTCACCTGAACCGGCAGCGTTTTTTCTGCCCCCATGTCGTTTTTAAACAAACCAGAGATAACTAAAAGAATAACAACCGTCAGCAATAGCAGGGCTATCACGAAATAGATAATACTGTTCATGGTTGGCTCCATTTTTTTTGATTTTAAATTTACACCATGATATTGTCAACGAACCTCACACCTTTATCGCCATTATCCTGTTGAAACCAAAAGGACATCAGGCATGATACCCGAGTCGCTGATTCCGGCCCATTTTCACATTTCCAGCACAGCAGAAAATAATACTGATTTAACTCAAGGAAAGATTACCCTCGAAAATATTGCCGCAGATATATTAGCCGCACCGGTTCGTCATGGCCAATCGCGAAATATGCTGCTGGAGGAACGTGACCGCCATATTAAAGACCGGCTGTTTCGGGTGGTTAAAATAGAAGCATTCGCTCGGATTCTCAACGATCTGCAATTGGAAGGCGAAATAGACAGTCAGGAATTAAGTAAAATTATCGCTGAACACACCGACAAAATTAATCAAGCCGGAAACGAAATCTGGATTAATTTGATTACGCGCGAGAAAGCAGCCCCTCTTTTTTATGATTTTCAGGACGAATAAAAATGGAAAAGGGTGAAGATAATAACGTCTATTTGACTTTGGACGACAAAAACAGCGACACCATCATTCTGAAGCATAATCTTCAGGCACTAAAAAATGAAAAGAATGCGGTGATTGAAGAGACAGCCAAAGCGCTGGTGTCGATTCCCGCGGCGCTGGTACGCATGAAGTGGCAGTACCGCCGGGAGATTTACGCCTTCCAGGTGAAAGAAGAGATCTATGGCGCGGCGCTGGTCGAGGTAATGACCCGAAACCCGCAGCTAAAAGAAAAAATCCTCGCGCATGTTGAAGCGAACTATCAGCATATTCTGGCGCGCGAAACCGCCACCCTGCGCCTGACGCGTAAACTCGCCGACGGTAACTGCCGTACCGCCAGCGTCAATATTGTGGCACCTGAAGAAAACCTCCCGACGCCAGTCGCTAAAAAAGCTTGATTACACCAGCCTGAAGACGGAAATCGCGGTCTCCGGCTTACCTGTTGCTGCTCCTGCATGGTCTGCGCCGTTAGCAGGCGATCGGCCCGCTGACGAATGCCAGAGAGTGAAATGAGGTCACGAGAAGGGGGAAGCTCTGTGCGGAGTAAAGTCGCCAGGGTCATGCTGAACGCCCATGCTGGCAGGTGGTGCTTTGCCCCGTTTTCACCGCGCTTTTTTATGATGCGCCTGAATAAGCGTAGAGAGGTTTATCCCGCTCGTCAGTGGCGATCAACAAAAATTCGGGCGGCGTTAAGATGAGAAAAAAAGAATATATCAGCGAGTTATCCATTTTACTTAGGGCATAAAAAAACCGGCGCGAGGCCGGTTATTTCATTAATGGTGCCGCTTATTTTTTCGCGGTGGCGTGCTCTTCACCGACCAGGCCGATTTTTAGATATCCCGCCTGATGCAGAGTATCCATCACCTTCATCATCGTCTCGTAGTTTACGGTTTTATCCGCACGGAAGAAGATAGTGGTGTCTTTCTTGCCTTCGGTCAGCGTGTTAATCGCATTCACCATGGTGTCGTCGGTCACCGGATCGTTGCCGAGGAACATGGTGTTATCCGCTTTCACCGACAGGTACACCGGTTTTTCCGGACGCGGCTGCGGCTGGCTGGAGGACGCCGGCAGATTCACTTTCACATCAACGGTGGCCAACGGAGCCGCTACCATGAAGATGATCAGCAGTACCAACATGACGTCGATAAACGGCGTCACGTTGATTTCATGCATTTCGCCGTTATCGTCCAGATTTTCGTTTAGACGCATTGCCATTGGCTATCACCCTACCCGTAATTTCTGGGTGGTACGTACCGGCTGAGCGCCGCTGTTATTGAGATCGAGGTCACGGCTTTGCAGAAGCAGAACCTGCGCCGCCACATCACCGAGCAGCGCTTTGTGGCTGCCAATCATGCGGGCAAAAATGTTGTAGATAACCACCGCAGGGATTGCGGCGAACAGGCCAATGGCGGTCGCCAACAGCGCTTCTGCGATACCCGGCGCTACAACAGCCAGGTTAGTGGTCTGGGTCTGGGCAATACCGATGAAGCTGTTCATGATGCCCCATACGGTGCCGAACAGACCGATAAACGGGGAGATCGCACCAATTGTTGCCAGATAACCGTTACCACGGCCCATATGACGACCAGCAGCAGCGACACGGCGCTCCAGACGGAAACCGGTACGTTCTTTAATACCTTCGTTGTCTTCGGCACCTTCAGAAAGTTCCAGTTCGTTCTGCGCTTCGTTCAGCAGCTGAAGGCTGAGGCTTTTCGCCGGGAAAGCGGCAGCAATTTCGCTGGCCTGATTCAAAGAGCGGGCTTCGGCGAGCTGCTGCTGCTCACGCTTGAGGCGGCGTTTTTGCGACAGCAGTTCGGTACTTTTGCTGAAGAAGATTGCCCAAGTGACAACCGATGCCAGAATCAGGCCGATCATTACCACCTTAACTACGATGTCGGCATGATGATACATACCCCAAACGGAGAGATCCGCCTGCATCAAATTATTACCCACTCTGTATCTCCAGGATCTAAATCACAAAATCTGAGCGTAATAATATCAAAACGTCGTCGAATTGATAGTCGTTCTCATTACTATTTACATATTGACGCAATCATCGCTAACTTTCATTGCGCTCACGCATTAAAAAAGGTGCTTTGGCGTATTCTGGCAAAATTTTCTGCTTAATCTGTTCACACAAGGTACAACCCCAAACAATCATGTTAGTTTAGACGTCCAGACGTATAAAAACAGGTGGTAAAAACATGTCCAAAAAACAACTTGATACCGTGCTGGTGAATGCTGGCCGCAGTAAAAAATACACGCAGGGCTCGGTAAACAGCGTGATTCAGCGCGCCTCGTCGCTCGTTTTCGAGACCGTTGAAGCCAAGAAACTGGCCACCCGCAATCGTGCCAAAGGCGAGCTGTTTTATGGTCGTCGTGGCACCCTGACCCACTTCTCCTTGCAGGAAGCGATGTGCGAACTGGAAGGCGGTGCCGGTTGCGCTCTGTTCCCTTGCGGCGCGGCGGCGATTGCCAACACGATTCTGGCGTTTGTCGAACAGGGCGATCATGTGCTGATGACCAACAGCGCCTACGAACCGAGCCAGGATTTCTGTACCAAAATCCTCGCCAAGCTCGGCGTCACCACCGATTGGTTCGACCCGCTTATTGGCGCCGGTATTGCCGACCTGATTCAGCCCAACACCAAAGTGGTGTTCCTGGAATCCCCGGGTTCCGTCACCATGGAAGTGCATGACGTTCCGGCCATTGTCAGTGCCGTCCGTCGCGTAGCGCCTGACGCCATCATCATGATCGATAATACCTGGGCCGCAGGCGTGCTGTTTAAAGCACTCGAATTTGATATCGATATTTCGATTCAGGCCGCCACCAAGTACCTGATTGGCCATTCCGATGCCATGATTGGCACCGCCGTTTCCAATGCTCGCTGCTGGGATCAGCTGCGCGAAAACGCCTATCTGATGGGGCAAATGGTGGATGCAGATACCGCGTATATGACCAGCCGTGGCTTGCGTACACTCGGCGTGCGTCTGCGTCAGCATCACGAAAGCAGCCTGAAAATTGCCGAATGGCTGGCTGAGCATCCGCAAGTTGAACGAGTCAACCACCCAGCGCTGCCGGGCAGTAAAGGTCATGAGTACTGGAAACGAGACTTTACGGGCAGCAGCGGCCTGTTCTCCTTCGTACTCAAAAAGCGCCTGAACGATAGCGAGCTGACGGCGTATCTCGATAACTTTACGCTGTTCAGCATGGCCTATTCCTGGGGCGGCTTCGAGTCGCTTATCCTGCCGACGCAGCCAGAACAGCTGGCGGACATTCGCCCCAACGGCAAACCCGACTTCAGCGGTACACTGATTCGTTTGCACATTGGTTTAGAGAATGTTGACGATCTTCTTGTGGATTTATCGGCCGGTTTCGAGCGCATCGTGTAAAGTGGCAAGCTGATGGACACAATTTCAGACAGTCCCTGCAAAAACTGCCGGAATTGTTGCGCCTGGGATCAAGGCATCCCGGGCGATTCAGGAGTACAATACACTCAGAAAATGTCAGTCCACAGGAAAGCCCATGGTTGTTATCCAGGAGATTGCCGCCGCACTCTGGCAGCATGATTTTGCCGCGCTGGCGGATCCCCACGTCGTGGGTGTTGTTTATCTGGTGATGTTCGCCACGCTGTTTTTAGAAAACGGCCTGCTGCCCGCGTCTTTCTTGCCGGGGGATAGCCTATTGCTGCTCGCCGGCGCGCTGATCGCCAAAGGCGTGATGGATTTTGTGCCTACACTCGCTATTCTGACCGCCGCCGCCAGTCTCGGCTGCTGGCTGAGCTATGTTCAGGGCCGCTGGCTTGGCAACACCAAAACGGTGAAAGGCTGGCTGGCGCAACTGCCGGACAAATATCACGACCGTGCAACCTGCATGTTTGACCGCCACGGGCTACTGGCACTGCTCGCCGGGCGTTTCCTGGCATTCGTGCGTACCCTGTTGCCAACGATGGCAGGTATTTCCGGTTTGTCTAACCGTCGCTTCCAGATTTTCAACTGGCTGAGCGCCGTGCTCTGGGTCGGAGTGGTGACTGGCTTCGGCTATGCGCTGAGCATGATCCCCTTCGTTAAACGCCACGAAGATCAGGTGATGACGTTCCTGATGATCCTGCCTATTTTCCTGCTGGTTGTGGGTTTACTGGGCACGGTGATTGTGGTGATTAAGAAGAAGTATTGTAGCGCCTGATTTCTCCCCCTCGCCCTCTCCCCAAAGGGGCGAGGGGAATAATGACCTCTTCCCTTTGGGAGAGGCTAGAGAGAGGGAAAACTACATCCCCTGCATTCCCCGAATACGCGCCGCATCTTCGCCCGGCGTGATCCCGAAGTAACGCTTAAACTCACGACTGAACTGCGAAGGGCTTTCGTACCCCACCTTTATTGCCGCCGTGCTGGCCTTCAGGCCGTCATGCACCATCATCATTCGCGCTTTGTGCAGCCGATAGGATTTCAGATATTGCAGCGGAGAGGTGCTGGTCACAGACTTAAAGTTGTGATGAAACGCCGAAATGCTCATATTGGCTTCCGCAGCCAGCTGGTCAACGCTGAGGTTTTCGGTGTACTGGCTCTCAATCCGTTTCAGCACCCGACTAATCAGACTGAAATGCGTCTGGCGGCTGACCAGCGCCAGCAACGCGCCACCGCGTGGCCCCATCAGCACGTGATAAAGCATTTCACGGATGATTTGTTTGCCAAGAATGCGCGCATCCATCGGGTGCTCCATCACGTCGAGCAGACGCTCGGCGGCACAGAGGATTTCATCGGAGAGCGTGGCGGAGTTAATCCCGCTGGCGGCCATCGAAGGTTGAAACAACTCGTCCTCACCGATGTCCATCAGCAGCTCCTGCAATTGCAGAATATCGACATTCAGACGCAGACCCGCCAGCGGCACTTCCGGCGTGGCAAAAGTTTCGCATTCAAACGGCAACGGCACCGTCAACAGCAGGTATTCCGTGGCGTCATAGCGGAAAACACGCTCGTTAATGTGGCCTATCTTATGGCCGGAAAAGAGGAATACGATCCCCGGCTGGTACATTACCGGCGTGCGGGTCCCCGGCTGCGTGCCGTACAACAGGCGAATATCCGGCAACAGATGAATGAGTTTTTCTTCATTACTTTTCAGCTGCTTAATTTTCTCTGTCAGCAGCAGACAGGTCTCTTCACGGTTCATTTTTAGCGATATCCGGAACGTATTTCGATGGATGTATTGTGGACAATAATATTCATATTCTCCAGCCCGCAGGAGAAATGGGCAATACATAGGCAGGAATGTGCATTGAGACAAACAGCCTACAAGACCACAATACCCTCCATCAGGTAGCCCTGTCGCTACCGTCTTTTTCACCCGTTATGAAGGGAAAACCTATGTTTAATTTCAATCTGCACACTCCAACGCGCATTTTATTCGGTAAAGACGCTATTACAGACCTGCGGGCGCAAATCCCGGCAGATGCGCGCGTCCTCGTCACGTACGGCGGCGGCAGTGTCAAAAAAACCGGCGTTCTGGACCAGGTCATGACCGCGCTGGACGGCCTTAACGTGCTGGAGTTTGGCGGTATCGAGCCAAACCCATCTTATGAAACGCTGATGAATGCAGTGAAAATTGCCCGCGAAGAAAAAATCACTTTCCTGCTGGCCGTGGGCGGTGGTTCCGTACTCGATGGCACCAAATTCATCGCGGCGGCTGCGCAGTATGCTGACGGCGTTGATCCGTGGGAAATCCTGCAAACCGGCGGCAGCAAAATTGAAAGTGCTATTCCGATGGGTTCCGTACTGACGCTGCCTGCGACCGGTTCTGAATCCAATATGGGTGCGGTAATTTCTCGCAAAACCACTGGCGACAAACAGGCGTTCATGAATCCGAACGTACAGCCGGTCTTCGCCATTCTTGATCCGGTATACACTTACACCCTGCCACCACGTCAGGTCGCAAACGGCGTGGTGGATGCCTTCATTCACACCGTTGAACAGTACGTGACCTACCCGGTAAACGCCAAAATTCAGGACCGTTTCGCCGAAGGTATTTTGCTGACGCTGGTTGAAGAAGGCCCGAAAGCGCTGAAAGAGCCAGAAAACTACGACGTGCGTGCCAACGTGATGTGGGCGGCGACTCAGGCACTGAACGGTCTGATTGGCGCTGGCGTGCCGCAGGACTGGGCGACGCATATGCTCGGCCATGAGCTGACGGCAATGCACGGCCTGGATCACGCCCAGACGCTGGCGGTTGTTCTGCCTGCTTTGTGGAATGAAAAACGCGACACCAAACGCGCCAAACTGCTGCAATACGCAGAACGCGTATGGAACATTACTGAAGGTTCTGAAGATGCCCGCATTGATGCCGCCATTGCTGCGACTCGCGAGTTCTTCGAAGCGATGGGTGTGCCGACGCGCCTGTCCGGCTACGGTCTGGACGGCAGCTCTATCCCCGCGCTGCTGAAAAAACTGGAAGAGCACGGCATGACGCAAATCGGTGAAAATCAGGATATTACTCTCGACGTGAGCCGTCGCATTTACGAAGCGGCACGCTAAGGGTTTTTCCGCTCAGCCTTTCGTTTTCTCGTATTTCGTCCAGACTTAATGCTACTACTTCACCGGAGCGCCCACCGCACTCTGGTGAATTTCATCTAAGGAGGAATGCATGACACATCCAACCGTAATCAAGCTCAATGACGGCAACATCATGCCGCAACTGGGTCTCGGCGTGTGGAAAGCAGGCAACGAGGAAGTGGTTACCGCCATTCATAAAGCGCTGGAGATAGGTTATCGTTCTATCGATACCGCCGCCGCGTATAAAAATGAAGATGGCGTGGGCAAAGCATTAGCCAGTGCTGGCGTCGCGCGCGATGATCTGTTCATTACCACCAAACTGTGGAATGACGATCAGAAACGTCCGGCCGAAGCGCTCCAGGAAAGTCTCGATAAACTGCAGCTCGATTTTGTCGATCTTTATCTGATGCACTGGCCGGTCCCGGCTATCGATCATTACGTTGAAGCCTGGCGTGGGATGATTGAACTGCAAAAACAGGGTCTGGTGAAAAGCATCGGCGTATGTAATTTCCAGGTGAGCCACCTGCAACGTCTGATTGATGAAACCGGCGTCTCGCCAGTCATTAACCAGATTGAACTTCATCCTCTGATGCAGCAGCGTCAATTGCATTCCTGGAACGCGACGCACAAGATCCAGACCGAGTCATGGAGCCCTCTGGCGCAGGGCGGCGAAGGGGTTTTCGATCAGACTATTATTCGCCATCTGGCGGAGAAATACGGCAAGACACCGGCGCAGATTGTGATTCGCTGGCATCTGGATAGCGGACTGGTGGTTATCCCGAAATCCGTTACGCCAACGCGTATTGCGGAAAACTTTGACGTATGGGATTTCCGTCTGGATAAAGACGAACTGGGTGAGATTGCAAAGCTGGACCAAGAGAAACGGCTCGGACCAGACCCGGATCAATTCGGCGGGTAATTTTTCCTGAGAGGCCCGGTAGGCGACAGCGCCACCGGGCACCAGGTTTAACATTCGCTGGCATCTTGATCGCGCCCTGGCGAGATTAATACTCAGTGCATTGAATTTGTTTTCTTATTACAGCGCTGATTTACTCAGTTTCATTTTTTCGTAGTAAACACTCGTAATGATATATTATTCCATAATTAACCCGGTAATCAAGAAAAAGAGTGCCGGAGCAATACAGAGCGACAGTGACAATCCGATCATCGCGCTCGCTGTTTTTTCCTCCGCAACCGAATATCCAAACCAGCTAAGCGTATAGCCGGTGACAATACCCGAAAGCCCCATCCCCAATTTTTGGCAGAAAGAGATAGCGCCCATTGACAAGCCTGCGGTATCTACCCCATTTTTTTGCTTTCCGTATTCTGTGACTTCTGAAATAAGAGCCCAAAAAATAGGGGTATTGAGATCGGTCAGAAAGCAATAAATCAGATAGCAAATTACCGCCGCCATGAAATTATCCTGATCAACAATGAAATACATGGCAATGCCAAACGCAGCCGACAAATACATAGAGAGACGAAATACGTTGATTTTACAGTAGCGTCGGGTAAGTTGTTTAGACACAATCGCCGCAATTACACCCCCAATAGACCACATTCCCAAAAAGAGTGACACTTCATATCCCCCCTTTGCCCCCGCAAAATCGGTTACATAGATAAACGCAATATTGGCCCGTAACAGAAAAGCCAGCATCAAAGTCACACAAGCTGAACACAAAATGACCCACTGATCGTTACGCAATGCGGACTTCATCTGCTGTAATAACGGCGTTTTGTTGGCAGAAAGGTTAATGCGTTCTCTCGTTGTCAGCCCACAGAACAGCAGCAGTAATGCACCTATAGTGCCCAACAGCACGAATGATAACGAATAAGCCGAAGCCGTTCCTCCCTGAACGGTGACAAGCCATGGCACCATCGTGGTACACAGCAATGTCGCAGTTTTGGCCATTGAGAAACGCCAGGTATTGGCGGTGATGCGTTCATTCTGATTGTCAGTAATCACCGAAATCATAGAGATATAAGGGATCGTCACCACCGTAAACATCAACGAATTGAAGATATAGGTGCTATAGGCCCAAAATAATTTCATTCCATAACTATCGCCAACGTTGATAAACATCAGATACATGGAAATACCCATTGGGATTGCCGCTAGCAATATCCAGTGTCGGTAATGCCCTATGCGTGTTTTATAGCGGTTAGCCACCCACCCCATCATTGGATCAGTACAGGCATCAAGACACCTGACGGCTAATAACAACCATCCGGCATCTACCGGGGAAATCCCCACCACCTGAACATAAAATGCGTAAATAAACATACCAGTAGAAATGAGAGAAAGATTGATGGCGCAGTCCCCTGTACCAAAGCCAATTTTCTCACGTACCGACAGCTTGTTAGATTTCATCGCGTGCCTCCCTGCTGCACAAAAACTCTGTCTATAAAAGCATCAATGAATTCACGCGCATTTACTTTTGTCGCAACCAGCACATTGGCAGCGACGGGTTCTTTTCCCCAAATCCGTTCGTCGGTACAAACCGTCATCCCCCTGGTATGTTGCCCGGCTAATTCTATGCTGACATTTTCGGTACGCCACCCCATATCCATTTGTTCAGCCAATGCACCAATGACCAGAGGATCGTGCAAAATGGGGAGAAAACCCGTCTTGTTAAACCAGTGATGGCAGCTTGCCAATAGCAGTTTTTTTAACGGTGTATTAGCATGGTATGCCATACGCTCAACATCTTCCTGCGTCATCCTACATTGCGCCGTAATATCCAGTCCGATGCACTTGATCATTAATCCGGAATTAAAAACAAGACTAGCCGCCTCAGGGTCACATACAATATTCCATTCATTGGCGTGCCGATGAAAACATCCTCCCATAATATAAACATCTGAAATATTACTAACCAGCTCAGGATTTTCCTCTATAAATATGGCCAGATTCGTCAGACAACCGAGGGCTACAAATGCAGCCTTCTCCGAAGTAAAAAAGTGACGAAGGAATACCTGCGCATCTCCTTGTGCCGTGTACTGCTCCATATCAGCCGTATATTGGCAAGGAACCTCATGGATATCATTTGCACACAGCAGGCTATGACCGGCGCCGGCATAAACCGGTATCTGTGGAGTATCAGCCAACGCCAGCAGATGTTTGGCTATTTTCGCCCTAAGCCCTGTGTTTTTAAACACAGTGGTAATGCCGACAATCTGTACCTGCGAATACGTCAGAGCTAACGCAATGGCCAGAATGTCATCAGCATCATCTCCAATATCAGTATCAATTATGATTCGATTAGCGTTCATCATGAAAAATTCCCGACTATTTTAATTCATCGCCACATTACAGATATTAAGAATCTCCGGGAATTCTAAAAAAAATGACAGCTATACGGCTATCTCTGAAAATAGCAGTGATGTTGTCTATAGAAAAATAACCACAAATCAATGCAATAGAGACGACAAGCCACTATCATTCTGTTTTAAAGAACAATTGTTGTGTGATAAACAACAAAAAGACGGATACAGAACAAAGTCCTGTCATGATACATTTATTGGAATGAGAGTCCTGGGAAATATTTAATAATTATAGATGTGATCCATCTCACTTAAAAGAGGTAACTGCATGCCTGCAATGCTGCACCACTCTGATCGTATCACGTTAAAAATGTTGAAATATTTTTACACTGTTGCAAAATATCAACATTTTGCCCGAGCAGCAGAAGATTTAAACATTTCTAAATCACCGCTAAGTACCATGATAAAAGATCTGGAAGATATCATTGGCGGCACAGTATTTTCAAGAAACACCAGAACCGTTGAACTCACTATTTTAGGTGAAGCACTATATGCTGAGTGTGAAAATATTTTCCGTATTGTCAATAACTCGCTGAACAAAATATCAAGAATTAGCAGAGAGATAAACTCCACTATTAATATTGGCGTAATCAGCTCTTTTTTCTGGGCAGGACTCGCTCGCGCCTTAAAGGAAATAAATGAAAGAGAACCTCACCTTACAGTTCAGATTTTTGAAATGACACCGGAGGATCAAAAGAAGGCGCTAAAAAACAAAAAAATCGATCTTGGATTATCCCGCTATGCCGATACTATCAATATATCCCCTTTACATTATAAGAAAATATATCATGATGAGATGTGCGTGATTACTTCAAATAAAAATCCGCTTTGCGCACTTGAAAAGATTCATCTCACTGATTTAAAGGAATCCCAATTTATCATGATGAAACGGCAAGACTCGGCTTCGACTCTGCTAGTGAAAAATACCTGTGAATTATTAGGCATCGATCTCTGCATCGAAAAAGAGGTGTTCGAACCACACACCTTGATGGCTTTAGTGGCAATGAACAATAGTATCTCTATCGTGCCGCAAAGTTTCGCCAATCAATACTGGGATGATATCAATTTCATCCCGCTGGAAGAAAAAATTCCGGCGCATATCTGCGGTATCTATGATCCAAGCAATACCCATCCTTATTTGCTTAACTTTGTCCGTTTACTGACTCAGACCGGCTTTGTTGAATAAATCGAACTTTTGCTGAGTTAAAGGATCAGATCACGCATCATCCGGCAACACGGGTCGTCCCATGGCAAAACAGAAGTTTAAAGTCACTAACTGGCGCAATTACAACAAAGC
>NZ_JALIGG010000051.1:0-245691 GCF_024764965.1 Scandinavium tedordense | reverse complement strand
CTTTGTTGTAATTGCGCCAGTTAGTGACTTTAAACTTCTGTTTTGCCATGGGACGACCCGTGTTGCCGGATGATGCGTGATCTGATCCTTTAACTCAGCAAAAGTTCGATTTATTCAACAAAGCCTCAGGAAGAACATGATGAAGCGATGTTGATATTGTCCAGCTCAGATGACAGACGGCGTGGGGCTGTGGTTATTTCCAAATGTGATAAATCTGGAAACAGTGATAACCAATAATAACGCCCTTATCGATATGAGAGAAGATAGTCTGAACATGAATTAATCTGATAAGCGCTTATAAATATCAGATCAAATAGTATGGGGTGGATAACAGAATAAGGACATTTTCGTACTCTCTTTTTACTGCTCTTAATATTCACATACGGCAACCATGACGTTGAAAGGGCGCACAGTATTGTGTCCACCGGTAGGAGTTCGGCGCTAATGAAGACTTCGTCGTTTCTGCCGTTCTCAATGGCGAATGTTTCCCCTGCCATGATGACCCGACAGGGGAAATCGCCGCTAGCGTCGATTCCAGGGCATCACGCTTAGCAAACGTGCCATTCCACAAAATCCACTGATGCCAGCAAACAGCAATCCTGCGCCGACAAAACCGGAAAGCAGGAAGAATGCCTGATGAACGCTGTAGCCCAGAATCACGCCAATCAGAATCAGCGTACCCGCCACGATTTGCACCTGACGCATAATGGGCAGCGGCTGAGATTTATCCTTCAGGATCGCTTCACCCGTTTTCTTCCAGCCGTTCAAACCACCTTCAAGAATAAACACTTTGGCCGGGGCAACCGCCAGCTCCAGTTTTTGCGCATTCTGAGCGGTACGCGTGCCAGACTGACAATAAAAAATCACCGTATCGTAGTCTTCGAACGGCCCAAGCCGGTCGCCATTTTCGATAGCGGAAAGCGAGAGTAAATGCGCTTCGGCAATATTTTCGCGAGCATATTCATCCGGCTCGCGAATGTCTATCAGGGCCGCGCCCTGTGCCAGAAGTGACCTGGCCTCTGCAGGGGAAAGTGAAGGGATGGTCATAGCGTTCCTTATTGATAACCCGTCATTTATGTTGGGCATCCTACCCTAATTATTCCTGTTCGTGTTTGTCGGGGGATCAATTTACGGGCCCGAATCCTCAGGCATTCAGGCCCGCGGTACTTACTCCTTGGCAATCTCCACGCCGGTGAAGGCATCGCTCACACCTTCTTTGTCGTGACGGGCAATCCAGCGATAGCAGCCTGCACTCAGGAACGCGCCGATGAACCAGCTAAAGTTTGCCACTTCATGCAGGGCCGGGATAAAGCTGATGATAAGCCCAACCGCCACCGACGGGGCAAGAGCGGCAATTGCTTTGGGGTTAAAGCCATTTTTGTACCAATAACGACCCGCAGGAGAAACGGTGAACAAGTCATCGACCACCACTTTTCCGCGCTTAATCAGATAAAAATCTGCCAGCAGAATCCCGAACAGTGGCCCGATAAATGCGCCAAGCACATCGAGCGTATAGTGAATCAGCTCCGGCGACTGGAACAAATTCCACGGCGTCAGCAGCACAGAGCCCACGGCGGCAATCATCCCACCGGTGCGGAAGCTGATTTTCTGCGGTGAACAGTTCGAGAAGTCGAATGCAGGAGAGACAAAGTTCGCCACGATATTGATCCCAATGGTAGCGGTGATCATCGTCAGCAGGCCAATGGCCATCGCGACGCTGTTGCCGACGTGGCTCACGGTTTCAATCGGGTCGGTAATCATGCGGCCAAACAGCGACTGCGAGCCGGAAACAATAATCACTGTCACAATCGAGAACAGCAGGAAGTTGAACGGGAGCCCCCAGCGGTTGCCGCGACGAATTTCCTGCATGCTTTTGCCGTAACGCGAGAAGTCGCCAAAGTTCAGCAGCGGGCCGGAAAAATAGGAAACAACCAGTGCCGTGGCGGTGATCATCTGCCAGGTTTGTTCTCCGGCACTCAGCTGTTTACTGGCAAGCGTAAAGGAAATGCCGTCCAGCCCGGTCTGATACAAAATCCAGCCCGCCAGCGCCATCATCACGATATACACCGCCGGACCGGCGATATCAATAAAGCGCTTAATGGCGCTCATACCGTGCCAGAACACCAGCGCCTGCAGCACCCACATAATGCCAAAACAGATCCAGCCCAAATGCGACAGACCGAGGAAATGGCCGATGGTCAACGAGACCAGAGAAGGCCAAAACTTCAGGCCGACCAGCATCAGCGCGTTGGCCGCCAGGTAGGTCTGGATGCCGTACCACGCAAAGGCAATCAGGCCGCGGATCACCGCCGGGATATTGGCGCCGAACACGCCAAACGCCTGACGGCAAATCACGGCGTAAGGCACGCCCGCCATTTGGCTGGGTTTCGCCACCAGGTTGGCGCACAGTTGCACGATACAAATACCCGCCAACAGGCAAAGCAGCACCTGCCAGCTTGCTAAGCCGAGAGTAAAGAAGCTTGCGGCCACCACGTAACCGCCCATGCTATGCACATCGGACATCCAGAACGAAAAAATGTTGTACCACGACCAACTCTGTTGCCGGGTTGGCGCCAGATCGTTGTTGGTCAATCTTGGACTGTAGCTCGATTTGTACTCTGGTTTCTGATTTGGCATGAAATCTGCTCCTTTAAAAAACAGATACTGACGGAATGTCTGCAACTTTCGTTGCATGAATCGGGCCAGATTCTGTTATCAAGGAATACAGGGCGTGAAAGGGCGATAATGCACACAAACGTGGCTGTGCGGGTACAGGATGTGCATTATTACAGTGCGGATAACCATTTTACTGCCCAGGTGTGGTGCTTCACGACAGGGCAAAACAACAAGAGGATGTCGTTCGATGCAACATTTGATTCAAGTGATCAACCCCAACACCAGCGCCGCCATGACACACACCATTGGCGAAGCCGCCCGCAGCGTCGCGGCTCCGGGCACCACCATTCTTGCGACCTGTCCGACAAAAGGCGTGGAGTCGATTGAAGGCCATTTTGATGAAGCCATCGCGGCGATCGGCGTGCTGGAGCAAATCAAACATGGTAAAGCGCAGGGCGCACACGGGCACGTGATTGCCTGCTTTGGCGATCCGGGTTTACTCGCAGCGCGTGAAATGGCCAGCGGGCCGGTGGTGGGCATTGCCGAAGCGGCGATGCACATGGCGACGCTGGTAGCGACACGCTTTTCCATCGTCACCACCTTGCCGCGTACGGTGATCATCGCCCGTCATTTACTGCAGCAATATGGTTTCGAACATCACTGCGCGGCGCTGCACGCCATCGATTTACCTGTGCTGGCGCTGGAAGATGGCACGGGTCTTGCTCAGATGAAGGTACGCGAGCGCTGTATTCAGGCAAAACGCGAAGACGGCAGCGGGGCGATTGTCCTTGGCTGCGGCGGCATGGCGAACCTTGCCCGCGAGCTGACACAAGAACTGGGTATCCCGGTGATTGATGGCGTAACGGCGGCGGTGAAAATGGTGGAATCGCTTGTGGCGCTGGGTCTTGGCACCAGCAAATACGGCGACCTCGCGTACCCCAATAACAAGCCGCTGAGCGGAGGCTTCGAAATGCTGAGCTGACGACGGCGGTCATCTGATAAAGAGGTCGAATTAACATGCAATCAGCAACGGACAAGCGCGTCTGGCATTTTACCGAAAACTACCCTCGTGACATGGCGGGCTACGCCGGCCAACCGCCTCATGCACAGTGGCCAGGCGGTGCGCGCATCGCCGTCCAGTTTGTACTTAATTTTGAAGAGGGCGGAGAAAACCACGTCCTGCACGGTGACAGCGGATCCGAACAGTTTCTGTCTGACATCATTGGTGCGCCCAGTTTCCCCGACAAACATATGTCGATGGATTCCCTCTACGAATACGGCTCCCGAGCTGGGTTCTGGCGCATTCATCAGGAATTTCAAAAGCGCGGTTTACCATTGACGGTGTTCGGCGTGGCGATGGCCCTGGCGCGTAACCCGGCCATCGTCGACGCCATAAAAGCTGCAGACTACGACGTGGTCAGCCACGGCTGGCGCTGGATCCACTATCAGCATCTCGATATTCAAACCGAACGCCAGCACATGCAGCAGGCAGTCGAAATTCTCGAAGCGCTGTTTGGCCAAAAGCCGCTCGGCTGGTACACCGGGCGCGACAGCCCGAACACCCGCCAACTGGTGGCAGAGCAGGGCGGTTTTCTCTACGACAGCGATTATTATGGCGACGATTTGCCGTTCTGGACCACGGTCAACAGCCAACCCCATCTGATAGTGCCTTACACCCTGGATGCCAACGACATGCGCTTCGCCACCGCGCAGGGTTTCAACACCGCCGAGCAGTTTTACACTTATCTGAAAGACAGTTTCGATGTGCTATATGAAGAAGGGGAAACGTCGCCAAAAATGATGTCGATTGGCATGCACTGCCGCTTGTTAGGCAGACCGGGACGTTTTCGCGCGTTGCAGCGTTTTCTGGATTATGTGCAGAGCCACGATGATGTATGGATTTGCCGCCGTCAGGATATCGCCGAACACTGGGTGAAAACGCACCCGTTCAACGGTACCGTCTGACATATCGGGGCGCCATCACTCTGACCCTCTCCCTCTGGCGAGGGTCAGAGAAAAACGTACCGGCTAAAAAATTATCCCATCAAACTCACATGCGCCGCCACAATGCGCCAGCCGCAGGGGAATTTCACCCAGGTCTGCATCTGGCGACCGACGCGCTCGCTGTTCTCACGTGTAAACTCGGTACTTGCCACCGCCATGTCCTCACCGTACGTGGTGATCGTCGTATGGCGCAGCAGCCGATCCAACCCCTTTGAAAGCCGCGAATTACGGAAATTACGGATCTCCGTAATTCCATACAAATTCTCCGTCGCGCCGTAGCGCACCGTTCGCCCGTCATCCCAAAACAGCTCATCCAGCACCGTAATATCATTGCTGATTAAGGCTTTTTCATAACGATAAAATGCGGCGGTCACGTCGTTTAGCGCCGTCGGGCGGTCAATGTTTTCGGGCGTCATACGTCTTCCTGTTGATAAAGAATACCGGCTTGTTCAAGTTGCCAGGCGGCTTGCAAACACTGCGCTTCCTGCCACGGCGCGCCAATAATCTGCACGCCAATTGGCAAACCGCTGTGGGTTTTGAGCGGTACGCTGACCACCGGTAAACCCAGAAACGAAATTGGCTGCGTCAGCATACCCATGCTGGCTTTGGTCGGCAGCTCGATACCGTTAATGCGCATCGTGTTGTCACCAATCTGCGTCGCGCTGCAAGGCGTCGCCGGGGCGATTAGCAGGTCAAAATCATTAAACAGCGGCAACGTCGTATCGCGAAACCATGCCCGGAAGCGCTGGGCCTGGGTGTACCAGGCTGATGGTGTCATCGCGCCGGCCAGCAGGCGTTCACGGGAGTTAGGCTCAAAGCGTTCTGCATCGCTACGCAGCGCGGGTAAATAGTGGTTTCCGCCTTCCGCTGCCGACAGCAAAAAAGCGGCGGAACGGGCCAGCGCCACGTTCGGCAGTTCCAGTTTGTCACTTGCGCCAAGCGCGTGTGCCACTCGAGCCACCGCATCGCGGGCGCTACAGTCGCTCCATTCATCAAACCAGCCGCCCAGCACGGCGCAGCGCAGATTGGTTTTCTGTGACAGGATAGATGAAACGGGTGAAACCTCCCGGGAGGACTGCCATTTATCATCCGGATCGTGGCCTTGCAAGGCATCATAAACGTGGGCCAGATCGTCGGTAAAGCGTGCCAGCGGGCCGATGTGATCGAGGCTGGCGACAAACGGATGGCTACCGGATCGCGACAAACGACCAAACGTCGGCTTCAGACCCAGCACGCCGCACAGAGACGCGGGCACGCGGATCGAGCCATTGGTGTCGGTACCAAGGGTAAAATTCACCAGTTTTGCTGCTACCGCTGCGGCTGACCCACCGGATGAACCACCTGCAATGCGGTTCAAATCGCGCGGGTTACGGGTCGCACCGTAATGGCTGTTTTCCGTGGTAAAACCGTAGGCGTAGGCGTCCATATTCAGCGCCCCCGCAAGCGTCGCGCCCGCGCGTTGCAGCTGCTGCACGGCAAACGCATCAGCTGCAACGGGCGGCATTTCGCTGAACAGTTTCGCCCCTGCGAGCGTGGTCACGCCTTCGATATCAAATAAATTTTTCACCGCAAATGGCACGCCAGCGAGCGGCGGGAGGGCCTCTCCTTGATGCAGACGCGCGTCAATCTCAGCGGCTTCGCGCAGCATGCGTTCTGCCGTGACTTCGGTGAAGGCGTTCACCTGCGGGTTATCCCGCTTAATGCGAGCCAGCGTCTGCTGCGCCAGCTCCACCGCGCTGAACTGGTGGTAGCGTAGTCCTTGCTGAATGTCCCGAATGCTCAGTGTCATAGTTGATACACTCCTGCACCTTCCTGGCGGTGCGGCAGCTCAAACGCCATCAACGGCGCGGCCATCGAGGCAATCCGGCTAAGCTGAACCGCCAGCTCTGCCCGGCGCGGCGTATCCAGCGGCACCGCCAACAGCTGTTCCATCAGCAGAATATATTCAGGCCAGTTAAACGCATTCTCGTTCATCATCACTCCTTAGAATCCTGCTGCGCTGCCGTTGCTGCGCGGATCGTATGCACCTTCCAACATACCGTTGGGGTGGCGGACAATCGCCCCGGCGTGGCCCATCGCTTCACTCATGCCTGGCAGCCATTCTACGTCGTGCCCTTTTTCCCGCAGCGCGGTGAAAGTGGCTTCGCTGAAACGCCCCTCCAGCTTGAGCGAATCGGTCGACTGGCCCCAGGTGCGACCCAAAAGCCAGCGCGGAGCGGCAACCGCTTCCTGCAACGGCATGCCCTGAATCACATGACGGGTGAAAATCGCCGCCTGAGTTTGCGGCTGACCGTCGCCGCCCATGGTGCCGTACACCATCGTGCGACCGTCTTTCAGCCGTGCTGCCGCTGGGTTGAGGGTATGGAAAGGCTGTTTGCCCGGCGCCAGCGCCAGCAGGTGATCCGGGTCGAGGCTGAACGCCGCGCCGCGGTTTTGCAGCAGAATGCCACTTTCGGGCAGTACCACGCCGCTGCCAAACTCGTGATAAATACTCTGAATAAACGACACCGCCAGCCCGGAGCCGTCGATAACACCGAGCCAGACGGTATCACCTGGACCTTTGCCTTTGCCCCACGGCGCGGCGTGATTATCGTCAATGCTGGCCGCCATCTCCTGCAACGGGGCGGCTTCCAGCAAGCTTTGCACCGGCAGCGTCACATGGCGCGGGTCGGTGATGTATTTATCGCGCAGGCTAAATGCGCGTTTGGTGGCTTCCACGATGCGGTGGATGGTCTGTACCTCGTTGGCGTTGGCCATGTCGAGGTGATCGGTAATGCCGAGGATCGCCAGCGACACCAGCCCCTGGGTCGGCGGCGTGATATTGAAAATGTCGCCCAGCTGGTGGTTGAGCTTCAGCGGCACGCGACGGCGCGCGCGATGTCCGGCGAGGTCCTGCCCCGTCAGCGGACACCCGGTGGCCTGTAATTCTTCTGCCATCAGTTGCGCCAGCGGCCCGCGATAAAAGCTATCGAGCCCGTCATTCGCCAGGCGCGTCAAGGTACGGGCAAGGCGCGGCTGGCAGAAACGGCTGCCTGCTGAGGGTACTTCGCCACGCTGTAAAAAGGTACCGGCAAATCCCGGCACGCCGGAAAGCTCATGATATTTATTCTTCGTGGCGCTCGCCTGTGAACAGGTCACCGGAATGCCGTCAGCGGCATAGCGAATCGCATCTGCCAGCAGACGTGAAAGCGGAAGCTGCCCGCCGCCCAGTCCAGCAGAGACTTTCAGTGCTTCATCCCAACCGCTCACGGTGCCTGGCACGGTCAGCGCGGCTTTCGCCCCGCGATGGGGAATGCTGGCGTGACCATCGTAATACGAAAGCGTCGCTTGCGCCCCGGAGGCACCGCTGGCGTCAATGGCAATCGGCTCGCCGCCTGGCGGAACAATCAGCCAGAAACCGTCGCCACCAATGCCGTTCATGTGGGGATACACCACGGCAATGGTCGCCGCCGCCGCCACCATCGCTTCGATGGCATCGCCGCCGTGACGCAACACTGAAAGCGCCGATTCGCTTGCGAGATGATGAGGGGTTACCGCCATGGCACCGGGGGCCAAATTACTTTGCATGATGTTTCTCCGTGGAAGCTCTTCTTTCTCATCAGGCAAAAAACGTTCCAGATTGACGAGTGAGCTTTAGCTGTGTCAGCCTGAGTTGAAACGAAAGTTGCAGGAGACGGGATATGCAGCAGCTGGATGAGCGCCTGAGGGCGTGTTACAACGAACTTTCTCCACAGGAACAGCGCGTGGCCTCGTTCATCATGGATCACTTTGACGATCTGGTGAGCTACAACAGCGCCGAGCTGGCGCGGCTCAGCGGGGTATCCAAGGCCACCGTCAGTCGCCTGTTCCGGCATCTGGGCTATGAGCGCTTCAAAGATATGCGCGACGAGCTGCGAACACTGCGCCAGAGCGGGATGCCACTCACCGGAGATCGTGATGCGGTGCAGGGTAACACGCTGCTGGCGCGTCACTATAAACAGGAAATGGCGAATCTCACCCAATGGGTCAACGCGCTGGATGCCGACCTGTTCGCCGAAGTGGTCGCCGCACTCAGCGCCGCCAAGCGTGTGTTTATCGTCGGCCTGCGCAACAGCAGCCCGGTGGCGCTGCATCTGCGCCAGCAGCTGATGCAAAGCCGTGGCAACGTTTGGCTAATGCCGCAGCCCGGGCAGACTCTGGCGGAAGAAGTGGTGGATATCACCCCGGATGATTTGGTTATTGTGGTGGCATTTCGTCGCCGTCCACGGGTGATCCGCCCGTTGCTCGAGACGTTGCAGGCCCAACAGGCGCAGGTGCTGGTGCTAAGCGAACCGCAGGCTGCCGGGATCCGCGCCCGCAGCCGCTGGCATTTTGCGACCCCGCTGGACAGCGTCTCGGCGTTCGACAGCTACAGTAGCGCCATGAGCCTGGTGAACTTACTCTCCAACGCCTTATTGCACAGTACGCTCAGCGACGGACGGCAGCGCATTCATCACATCGCCGATCTCTATCACACCCTCGACGAACTGGAACAGCGCTAAATGCCCTGCGATGGTGCAATTGCACCTGCACAGGGTTCCGTTTTGAATCAATGCGGTGCGGGGTAATGGGCCTGAATCAAGTGTAAAGCGGAAAAAATGCTCTGGCACATTCGTTGCAAAAACGATATTAAAGAATCTTTCGTTTCAATAACCGGTTTCCAGACCAAAGGATGTGTCTATGTTCGAGGTTCAGCCATTTACGCCCATTAATCCGCCTCACCGCCTGCTGATGGGGCCGGGGCCGATCAATGCCGATCCGCGCGTGCTGCGCGCCATGTCCAGCCAGCTGATCGGGCAATACGATCCGGTGATGACCGGCTACATGAACGAAGTGATGGCGCTGTATCGTGGAGTGTTCCGCACTGAAAATCGCTGGACGATGCTGGTGGATGGGACCTCCCGCGCCGGAATAGAGGCGATTCTGCTGTCGGCCATTCGTCCGGGCGATAAAGTGCTGGTCCCGGTGTTTGGCCGCTTCGGCCATCTGCTGTGTGAAATTGCCCGCCGCTGTCGGGCCGAAGTCCATGCCATCGAAGTGCCATGGGGCGAGGTGTTTAGCGCCGATCGTATTGAAGATGAGATCAAACGCGTAAAACCGCGTCTGCTACTGACGGTGCAGGGCGATACTTCCACCACCATGCTGCAACCGCTGGAAAATCTGGGTGAAATTTGCCGTCGTCACGGCGTGCTGTTTTATACCGATGCTACTGCGTCGCTCGGCGGCAACGCGCTCGAAACCGATGCCTGGGGGCTGGACGCGGTCTCCGCCGGGTTACAGAAATGCCTCGGCGGCCCATCGGGCAGTTCGCCGATCACGCTCAGCGCCGAAATGGAAGCGACGATCCGCGCGCGAAAATGCATAGAGCAGGGGATCCGCACCGATCTGCATCAGGATGGCGAAGACGAAATGATTTGGTCTAATTATTTCGATCTCGGCATGGTAATGGACTACTGGGGCCCGGAGCGCCTGAACCACCACACTGAAGCCACCAGTATGCTGTTCGCTGCCCGGGAATGCGCACGGATCATGTTGGAAGAAGGAATGGACGCGCTGATCGCCCGCCACGAACTGCATGGCCGCGCGATGCTGAACGGCATTCAGGGCATGGGGCTCGAGGTGTTCGGCGATATCTCCCACAAAATGAACAACGTACTTGGAGTGGTGATTCCTGCAGGCGTACACGGCGAAGAAGTGCGTCAGCGCCTGCTCAACGATTTCCACATCGAAATTGGCACCTCATTTGGCCCGTTGGCGGGCAAAATCTGGCGTATCGGCACCATGGGCTACAACGCGCGTAAAGACTGCGTATTGCAGACCCTGACCGCGCTGGAAGCGGTACTGAACCGTCTGGGCTTCGCTACCACTCAGGGCGCTGCGATGCAGGCGGCCTGGGACACCTACGAGGGGTGATTGATGCAAAAGAACGTGATGCCAATGACGCCCGAAGAAGCCCGGCTGGCGGCGGCGCGTGTAATGGCGCGCAGCGATAAGCTGGCTGAAATCAGTGCCACGCCCGGGGAACTCACCCGGGTGTACCTCTCGCCGGAACATTTACAGGCTAACGCGCGCGTCGCGCAGTGGATGGCCGAGGCGGGCATGACCACCTGGCAGGATGCGGTGGGCAATATTTGCGGGCGCTACGAAGCGCAACAGGAAGGCGCGCCCGCGCTGCTGCTCGGTTCGCATCTGGATACGGTGCGCAACGCCGGTCGCTACGACGGCATGCTCGGGGTGTTGACGGCCATTGAGGTCGTGGCGTGGCTGAACCAGCATCAGGTGCGTGCGGAGCAGGCGATTGAAATCGTCGGTTTCGGCGACGAAGAAGGCACCCGTTTTGGCATCACGCTGCTCGGCAGTCGTGGGCTGACCGGCACCTGGCCGCCGGAATGGCTGGATTGCAGTGATGCGCAGGGCATCAGCGTGGCGCAGGCGATGGTTAACGCCGGGCTGGACCCGTCCAGAATCGCCCACGCAGCGCGTTTACCGCAAGAATTTAGCGCCAGTCTGGAACTGCATATCGAGCAGGGACCGGTGCTGGAAGGCGCAAATTTAGCACTGGGCGTGGTGACCGCCATCAATGGCGCGCGTCGCCTGAACTGTCGTTTCGACGGTGAAGCCGGGCATGCCGGAACGGTGCCAATGAATCTGCGCCGCGATGCATTGGCCGGGGCCGCTGAATGGATGGTGGCTGTCGAACAGCTGACCCGGACGAGCGACCCGACGCTGGTGGCGACGGTCGGCACGCTGAATTGCCAGCCAGGTGCGGTGAACGTCATTCCCGGCAGCGTCTCGCTGACCCTCGATATTCGCAGCCCGTCCGATGAAACGCGCGAAGTGTTGCTGATTAAGCTGCTGGAAAAAGCGCAGCAGATTGCGCAGCAGCGCGGCCTGATTTTCTCCCATGATATTTTTTACACCACGCCCGCCACACCGTGCGATCCGGGGCTGCAGGACACGCTGATTCGCGCCTGCGAAAAAGTGCAGGGCAGAGCGCTAACGCTGCCGAGTGGAGCCGGACACGATTCGATGGCGCTGGCTGAATACTGGCCGGTGGCGATGCTGTTTGTGCGCTGCGCGGGTGGCATCAGTCATCATCCTGCGGAATCCGTCGAGGCAAGTGACGTCGCGGTAGCGTTGCAGGCGTTCAGCCTGGCGGTGCAGGAAATTGTGCTGCCGGATGCATTGCAGCAGTTCAATGCCGCCAGTCCGGAACAGGCGACAGCGATGATTGCGGCCTGCGTTGCGCTGCCGGAATGGCAACATGCGTTGGTGGCGGCGCGACCCTTTTCGAGCGTTGAACGTGTGCTGGAAACCGCTGTCGCGCTGAGCGAACGCTGGCGGTTAGCGGAGCTGGACATTGCTCTGGCAGCGCATCCGCGCATTGGTGATAAACCGAAAGGCATTTCAGCGGAATCGGCATTTTCACGTCAGGAGCAGTCTTCCGTCAATCGCCATGATGCGGCGCTGTCACAGGCACTGGCGCAAGGGAATGCCGAATATGAAACGCGGTTTGGTCGCGTGTTCCTGATCCGCGCCAAAGGGCGCAGCGGGGAAGAAATCCTCTCGATTCTGCAACAGCGACTGAAAAATACCGAGGCTGATGAAGTGCAGGAGGCGCTGCGGCAGCTGCGACAAATTACCCAACTTCGACTGGAAGGAGTGTTTGCCCGATGAGCCATATTTCGACTCATATCCTGGATACGTCGCTTGGAAAACCGGCGGCGGGCGTGATGATTCGCCTGGAGCAGCAAACGGAAAGCGGCTGGCAGTTGTTGAAGGAGGCAGAAACCAATGCTGACGGGCGCATTGGTTCGATGGCCGAAGGCGATTTAGCCCCAGGGCGCTATCGACTGACGGCGGAGATTGGGCAGTGGTTTGCGCAAACCGGGCGGGAGACGCTGTATCCGTCGGCACAAATTGACGTCACCTTGCCGCGTAGTGGAGACCACTATCATTTGCCGTTTCTGATTGCCCCTTGGGGCTGGTCAACGTATCGCGGGTCGTGAAAGCCCCCTCATCCTGGCCTTCTACCCGTGGGGAGAGGGCTGGGGTGAGGGCGCCACGCGCTTACAAACGACATCAACCCGGCCAGGTTTTAATAATTTCCAGTACGCCGTTAATGATGAACTGCACCCCCATACAAATCAGCAAAAAGCCCATCAACCGAGAAATAGCCTCAATCCCACTTTTTCCGGCAATACGCATAATCGAACCGGAGCAGCGCAGGCTTCCCCACAAAATGAGACTGACCAGCCCGAATATAACCGGCGGAGCCACCAGGATAATCCAGGGGGCATAATCGATGCCGTGCTGAATGGTCGACGCGGAACTGATGATCATCGCGATAGTCCCTGGCCCCGCCGTGCTTGGCATAGCCAGTGGAACGAACGCGATATTGGTATCCGGCTCTTCGTTTAATTCTTCCGCTTTAATTTTTGCTTCCGGAGACTCATAGGCCTTTTCCTTTGGAAACAACATATAAAACCCGATTAACCCGACGATAAGCCCGCCTGCTATCCGCAATCCCGGGATAGAAATCCCGAAGGTGTTCATCACCACCTGACCCGCGTAATAGGCACCCATCATAATCAGAAAGACGTTAAGCGAGGCGATGAGTGCGGTACGGTTGCGGGCTTTTTCGTTCATGTTTCCCGACAGACCCAGAAACAGCGCGACCGTGGTTAACGGGTTCGCCAGAGGCAACAGCACCATCAACCCAAGTCCGACCGCTTGTAAAAACGCCATCATGTTATATGTCCTTCAAACAAACGTGTATGCGGTCCCCTTTAAAGGAACGGGCTCGGCAAGACCGGAATAAACATAAATTTAAGGTTCCAGCGGGAGCCGATATCGTCGGGTGATATAACAGAATATTGCAGCTCAGCGGCAAAGCGTACCGGGAGTTTGCCTATTTTGACGACGTTGGAATAACCTAAACCTATCGGAAGCGTTAAGCGGTCGCCCTGTTTTTTCTTCCAGTCAATGGTGATATCGGGACTCATCCCGATCAATTCGGTGCCGCTCAAACGGTAGTTAATGAAATACTGAATATCGGTATGGTTGGTATCTTTTCGGTTACTTTTATTATCTGCAGACCACCAGTGCTGTGCCAATAATCCCAGGTTAGTTCCGCCGGGATGAGGGGCTAATTTTGCTAATAGCAATGCCGGACCAACCTGATAATGGCCTTGTCCCTGGAAGTCATTTTCTGCCGTATCGAAGAGCTGCGTTGCACCTACCCCCCAGATGAAACCATCCTCCCGGTTCGGGCCTACGAGGGTTAACAGACCGGTATCGCCCATGCCGCTGGTTCTGCCGTGGGCAAACATCGCCCCATCTCCGTGAACTGAAACATCGCCCAAATTAGGGGTGTTATAGAACTGAAACACCGGCCTGACGATGAAGTTCCAGTCTTGTTGACCAAACTTTAATGGAAAGGACATTACGGGCTGAATAGTGGTGCGGGAGACCGTGCCGTTGAATTTGTCGCCTCTGAAGGTGGTGTTGTCATATTGCGTCCAGAACATCCAGGCAGCGCCAATTGGATTGGCCGTCATTTTTGCAATTTTTTCCATTTCCTCAGGCGATGGGCCATCTTTATCAGCGGCATGGCCCAGGCTTGAAAAACAAACCGTACTGGCGAAAAGATATAATAAAGCTTTTTTCTTGAGCATAAATAAAACCCTGGCGTGTAGATAGGCAGGGGTAATCCCCCTGAATAATTAGGTAAATGTGAAAGGATAAATTCAACCATTAAGGTTGATGAAAGTATTAAATCTTATTGGGTAATGGTTTGAGTATTTTTATCAGGCGTGCATGTTTTATTTCAATGTATCCGTTCTTCTTTAGTGCGGCCAGGATTTTAAAGACATAACTGTTCGATAAATTAGTCCGTTTCAATATGTAGTTAGCCAAGCCTTGGGTGACATGAATTTCATTGAGGTAAAGTTCGATTAATTCTTTCACCACTTTGTAGCCATTGCCGCCATGCCTAATGTCATAGATATTGGCGAGCTTATCAATAAGGGAGTAAATTAGTGCCGAGAAAACAACGCCACGATATACCTGATCGGGATTACTGATTTCAAATATTTTATGAATGGGTATTTTGGCAATGATTACATCGCTTTCGGTCCGGCAATAAAACGGCTGCGTTGACATGATTTTTTCATCTTCCATCGCGGGCATACCGTAAAAGGCATGATCGACAAATTTCCCCGTGCCTTTATAATAAATGCCGAGCAGTCCGGAAAGAACAAAACCGACTTCTGCTTTCTCTAAATTTAACGATTGGCCTTTACTGTATCGCATTTGTACTCCATGCGATTTTACAAACTCCATGAATGCGTTAAATTCATCAGTACTATAGAGGTTAAAGTTATTTTCCTTTTTCATCCTCTCTCCCATAATTCTGACTGTTTAATTACACAGGTTGCGTGTTCCGTCGGACAGTATAACAGAGTACTTCTACCCGTCTAAGCTTACTGAAATTGAGCTAAAAGTAAAATTATAAAATGAAACCATATGTCATAGTAGATATTTCTTACACAAGTGCCCGCTATAGCACAGCGCAGCGCATTTCGCTGGCTGGTGATATTGCCTTGAGGGAGAAAGGTCTCATATGAGATATTATTTCAGAAATGAGTCGATGACGGCGTTGACATCGTTTTTCACAACGTCATACTGCGTAGCATATCAGGGGATATATCTCATGAGTCTGTAATATTTCGGGCAGCATAATACCATGACGAAAAAATTAACTTCCAAATCCGTGCTCATTATAGCTTTGGCATTTATTGCTGGTGGCATTGCCTGGTTTTCTGCACAGCATTATAAGGCTGAGAGCAAACACATTGCGCAGGAAAATAAACAGTATGCGGTCGCGCTGAATCATCTTCGCGAAGAGATAAAACAATTAAATCAAACATCGGTTAATCATCAAATTCATAAAAACACCCGACTGGACAGCGCCAGTATGAATGCGCGGGATAAGGTGGCGATTTATGAACTCACGTTGCTCGACGTTTCTCAGGCTGATGTTCGTCACATCAGCGACGGTCAAAAATCAAAAATTAAAGCCGTAGAGAAACAGAATCTCATTCAGAAACTGAAAGCCGATGTTCATACCGGTCCGCTGTTTGAACATGGCTGGTCAATGAAGTTTATCCAAAAGACCCGTGAAGGCGAACTGCTGAGTGCGATTACGATTACCCACGACGATATGCTGCAAGCACCCGCGGGCGACCGTCACAACGTTATCTGAATAAAGAAAGAGGGTGGCAAAGCCACCCTCAATAGTTTGCCTGCTCAACTACAGCTTATAAATGCGCGTCTCCCAACGATGAAGTCGGTAAGGCTCATCAATCTCTGCATAATTCCCCAGCACGCGCGTTGCGCCTTCAAGCTGTAATTCCGCTTCAGGCCAGCGGGCTGATTTCGACGACAGATTGCACAGTACCAGAAACGTTTCATCGCCCAGTTCGCGGCGATATGCGTAAATCTGTGGGTGATCCGCCAGCTCCAGTTGATAACGTCCATAGATAAACGAGCGCTCTTTCTTACGCAGGCTGATTAACGCACGATAAAAGTTGAGCACTGAATCCGGGTCCTGGCGCTGGCTGACGACGTTGATGATTTCGTAATTGGCATTAACGTGAAACCACGGCTTCGCCTCGCTGAAACCGGCGTTAGGGGAGTGGCTCCACTGCATCGGCGTGCGAGAATTATCGCGCCCGGTGTGGGTGAGGAACGCAATAATATCCTCCTCGCTTTTGCCGAGCGCCGCCATCTCGCGCCACATATTTTTCGCCGACACATCGTCAAAATCGGCCAGCCCGTTGAAACGGGTGTTGGTCATGCCGATTTCCTGGCCCTGATAGATAAATGGCGTGCCCTGCATCAGAAAGTAGAGCGCAGCGATGCAGGTGGCGCTTTCCCGCCAGTAATGTTGGGTGTCTCCCCAGCGTGAGGTGATGCGCGTTAAATCGTGGTTTTCGACGTACAGCGCGTTCCAGCCTTTGCCTTCCAGCGCAGCCTGCCAGGCGGTGAATATCGTCTTCAGTACCGAAGGCTCTGGGCGCAAACCGGCTTCCGATTCCCACAGACGAACGTGTTCGAACTGGAAAACCATATTCAGACGGTTGCGATGCTCGCCGACCCACTCCTCGGCGTGTTCAGAATCCAGGCCATTCACTTCACCGACGGTCACAATGTCGTAATGCTGAAACACCTTCTGGCTCATGTCGTCGACGTAGTCGAGCAGCCCGTCGTAGTTCAGATGGCTTTTCATCGACGGCACATAGCGCAATTTGTCCGGATTCGGCACATCGGCAAGCGTCGGTTCTTTTTTCATATGGCAAATCGCGTCGATACGAAAACCGTCAATCCCTTTTTCCAGCCACCAGTGCATCATGTCGTACACGGCCCGGCGCACGTCGCGATTTTCCCAATTTAAATCCGGCTGACGACGGGTAAACAGGTGCAGATAATACTGCTCCGTATTCGCGTCATATTCCCAGGCCGAACCTTTAAAAATCCCTTCCCAGTTATTGGGTTCAGCGCCGTTTTTGCCGTCGCGCCAGGTGTACCAGTCACGTTTGGGGTTATCGCGAGATGAGCGGGATTCAAGGAACCACGGATGTTCGTCGGAAGTGTGGTTGACCACGAGATCGATAATCAGGCGCATGCCGCGCAGGTGAACCTGTTCGAGCAGATGGTCGAAATCGGCCATCGTGCCAAATTCGGCCATGATCTCTTGATAATTGCTGATGTCATAGCCGTTATCATCATTCGGTGAAGTGTACATCGGGCAGATCCAGATCAGATCGATGCCGAGGTCTTTCAGGTAATCCAGTTTCTCGGTGATGCCATTCAGATCGCCGATGCCGTCCCCGTTGCTGTCCTTAAAACTACGTGGATAAATCTGGTAGGCCACCGCCTCTTTCCACCAGTTCGCCATCGTTTATCTCCCGATTAGTAACGCAAAAGATTCATAAGGTTGCAGCTCAAGACTCACCGCCAGCTGGTCACGCGGTGCGTAGTTGCTGGAAAGACACTCGCCATGCCAGGACTGCATCTCCTCGGGGATCTCCAGGGTGAGATGCTCGGCGGAGAAATTGTTGATAACCAGCAGCCGCTCGTCGTCGAGTGTACGCAGCCACGCAAATACCTGCGGGTGTTCAGCCATCACCGGCTGGTAATCACCGTAAACCAACACCGGATACTGTTTCCGCAGGGCAATCAGCTGCCGGTAATGCCAGAGGATCGAGTCTGGCTGTTCAAGCGCTGCCGCGACGTTGATTTCCCGGTAGTTTGGATGGACCTTAATCCACGGCGTGCCGCTGGTGAAACCAGCGTTGGGGCTGGCGTCCCACTGCATCGGCGTGCGGGCGTTGTCGCGCCCGTTGGCATGAATGCCCAGCATCATTTCTTCATGGCTGACGCCTTCCGCCAGCCGTTCGCGGTACAAATTCAGGCTTTCGATATCGCGGTAATCGTTGATGTCGTTGAACCGCACGTTGGTCATACCGATTTCTTCGCCCTGATAGATATACGGCGTGCCTTTCAGGCAGTGCAGGGCGGTGGCGAGCATTTTGGCAGAGGCTTCGCGGAACTCGCCTTCGTCGCCAAATTTCGATACCGCGCGGGGTAAATCGTGGTTGCTCCAGAACAGCGAGTTCCAGCCGTCATTGGCTAGCGCGGTTTGCCATTTGTCGATAACCGATTTGAAACTGGCCAGCACAAACGGCTTGCTGCGCCATTTCCCGGCGCGTTCATCCCAGAACTGTTTGATGTGGTCGAACTGGAAAACCATCGACAGTTCTTCACGTTCAGCACCGCTATACAGCAGGGCGTCTTCGGTGGAAGCGCTCCAGGCTTCGCCGACGGTGACGTAATCGCCATTGCCAAAGGTGGCGCGGTTCATCTGGCGGATCAGCGCATGCAGATTTTTGCCGTTGGCCATGATTTGTGCATCGACTTCTTTGCCAATGAGATCGATAACGTCCATGCGAAAACCGCCGATACCTTTCGCCAGCCAGCGATTCATCATGGCGTGGACCTCGTCGTGAACGCGCGGGTTTTCCCAGTTGAGGTCCGGTTGGCGTGTAGAAAATTGATGCAGGAAATATTCGCCGCTGGCTTCGTCAAAGGCCCAGCCGCTGCCGCCAAAATAGGAGCGGAAATTATTCGGTGGCCCGCCGTCTGCCGCGGGTTGGCGCCAGATATAGAAATCACGGTACGGGTTGTCCTTTGATTTTAACGCTTCAAGAAACCACGGATGTTCGTCGGAGGTGTGATTGACGACTAAATCCATCAGGATGTGAATGTCGCGCTGTTTGGCTTGTGCAATCAGGGTCTCCATTTGCGCCAGGGTGCCAAATTCGGCGGCAATATCTTCGTAGTCGGAGATGTCGTAGCCGTTGTCGTCCATCGGCGAGCGGTAGACCGGTGAGAGCCAAATCAGGTTGATGCCGAGCTGGTGGAGGTAATCGAGTTTGCTGATGATGCCGGGAATGTCGCCGATGCCGTCCCCATTGCTGTCCATAAAGCTGCGCGGGTAGATTTGGTAGACCACCGCGTTGTGCCATGCTTTTTTTTCCACTGGTATCTCCTTAGGTTTTCCCCTCACCCTAACCCTCTCCCCAAAGGGGCGAGGGGACCGATTGTGCTCGCTTTACCTTCTCCCTAATGCGAGGGGACCGATTGTGCTCGTTTCCCCTTCTCCCTAATGCGAGAGGACCGATTGTGCTCGTTTTACTCCCACTCCTCGAGAGCGCGAGCAGGGCTCGCTTTTCCCCCTCTCCCTGGGGGAGAGGGCTGGGGTGAGGGCGCAACGGACTCACAAACGAAAGCTACACCCGTAAAAACGCCCGCCCGTCCGCCTCAAACAAATAGCACTTCTCCGTCGGCAAACGCAGCCCAACTCGCTGATCGGGCGTGATCTCCAGCCGTGACGTCAGGCGGATAACCAACGGTTCACTGCCATAGCCGCTATTAACGTACAGCAACGTTTCGTTGCCCATCTGCTCGACAAACAGCACTTCGCCTTCCACGTCGGCCACGGCTAAATCAATAAGCTGGACGTGCTCCGGGCGGATCCCCAGCCATACGCTATTGCCGACTTTCCCATTAAGCGTATTCACCGGCAGCACAATGCGTTGTCGGTTTTCGAGGTCCACAACCGTCTCCTGCACGCCCGTTTCTGCGATCGTGCCCGCAATCAGATTCATTTTAGGCGACCCAATAAACTGCGCGACGAATAGGTTGGCGGGATGATCGTACAACTCCAGCGGGGATCCGACCTGCTCAATCTGCCCCTGATTAAGCACCACGATGCGGTCGGCCAGCGTCATCGCTTCCACCTGGTCATGGGTGACGTACAAAATCGTCGCGTTGATGCGTTTATGCAGCGCGGCAATTTCCATGCGCATCTGCACGCGCAGCGAGGCGTCGAGATTGGAGAGCGGTTCATCGAACAAAAACAGGCTAGGCTCACGCACAATCGCCCGGCCAATCGCCACGCGCTGGCGCTGCCCACCAGAGAGATCTTTCGGCCGTCGGTCGAGCAGATGCTCCAGCTGCAAAATGCGCGCACTGGCCTGCACCTTTTTGTCGATTTCCGTCGGCGGTAGCTTCGCCATTTCCAGCGCGAAGGCCATATTCTGGTACACCGTCATATGCGGATACAGCGCGTAGGACTGGAACACCATCCCGATGCCGCGCTCAGACGGCGAATCGTCGTTGACGCACGTGCCGTCGATGCGCATTTCGCCGTCGCTGATCTCCTCCAGCCCGGCGACCATCCTTAATAGCGTGGATTTTCCGCAGCCCGACGGCCCGACAACCACCACAAACTCGCCGTCGTTAACGGTCAAATCCAGGGGCTTAATCACCTCTGACGAGGTGCCATAGCGTTTAGATATTTTATCGAGTACCAGTTGCCCCATAGTTATCCCTTAATCGCTCCGCTGGTCAGCCCGCTGACAATGCGTTTCTGGAAGATGAGCACCAGCACAATAATCGGCAGCGTAACCACCACCGAGGCTGCCATAATGCTGCCCCAAGGGAGTTCAAAGGTCGACGCCCCGCTAAACATGCTGATAGCCACCGGGACGGTCCGCTTGTCGCCGGAAATAATGAACGTTAGTGCAAACATGAATTCGTTCCATGCGCCGATAAACGCCAGCAGCCCGGTAGTCACCAGCGCAGGCGCCAGAATTGGGGCAAACACCCGGCGAATGATGGTCCAGGTTTTCGCCCCGTCGACAATCGCCGCCTCTTCCAGCTCCACCGGGATCGACTTCATAAAAGTGGTCAGGACCCAGACGGTGAACGGAAGCGAAAAGGTGGTGTACGACAACACCAGCGCGCCGAGGGAATCGTACAGCCCCAGAAAACGCACCAGCTCGAACATCCCGGTCAGCACTGCCACTTGCGGGAACATCGACACACAGAGAATGGTAAATAGCAGGAATTTACGTCCGCGAAACGGCACCCGCGCAAGGGCGAATGACGCGGTAATCGACACCAGTAGACAAATGCCGACGGTAATCGTCGCCACCAGCACCGAGTTCAGCAGGCTACGGGCGATGCCGTTATCCACCAGCGCCACCACGTAGTTGTGCCAGTGATAGCCGTTCGGCAAATAGGCGGGCAGAAACAGTTCCTGCCCGGTGCGCAGCGAGGTCAGAATGGCGTAATAAAACGGGAACACGCAGAACAGTACGGCGACGGTCGCACCACAATAAATCACCAACTGGTGGCCGAATTTGCGCTGACGACGGGTGGTTTTCATCACCGCTTCTCCTTCTCGTTAAGCTTCGAGACGCGGATAAAGCAGGCTGCAATGCCCGCCACCATCATGAACACCAGCACCGACGCCGCAGAGCCGACACCCATATCCTGATACGAGATGATTTGCTCGCGGGCGTAACCAGAAATCGACATCGTCGCTTCGCTGTTGGACGTCAGCACGAAAATTAGGTCGAAAATGCGCATCGCGTCCATGACACGGAAGATCAGTGCCACGATCATCGCAGGCAGGATCAACGGCAGCGTGATGCGCTTAAAACGTTGCCAGGCGCTGGCCCCGTCAACGCGAGCAGCCTCATACAGATCGCCAGGGATCAGTTGTAGCGCCGCCAGCAGCATCAGCGCCATAAACGGCGTGGTTTTCCAGACATCGGCAATCACCACCGCCCACATCGACAGCGACGGCTCGGCGATCCACGCCAGATGCGCCTGATAACCAAAGATTTTCGCCAGCAGATCGTTCACTACGCCGTACTGATCGTGGAACATCCAGCCCCACATTTTGGCGCTGACGATAGTCGGGATCGCCCACGGCACCAGAATGGCGGTGCGCACCAAACCTTGGCCACGAAATTTCTCGTTCATCAGCAGCGCTAGCAGCATCCCGAGCAGCAGTTCGAGGCTGACGGAAACCAGTGTAAACCACAGCGTATTGCCGACCGCCTGCCACCACAGCGGGTCTACCAGCACGCCGCTGCTTTGACCGTCGTGATTGAGGTAATAGTTCGCCAGCCCAACCATCTGATAGTCGCTCGGGTTGTCGAGCATGGCGTTGGTAAAACTGAAAAAGAAGGTACGCGCCAGCGGCCAACCCGCTGCCAGTGCAAGGAGAATCAGCGCGGGCGCCACCAGTATCCACGCGATACGGCGGCGGCGCTCTTGATAGCCAAGACGTGCCAATTAATGCCAGTCCTTCCCTTTCACGCGCTCAAGGCGTTTTTGCAGGTCGGCCACGGCAGTTTTGCCGTCGCTGCCACCGTTGAGTACCTTGAAAGTCACGTTAAAGATGGCGTTAGAGACGCGTGGATACTGACTTTTGGTTGCCGTTGCCGGGCGCGGCACCGCATTGGCGAAGATCTCTTTGAACATCGTCAGATGCGGCGCGGTTTCCAGGACCGCTTTGTCTTCATACAGTGCCGAACGTGTCGGGGCGAAGCCGAGGTATTTCAGCTGCATTTTCTGCGAATCGGCATCGGTGAGGATTTTCAGCAACGCAATCGCCGCATCTTTGTTTCGGGTATTGCCGTTAATCGACCACTGCCAGCCGCCCAACGCGTTAGCCGATTTACCGTCCGGCCCGGCAGGCAGTGGCGCAACGCCAACTTTGCCTTTCAGCGGGCTGTCTGCGCCCTGCGAGAGCAAATACGCATAAGGCCAGTTGCGCATAAACAGCGCGTCTCCGTTCTGGAACACTGCGCGGGACTCTTCCTCTTTGTAGCCCAGGGCGCCTTTCGGCGTGATTTTGCCAATCCAGCCAGCGACCATATCCAGTGCGGCTGCCGCCTTCGGATTATTGATGGTCACGTTCCCTTTTTCGTCGATGAAAGTGCCGCCGCCGTAGGAATCAACCCACTCCAGCGCGTTACAGGTCAGGCCTTCATACGATTTCCCCTGGAAGATCATCCCCCAGAAGTTTTTATGTCCTGCCTTGCGTTCTTCCGCCTGAATTTTGGTGGCGATACGCGTTAAATCAGTCCAGGTTTTTGGCGGCTGTTCGTTGTATTTTTCGAGCAGATCTTTGCGGTAATAGAGCACGCCGGTATCGAGATAAGCCGGAATGGCTTTCACTTTGCCGTTAACGGTGTCGTTCGCCCACGGGCCAGGGAAGAAATCACCTTTCATATCGGCAACGGCATCGGTTAAATCGAGTGTTTGTTTATCCAGCAGGCCGACCCAAATGGTGTCGGACTGGAAGAGGTCCACCGCTTTTTCATCTTTCGCGGCAAAAAGCTGCTGGAGCAGGGCCAGCTTTTCATCCGATGCCGCCGGGAATTCGATAAATTCCAGCTTGTTGTTGGTTTGCTTTTCAAAACGGTCTTTGACGTAGTTGCAGTATTCCTTACCGCCGGGAGAAATCGGGCATTCCATACGCAGGGTATCGGCAAGCGCGGCGTTAGCAACGCCCGCCAGCGCTAAGGTAATAAGACTTAACGTCAGCTTTTTCATTCTGTCCTCATTATTAACTTGCTGTAGAGGTGGGTATAAAAAGTAAACACGCCATCTACAAAGCTAGTTAATAACGAGGCAGAGCAGCAAGTTAGCAGCCTAATCTTTGTGTCAAATCTGGAGCTACTGCACGGATATGGTTTTTTTTTAGCGCTTCGGTGAAAGAAGCGCTAAAGGAGGGGAGAGAAGAAGGGTTAATCAGCCAATCGTGAAACCGTCCGCATCTTGCCAGGCCGGGAATTTTTCGCGGTACTCCTGTAAGGCCGAGAGCGACAGTTCGGCATTAATCAGCGTTGCCTGATGCGGCTCGGCGCTGGCGATGATTTCGCCCTGCGGGTTAATAACCCGGCTGTCGCCACGATAGTGATGCCCGTTGCCATCGGTGCCGACGCGGTTACAGCCGATGACATAAGCCTGGTTCTCAATGGCGCGAGCGGTTAACAGCGCCTGCCAGTGCAGAGAACGTGGGGCAGGCCAGTTGGCGACGTACAGCGCCAGATCGTAATCGTTGCGGTTGCGTGACCACACCGGGAAACGCAGGTCGTAACATACCAACGGCAGAATGCGCCAGTCGCGCCATTCGAACACCACGCGCTCGTGGCCCGCTTCATAATGATGATGTTCATCTGCCATGCGGAACAGATGTCGCTTGTCATAGCGATGCACTTGCCCTTCAGGCTCAACCAGCAAAAAGCGGTTCACCGGGCCACGATCGGTTTGCAGCGCGGCGCTGCCAGCAATAAGGGCGTCAGTTTGCTGCGCTTTTTCATGCATCCACGCAACAACGTCTTCTTCCGGCAACGACTGAGTGGCCGCTTCCATCGCAAAGCCGGTGGTGAACATCTCTGGCAGTACAATCACATCACGCCCATGAATCGCTTCCAACTGACGATCGAAATGACGCAGGTTAGCGGGGCCGTCCATCCACACCAAAGGTTGTTGTAATACTGTTACTTTCAGATTGGGCACTGTCAGAAACTCCCGATTATAGGCTTACGAGTCACAGTTCTACCTTATCAGGGACAGGTGAGAGTGCGTAACATTTCAATGAAAAAAGCGGAGAAGAATCTCCGCTTTTAAGAGCAATACCTGGTCACTTTTTTGCCCGGAGGCGCGGCGCTGAGCGGGCCAACATTAAGGGGTCAGTCCATTGCGCCGCCGGGCAATGTGATGATGGCTATGCGGCCTCAACCTTGCGGACTTTCTCTGGCAGCTTTACCGGTTTGGTGGCCAGCGCGTCCGGTTCGAAATCGTCAACGTTAATGCTGCGCAGACGGCTTTCTTCGGCTTTGGTCAGAATATCCGCTTCCTCCTGGTCGATAAGCCCTTTAGCAAGTGCGTTGCGGGCCAGCTCATCGAGACGGGTGAACGGCAAGTTCTTGCCAATTTCTTTGCAAATACGCTGATGAATCGGATCGGCGGCCATTACGTCCAGCAGCGCTTGTTCCAGCAGACCGACCGGGTTGTGCTCGCTCGGCGTCAGGTACTGACCGCGGCCGATACGTGAACGGGTGGCGCTGGGCACTTGCAGGATTTTCGCCACGGCGTGATCCAACTTGTCTGACGGTGCCACGTAGTGACGACCGGTCGGGAAGATGACGAAGCGCATCACGCCTGCCACAAACCTGTTCGGGAAGTTACGCAGCAGGTCATCCATCGCCTGTTCAGCCTGATGCAGCGCGTCCTGAACGCCCCAATGAACCAGCGGCAGATCGGCTTCGTTACGGCCTTCGTCGTCATAGCGTTTCAGCACCGCAGAAGCCAGATACAGCTGGCTCAGCACATCTCCCAGACGGGCGGAGATACGCTCGCGACGCTTCAGGCTACCGCCGAGGACCGCCATCGATACGTCAGACAGTAGCGCCAGGTTGGCACTCAGGCGGTTCAGGTGTTGATAGTAGCGACGGGTCGCATCGTGTGTCGGCGTGCTGCTGGTCAGACCGCGAGTCAGACCCAGCCAGAAGCTGCGTACTTTGTTACTGCCCACGTGGCCGATGTGTTTAAACAGCAGCTGGTCGAAAGCGTTAAGATCTTTATTCTGCGCGGCGGCCATCTCTTCGAGCACGTACGGATGGCAGCGGATCGCGCCCTGGCCGAAGATCATCATGCTGCGGGTCAGGATGTTGGCACCTTCCACGGTGATCGCAATCGGTGCTCCCTGGTAAGCACGGGCGAGGAAGTTACCTTCGCCGAGCATAATGCCTTTCCCGCCGGTGATATCCATCGCATCAATAATTGACTGCTGACCACGGTGGGTACAGTGATACTTCACTATCGCCGACAGCACCGCCGGTTTTTCGCCGAGCATGATCCCGTAGGTGATGAGCGACGCCGCAGCGTCCATCACGTACGCGTTGCCTGCGATACGCGCCAGCGGCTCTTCAATCCCTTCCATCTTACCGATAGAGATTTTGAACTGACGGCGGATGTGCGCGTAAGCGCCGGTCGCCATCGCTACGGATTTCACGCCGCCCGTGGAGTTTGATGGCAGGGTGATGCCGCGACCCACAGACAGACATTCCACCAGCATACGCCAGCCCTGACCGGCCATTTTTGGCCCGCCGATGATGAAATCAATCGGTACGAAAATATCCTGCCCGCGGGTTGGGCCGTTCTGGAACGGCACGTTGAGTGGGAAGTGACGACGGCCAATTTCCACGCCCGGCGTACCGGTTGGGATCAGCGCACAGGTAATACCTAAATCTTCCTCACCGCCCAGCAGTTTGTCCGGATCAGAGAGCTTGAACGCCAGACCAAGCACGGTCGCAATCGGTGCGAGGGTGATATAGCGTTTGTTCCAGGTGAGGCGCATCCCGAGCACCTGCTCACCCTGCCATTCGCCCATGCACACCACGCCGGTATCCGGAATAGCACCCGCATCAGAACCGGCTTCCGGGCTGGTCAGTGCGAAACACGGGATTTCCTGACCACGCGCCAGACGCGGCAGATAATGATTTTTCTGCTCGTCGGTGCCGTAATGTTGCAGCAGTTCGCCCGGGCCGAGGGAGTTCGGTACGCCGACGGTGATCGCCAGGATCCCGGAGACGCCTGATAGCTTTTGCAGCACGCGAGACTGCGCATACGCAGAGAACTCGAGGCCGCCGTACTCTTTCTTAATGATCATCGCGAAGAAGCGGTGTTCTTTCAGATAGGCCCACAGTTCCGGCGGCAGATCCGCCAGTTCGTGGGTGATCTCGAAGTCGTTCGCCATGCGGCAGGCTTCTTCCACCGGGCCATCGATAAACGCCTGTTCTTCCGCGGTCATCTGCGGCTGTGGATAGTTGTGCAGTTTTTTCCAGTCCGGGTTGCCCTGGAACAGATCGCCTTCCCACCAGGTGGTGCCTGCGTCGATCGCTTCTTTCTCGGTGCGCGACATTGGCGGCATCACTTTGCTGAAGGTGCGGAATACCGGCGCGGAGATCATCGCTTTACGCATTGGACGCAGGTTAAACGGCACCAGAATAATTGCCAGAGGAACCAGCAGCCAGATATTCCACAGGCCCGCAGCGCCAAGTGCCCCGGTCCAGACCAGCAGAATAAGGCTGCTCAACAGCAGATTAACCCGGTGATAGAAGAGCACGCCGAGCAGGATAACGGTGGCAATAATACTCAAAATCATCATAAAGAAATGCTCCCTTGCTTGTAGGAGGTCTGACCACTTGTGATGTATTGGTTGTAGTGGATGTCATTTCTTTTATCAATGTGTTTACAAAATAATTACAACATAGCTCACACTGTTGCCGTTTTCAGTGGCACGGATTATCAAAAGCGGCGGGGATAACTGAGCTGAATGCTTCTCGCTGCATCCGCTATCCGTTACACTGCTGAGGTTAATCATTAAAGCGGAAGGACACTCCTCATGTACCAGGATCTTATTCGTAACGAACTGAATGAAGCAGCGGAAACTCTGGCCAATTTCCTGGCCGATGAAGCGAACATCCATGCAATTCAGCGCGCGGCAGTGCTGCTCGCAGACAGCTTCAAAGCGGGCGGGAAAGTACTCTCCTGTGGTAACGGTGGCTCCCATTGTGATGCGATGCACTTCGCGGAAGAGCTGACCGGTCGCTACCGTGAAAACCGTCCGGGTTACCCGGCGATTGCCATTTCAGACGTTAGCCATCTCTCCTGCGTTAGTAATGATTTCGGCTATGAATATGTGTTCTCCCGTTATGTTGAATCTGTTGGCCGCACTGGTGACGTACTGTTCGGGATTTCTACCTCCGGCAACTCCGGCAACGTGATTAAAGCGATTGAAGCTGCGCGCGCTCAGGGCATGAAAGTCATCACTCTGACCGGCAAAGACGGCGGCAAAATGGACGGTTCTGCTGACGTTGAAATTCGCGTGCCGCACTTTGGTTACGCCGACCGCATTCAGGAAATCCATATTAAGGTTATCCATATCCTGATTATGCTGATCGAAAAAGAGATGGTAAAAGCATAAGTGGTAGCGGGGACCAGTACGGGTTCCCGTTTTATGTTTGTGAGGTGAACTATGTGCGAATTGCTCGGGATGAGCGCCAATGTGCCAACCGATATCTGCTTTAGTTTTACCGGGCTGGTTCAGCGCGGGGGTGGCACCGGGCCGCATAAAGATGGCTGGGGAATTACCTTCTACGAAGGCAAAGGCTGTCGCACATTCAAAGATCCGCAACCGAGCTTTCAGTCGCCCATCGCCAAACTGGTGCAGGATTATCCGATCAAATCCTGTTCAGTGATTGCCCATATTCGCCAGGCTAACCGTGGTGAAGTGGCGCTCGAAAATACCCATCCGTTTACCCGCGAACTGTGGGGCCGCAACTGGACTTACGCCCATAATGGCCAGCTCACGGGCTACAAATCCCTTGAGACCGGACAGTTCCGCCCAGTAGGTGAAACTGACAGTGAAAAAGCCTTTTGCTGGCTGCTGCACAAATTGACCAGCCGCTATCCGCGCACGCCCGGCAATATGAACGGGGTGTTTAAATACATCGCGTCGTTGGCGTCTGAGCTGCGGGAGAAAGGGGTATTTAACATGTTGTTGTCGGACGGACGCTATGTGATGGCGTTCTGCTCGACCAATCTGTACTGGATAACACGCCGTGCGCCGTTTGGCGTGGCGACGTTACTGGATCAGGATGTGGAAATTGATTTTCAGCGAGAGACCACACCGAACGATGTGGTCACTGTGATTGCCACTCAGCCGCTGACAGGCAATGAAACCTGGCACAAGATTATGCCAGGTGAGTGGGCGTTATTTTGTCTCGGAAACCGTGTAGTTTGAAGCCAGCTGCGAGCGAATCTCGTGGCTCAACGGCTTGCTGACCACATAGCGGCCACTCTGTACCGTCACCATCGGCGGCTTGTGAGTCTGCTCGAAGTAGTCATAGCCCGGCTTCAGCTGCGACCAGAAGTCTTTGTAATAAGAGAATTTGTGGCGTTCCATGTTCGCGTCGGTCATGCGGAACGGATAGATGCTGACTTGCACGCTTGACTGACCAAACACCAGCGCACCGGTCACGAACTGGAAAATCTCATCAATGCCGGTATCGGTCATGGCGTAGCAGCCAATCGACACGCAGGCACCGTGGATCATCAGGTATTTCCCTTCATAACCATGTGAGCGATCGTAGTCGTTCGGGAAGCCAATATTAATGGCTTTATAGAAACGGCTATCTGGCTTGAGCTGGCTGCGGGAAACGTTATAGAAACCTTCCGGAGATTTAAAATCGCCCTGGCGCTGTTTCGGACCCAGGCCACCGGAATAGTTGCAGATTTTGTAGCTGTCGAGCAGCTGATACGCCTCACCCATCTTCACGTAAAGATCAAGAGTACGCTCTTCTTTGAAGATCTGGATATATACCGGCGATCCCATTAATTGCTGTTTATATTCTTTGCTGACCGGGGTGGTCGAGCTATTACTGCTAAGCAAACCGGCAAACGAAACGCACGGGATCAACAGCATCGCAAGTAACAATGCGATTTTGCGCATACTACATGTTCCTTGATAAAACGGTAGAGACAGGCCGGGAGGCCCGAAATAGAACCCGAAATCAGAATTGTCTCGAATTGGTGCGCTCACATTAGCATCACCAACGTTTTTCGCAAGTCCGGCGATTAGGGTTTACAAATTACTTTAGTGTTATACCTGCTTTTTGCTGCAATAGCAGTCAGAACTTTGCGCATTCGCTCGCAAATACCGACCTGTATACCCCGTAAATGCTGCGTTCTGGCCTCACATCCTGTAAACTTGCCGCGTTTCACGACCAGGTTAAGAAAGGATGCTTTACTCTCATCGTACTGCCGCCAGCAGCACTCTCTGGCATCGGTTTTTCCTTTCTTGTTTTGTTTTTCTCTACGCTGGGTTTAGTGACAGTAACGTTTACGGATACCTGCTAACGACATGATTAAAATCACAAAAGGGCTTGATTTGCCCATCGCTGGCGCACCGTCACAGCACATTGCCGAAAGCGCTGCCGTATCGCGTGTGGCCGTGCTGGGCGAAGAATATATTGGCATGCGCCCCTCGATGTCCGTCCAGGAAGGCTCCCGGGTTCTCAAAGGGCAAGTGCTGTTTGAAGATAAAAAGAACCCCGGTGTGCGCTTTACTGCCCCGGCCAGTGGCGTCATCAGCGCCATTCATCGCGGTGAACGTCGCGTGCTGCAATCGGTAGTTATCGATATTGACGGCGATGATGCCGTCAGTTTCCCGCAGTTTGAGGTGGCAGACCTTGCCACGCTTGATCGTGAAGACGTTCAACAGCAGCTACTGGAATCTGGGTTGTGGACCAGTCTGCGTACGCGCCCATTCAGTAAAATCCCGGTGCCGGGCAGCGTTCCGATGGCCATTTTCGTCACCGCCATCGACACCAATCCGCTGGCGGTCGATCCGCAGCCGGTCATCCTTGCGCACCGTGAAGCCTTTAACGCTGGGCTGACGGTGTTGTCGCGTCTTACCGACGGCAAACTTCACGTTTGTCAGGCGAGCGGCGGCAAGCTGGGCGGTCATCCCGTGGGCCAGGTGACGTTCAATGAATTTAGCGGCCCGCATCCGGCAGGTTTGCCGGGCACACATATCCATTTCCTTGAACCGGTGAGCCTCAATAAACTGGTCTGGCACCTGAGCTATCAGGACGTCATCGCCATCGGCAAATTGTTTATCGAAGGCGAACTGTGGAGCGAGCGGGTGATTTCCATCGCCGGGCCGCAGGTCAACACGCCGCGCCTGGTGAAAACGCTGCTCGGCGCAAGCCTCGACCAGCTGCTGGCTGGTGAACTGGCTGAGGGTGAAAACCGTGTGATTTCCGGTTCGGTACTCAGCGGCACCCACGCGCTGGGGCCATACGCATTCCTCGGTCGCTACCACTTGCAGGTCAGCGTGGTGAAAGAAGGACGCGAGAAAGAACTCTTTGGCTGGGTCATGCCGGGCAAAGATAAATTCTCGATAACCCGCACCACGCTCGGCCATTTCCTCAAGCGCAAACTGTTCGATTTCTCGACCGATACCAACGGCGGCGAGCGTGCGATGGTGCCCATTGGCAACTACGAGCGCGTCATGCCGCTGGATATTCTGCCGACGCACCTGCTGCGCGACCTGCTCGCCGGTGATACCGACAGCGCGCAGGCATTGGGTTGTTTGGAACTTGACGAAGAAGACCTGGCGCTTTGCACCTACGTTTGCCCGGCAAAATACGAATACGGCCCCGTGCTGCGTGACGTCTTAACCCGCATTGAGCAGGAAGGATAAGTGATGGGTTTGAAAAATCTGCTGGAAAAAATTGAGCCGCACTTTACCCACGGCGGCAAGCTGGAAAAGTACTACCCGCTGTATGAAGCCGCGGCCACCATTTTCTACACGCCGGGTCTGGTGACAAAAGGGGCGTCTCACGTCCGCGATGCCATCGACCTCAAGCGTATGATGATTCTGGTCTGGCTGGCGGTATTCCCGGCGATGTTCTGGGGCATGTACAACGTCGGCCTGCAAACCATTCCGGCGCTGCATAAAATGTATGGCCCGGAACAACTGCAACAGGTGATTGCCGGAAACTGGCATTACCATGTGGCGCAGTGGCTCGGCGTGAGTTTCACACCTGACGCAGGCTGGCTGAGCATGATGGGACTGGGCGCGGTGTTCTTCCTGCCGATTTACATGACGGTGTTTATCGTCGGCGGTTTCTGGGAAGTGCTGTTCTCCATTGTGCGTAAGCATGAAATCAACGAAGGCTTCTTTGTTACTTCCATTCTATTCGCGCTGATTGTCCCGCCGTCGCTGCCGCTGTGGCAGGCCGCGCTGGGCATCAGTTTTGGCGTGGTTATCGGGAAAGAAATCTTCGGGGGTACTGGGCGTAACTTCCTTAACCCGGCGCTGGCGGGGCGTGCTTTCTTGTTCTTCGCCTATCCGGCGCAAATCTCCGGCGACCTGGTATGGACCGCGGCTGACGGCTTCTCTGGCGCAACGCCACTGTCTCAGTGGGCGAGCCACGGCGGTGAAGCGCTGATCAACCTCACCAGCGGGCAGCCGGTGACCTGGATGGATGCGTTCCTCGGCAAATTGCCAGGCTCAATCGGAGAAGTTTCCACGCTGATGATTTTGATTGGCGGGGCCATCATTATCTTTGGTCGCGTTGCCTCCTGGCGCATCGTGGCGGGCGTGCTGCTCGGTATGATTGCCGTTTCCACGCTGTTCAATCTGATTGGCTCAGCCACTAACCCGATGTTCTCCATGCCGTGGTACTGGCATCTGGTGCTCGGCGGTTTTGCTTTCGGCATGATGTTCATGGCGACCGATCCCGTGTCGGCGTCGTTTACCGATAAAGGGAAGTGGTGCTACGGCGCACTGATCGGCGCGATGTGCGTACTGATCCGCGTTGTAAACCCGGCCTATCCGGAAGGGATGATGCTGGCAATTCTGTTTGCCAACCTCTTTGCGCCGCTGTTCGATTACCTGGTGGTGCAGGCCAATATCAAGCGGAGGAAGTCGCGTGGCTGAAGTGAAAAGTAACGATAGCATCGGCAAAACGCTGCTAGTGGTGCTGGTGCTTTGTCTGGTCTGCTCGATTATCGTAGCCGGCTCAGCGGTGGGGCTGAAGCCTCGCCAGCAAGAACAGCGCGCGCTGGATAAACAGCGCAACATTCTGGCGGTCGCCGGGCTGATGCAGCCGGAAATGAAGCAGGATGAAGTGGCCTCCATTTTTGCGGAACGTATTACCCCGCGTCTACTGGACTTGAAAAGCGGCACGCTGCTCGACAAAGATCCGGCCTCGTTTAACCAAGGGTTGGCATTGAAAGATCCGGCTCAGAGCACACAACTGGATTCCAGTGAAGATCCGGCGGGTATCAAACGCCGCAGCAACGTGGTCGAAATCTACCTGGTGAAAGACGAGCAGAAAAAAATTCAGGAAGTTGTGCTGCCAATTTACGGCAAAGGCCTGTGGTCGATGATGTACGCCTTTGTGGCGCTCGACACCGACGGACGCACCGTGAAAGGTATCACCTATTATGATCAAGGTGAAACCCCGGGCCTCGGCGGTGAAGTCGAAAACCCGAACTGGCGTCAGCAGTTCATCGGCAAAAAAGTGCTCAGTGATGACGGCATGCCAGCCCTGAAAGTAGTGAAGGGTGGCGCGCGTCAGGGTGACGAATATGCGGTGGATGGACTTTCCGGTGCTACGCTGACGTCAAACGGTGTTCAGCACAGTTTTGATTTCTGGATGGGCGAGCAGGGCTTTGGCCCGTTCCTGAAACAGATGCGTGAAGGAGGCCTGAATAATGGCTGAACTCGGTGATATGAAAGAAGTAAAACGGGTGCTGGTGGGGCCGGTTATCGCCAACAACCCGATTGCGTTGCAGGTCCTGGGCGTCTGCTCGGCGCTGGCGGTGACCACCAAACTGGAAACTGCATTCGTGATGACGCTCGCGGTGACGATGGTAACGGCGTTTTCCAGCATGTTTATCTCAATGATCCGCCACCACATTCCGAATAGCGTGCGCATCATTGTGCAAATGGCGATCATCGCCTCGCTGGTCATTGTGGTCGATCAGCTGCTGCGGGCTTATGCGTATGAAGTCTCCAAGCAGCTCTCGGTGTTCGTGGGCCTCATCATCACCAACTGTATCGTGATGGGCCGTGCCGAAGCGTACGCCATGAAATCGCCGCCGCTGGCGAGCTTTATGGACGGCATCGGTAACGGGCTTGGCTACGGCGCCATCCTGATAATCGTCGGTTTCCTGCGTGAGCTTATCGGCAGCGGCAAGCTGTTCGGTATCACCGTGCTGCAAACCGTGCAGAACGGCGGCTGGTATCAGCCAAACGGCCTGTTCCTGCTCGCACCAAGCGCATTTTTCATTATCGGTCTGCTTATCTGGGCGCTGCGCAGCTGGAAGCCGGAACAGCAGGAGAAGGAGTAACCGATTATGGCTCATTACATTAGTCTTTTTGTCCGCGCAGTGTTTGTTGAAAACATGGCGCTGGCCTTCTTCCTCGGCATGTGTACGTTCCTTGCGGTGTCGAAGAAAGTCTCTACGGCATTTGGCCTGGGCGTGGCGGTTACCGTCGTTCTCGGCATTTCGGTGCCGGTGAACAACCTTATCTACAACCTGGTTCTGCGCGACGGTGCGCTGGTGGAAGGCGTTGATCTTAGCTTCCTCAACTTCATCACCTTCATCGGGGTCATTGCAGCGTTGGTGCAGATCCTCGAGATGATCCTCGATAAGTATTTCCCGTCGCTGTACAACGCGCTGGGGATCTTCCTGCCGCTGATCGCCGTGAACTGTGCGATTTTCGGCGGCGTCTCGTTCATGGTGCAGCGCGACTATAACTTCCCTGAATCTATCGTCTACGGTTTCGGCTCCGGTATTGGCTGGATGCTGGCGATCGTCGCGATGGCCGGTATTCGCGAGAAGATGAAATATGCCAACGTGCCCGCAGGACTGCGCGGCTTAGGGATCACCTTTATCACCACCGGACTGATGGCACTGGGCTTTATGTCATTCTCCGGCGTGCAGCTATAAGGGCGTAAGTAATGGAAATTATTCTTGGCGTAGTGATGTTCACGCTGATTGTGCTGGTGCTGTCGCTGCTGATCCTGGCGGCGCGCGCGAAGCTGGTGAACTCCGGCGATGTGGTCATCGAGATCAACAACGAAGCCGACAAACAAATCCGCACGCCCGCTGGCGATAAACTGCTGAATACGCTGTCCAACAACGGCATATTCGTCTCTTCGGCCTGCGGCGGCGGTGGCTCCTGTGGCCAGTGTCGGGTGATGGTGAAAGAGGGCGGCGGCGATATCCTGCCGACCGAGCTTTCGCACATCAGCAAGCGTGAAGCGAAAGAGGGCTGCCGCCTGGCGTGCCAGGTTGCAGTTCGTCAGGACATGAAGATCGAGCTGCCGGAAGAAATCTTCGGGGTGAAAAAATGGGAGTGCGAGGTTATCTCCAACGATAACAAAGCGACTTTCATCAAAGAGCTGAAGCTGGCGATCCCTGAAGGCGAAAGCGTGCCGTTCCGCGCGGGCGGCTATATTCAGATTGAATGCCCGTCGCACAAAGTGGCGTATGCCGATTTTGACGTGCCGGATGAGTACCGCGGCGACTGGGACAAATTCAATCTGTTCCGCTACGTTTCCGAAGTGAATGAGCCGACGCTGCGCGCGTATTCCATGGCGAACTATCCGGACGAGAAGGGCATTATTATGCTCAACGTCCGTATCGCCACGCCGCCGCCTTCCGCGCCGGACGTGCCACCTGGCATCATGTCCTCTTACATTTGGTCGCTGAAAGCGGGCGATAAGGTGACGATTTCCGGGCCGTTTGGTGAGTTCTTCGCCAAAGACTCTGACGCGGAAATGGTATTTATTGGCGGTGGTGCGGGTATGGCGCCAATGCGTTCGCACATCTTCGATCAGCTCAAGCGGCTTAGCAGCAAGCGTAAAATCAGTTTCTGGTACGGGGCGCGTTCACTGCGTGAAATGTTCTACGACGATGAGTTTGAGCAGCTGGCGCGGGAAAATCCGAACTTTACCTTCCACGTGGCGCTTTCTGATCCGCAGCCGGAAGATAACTGGACGGGGCACACCGGATTCATCCACAACGTGCTGTATGAGAATTACCTGAAGCATCATGCAGCGCCGGAAGACTGTGAGTTCTACATGTGTGGGCCTCCGGTGATGAACGCGGCGGTTATCCGCATGCTGAAAGATCTGGGCGTGGAAGATGAAAACATCATGCTTGATGATTTTGGAGGCTAATGATGTTAACGGTATTTCTGGCAACGTTTGCCGTGTTCCTGCTGGTGGTCCTCGGCATGTCACTCGGTTATCTGGTGAAGCGCAAAAGCATTCAGGGCAGCTGTGGCGGTATCTCGTCACTGGGGCTAGAGAAAGTCTGCGATTGCCCTGAGCCGTGCGACGCGCGTAAAAAACGTCTCGCCCGCGAGGCCCAGCGCCAGCAAAACCGCATCCTTTAGTCCGTTAAGTAGGCCCAGCAAACGCATCGTTGCTGGACAAAAATAGGCCGGGTGGCGCTTTGCTTACCCGGCCTACAAAACCCCACGCTTCTCATTTCTGATAATTTCACTGTATACTTAACCAGTCATTAGTGAGGGCTGAGTATGCGCAAAATTATCCATGTTGATATGGACTGCTTTTTTGCCGCGGTAGAGATGCGGGATAATCCAGCCCTGCGCGATATTCCCATCGCCATTGGCGGCAGCCGTGAACGTCGCGGCGTGATAAGCACCGCTAACTATCCCGCGCGTACGTTTGGTGTACGCAGCGCAATGCCAACCGGAATGGCGCTCAAACTCTGCCCGCACCTGACGCTGTTGCCCGGTCGCTTTGATGCCTACAAAGAAGCCTCGGTGCATATTCGTGAGATTTTCTCGCGATACACTTCACTGATTGAACCTCTTTCCCTGGATGAAGCCTACCTCGACGTCACCGATAGCCTGCACTGCCAAGGGTCGGCCACGCTGATGGCGCAAGAAATCCGCCAGACCATTGATCGTGAACTGAATCTCACTGCCTCGGCGGGTGTCGCCCCGGTAAAGTTTCTCGCCAAAATCGCCTCGGATCTTAACAAGCCCAACGGCCAGTATGTGATTACGCCTGATGAAGTGCCTGCGTTTCTCAAAACGCTCTCTCTTGCCAAAATTCCCGGTGTTGGGAAAGTCTCAGCATCGAAACTCGAAGGCATGGGGCTGCGCACTTGTGAGGACGTCCAGCACGCTGACCTGGCGACGCTGCTGAAACGCTTTGGTAAATTTGGTCGGGTATTGTGGGAGCGCAGCAACGGTATTGATGAGCGCGACGTCAACAGTGAGCGTCTGCGCAAATCGATAGGCGTGGAGCGCACGCTGGCCGAGGACATTCATGAATGGGCCGACTGTGAGGCGATAATTACCGCTCAGCTTTATCCTGAACTGGAGCGTCGACTGGCGAAGGTGAAACCTGACCTGCTGATTGCGCGTCAGGGGGTAAAACTCAAGTTTAATGATTTCCAGCAGACGACGCAGGAGCACGTCTGGCCGAAGTTGAATCAGGATGATTTGATTGCCACGGCGTATAAAACCTGGCATGAGCGGCGCGGTGAAAGGGGCGTCCGGCTGGTGGGCTTGCACGTTACGCTGCTGGACCCGCAGCTTGAGCGGCAGTTGGTTCTGGGTTTGTAGTTTTCTGAACCTATAAAAAAGCTTCCCAAAGGAAGCTTCTTGTTTACCACGACTTACTTCGCTGGAATCGCTTTCAGTAGTTCAGTCAGCAGGGTCCAGTACTGGCCCACGCTTTCAATGTGAACCTGCTCATCCGGGGAGTGTGGCCCGGTGATCGTTGGCCCAATAGAAACCATGTCCATGGTCGGGTACGGTTTTTTGAACAGACCACATTCCAGACCCGCGTGGATAACCTGGATGTTCGGTGTTTTGTCGAACAGACGCTGATAGGTTTCACGCACCAGGTGCATAACCGGAGAGTTTGCATCCGGCTGCCAGCCAGGGTAGCCGCCTTTCGGTGCAGTCTGTGCGCCGGCCATTTTACCCAGAGACTCCAGCATGCTGACCACGTAGTCTTTGCCGCTGTCAATCAGGGAACGAATCAGGCAGATGATTTCCACATTGTCGTCGTGCATGGAGACGACGCCCACGTTCAAGGAAGTTTCAACCACGCCTTTCGCCACGTCGGAGTTACGGATAACGCCGTTCGGGGTCGCATTCAGCAACTGAATGAAGCTATCGCGGGATTTTTCGCTCAGGGCGTTTTTGTCTGCGGTGACCGCTTCCAGAACCACGGTCAGGTTCTTCTCTTTTGCAGCCAGTTCGTTTTTCAGAATCGCCATGAACTCATCGGCCAGCGCTTTCAGGGTCTGCGCTTTGTCAGCCGGAACGGCTACGGTTGCGAAGGCTTCACGCGGGATAGCATTACGCAGGGTGCCGCCGTTGAAATCAACCAGACGCAGATCCAGCTCAGCCGCATGGCCTGCCAGGAAGCGCGCCAGCAGTTTGTTGGCGTTGCCGAGACCCAGGTGGATATCGCCGCCGGAGTGGCCGCCTTTCAGGCCTTTCAGCGTCAGCTTGAAGCTCTGGAAGCCAGCAGGGATCGCTTCGCGAGTCAGCGGCAGGGTAGTAATAAAATCGATACCGCCCGCGCAACCCATGTAGATCTCACCTTCTTCTTCGGAGTCGGTGTTGATCAGGATATCCGCCTGCAGCCAGTTAGCTTGAAGGCCAAAGGCGCCATCCATGCCAGCTTCTTCAGTCATGGTCAGCAGCACTTCCAGCGGGCCATGTTCGACGCTGTCGTCAGCCAGAACGGCCAATGCAGACGCCATACCGATGCCGTTATCCGCACCCAGGGTGGTGCCGCGCGCTTTAATCCACTCACCGTCGATGTACGGCTGAATCGGATCTTTGGTGAAGTCATGCACGGTGTCGTTGTTTTTCTGCGGCACCATATCGAGGTGCGCCTGCATCACAACCGCTTTACGGTTTTCCATGCCCGCGGTGGCAGGTTTACGAATCAGGATATTACCTACCTGATCCCGTTCTGCGTGCAGACCTTTTTCCTTCGCCCAGCCCATGATGTGTTCAGCAAGCTGTTCTTCGTGATAAGAAGGGTGCGGAATGGAGCAGATTTTGGCAAAAATATCCCACAGTGGCTGCGGTGATAATTGAGACAGTTCAGACACGGTAAGTCTCCTTACGGCTTCCTGCAAAAGTGGCTTACAGGTAATGGGTTAGCAATGACAAACAGGCATGTGACCTGACTTGCGAGATGCCGTTGAGAATACCACTTTCTGCCTTCTCTGGTAGTACGTAGCGCGTAAAAACTCCCGGCGAGGCCGTTAAACACTGGTTTTTAGTGCGTCAGATCTCTATAATCTCGCGCAACCTGGAATCACCCCGAACATTTTTTAAGCCGCTTTATAGGCTGGGATACAATCACATGAGCGAAAAATACATCGTTACCTGGGACATGTTGCAGATCCATGCACGCAAATTGGCCGCGCGCCTGATGCCCTCCGAACAGTGGAAAGGCATTATTGCCGTTAGCCGTGGAGGCCTGGTACCAGGCGCTCTGCTGGCCCGTGAACTGGGTATTCGTCATGTGGACACCGTCTGCATTTCCAGCTACGACCACGACAACCAGCGCGAGCTGAAAGTCCTCAAACGTGCGGAAGGCGATGGCGAAGGCTTTATCGTGATTGACGATCTGGTCGACACCGGCGGCACTGCAGTGGCTATCCGTGAAATGTACCCGAAAGCGCATTTCGTCACTATCTTCGCCAAGCCGGCTGGTCAGCCGCTGGTTGATGATTACGTGATCGATATTCCGCAGGATACCTGGATTGAACAGCCTTGGGATATGGGTGTGGCGTTTATCCCACCTATTTCAAGCCGCTAAATATCCTTCGCCTTTCAGCCCACAGGGGCGTTGCCTGTGATTATTCACCCCAGGCACTTACTTGAGTAAGCTCTTGGGGGATTCATAATCTTGCTGCCTTCCTGTGAACTGAAATTCTCGGATATCTGATTTACTGTTCTTTTCAATGCCCGGTTTACCGGGCATTGTTCTTTTTAGCGCCCGGCGAGGTACAATAGACGTCATGTCGTATTCATGGAGTCTATGCGATGCCAGAAGCCAATCTCAGCGAAGTCCTCTTTAAACCGCGTTTCAAGCACCCTGAAACCTCGACGCTGGTGCGTCGCTTCCATCATGGCGCCGATTCTGCGGTGCAATCCGCGCTGGACGGAAAAAACGTTCCTCACTGGTACCGGATGGTGAACCGCCTGATGTGGATCTGGCGTGGCGTCTCGCCGCAGGAAATTCTCGACGTGCAGGCGCGCATCGTGATGAGTCCTTCAGAGCGTACCGATGACGACCTGTATGACACCGTGGTCGGCTATCGCGGAGGCAACTGGATTTACGAATGGTCGAAGCAAGCGATGCTCTGGCAGCAGAAAGCGTGTCAGGAGTCGGATGACGCGCTGAGCGGCCGCCATTGGCTGCACGCCTCTAATCTCTACAGCATCGCCGCTTATCCGCATCTGAAAGGCGATGACCTCGCTGAACAGGCGCAGGCGCTGGCGAATCGGGCCTATGAAGAAGCCGCTCAGCGTTTGCCGGGCTCTCTGCGTGAGCTGGAGTTTAAAATACCCGGCGGCTCCCCGGTAAAGGGCTTCCTGCACATGCCCCCTGGCGAAGGCCCGTTCCCGACGGTGCTGATGTGCGGCGGGCTGGATGCGCTACAAAGCGACAACTACAGCCTGTTTGAAAAATACTTAGCCCCGCTGGGGATTGCAATGCTGACGCTGGACATGCCGTCGATAGGCTTCTCGTCCAAATGGAAGCTGACCCAGGATTCCAGCTTCCTGCACCAGCAGGTTCTGAAATCGCTGCCGAATATTCCTTGGGTCGATCACACCCGCGTAGCGGCGTTTGGTTTCCGCTTCGGGGCTAACGTGGCGGTGCGCCTGGCGTATCTGGAATCACCGCGCCTGAAAGCGGTGGCCTGTCTTGGACCCGTGGTCCACCACCTGCTCAGTGACCCGCAGCGCCAGGAAAACGTTCCGGAAATGTATCTCGATGTCCTGGCCTCGCGGTTGGGTATGCACGATGCCTCCGACGATGCGCTGCGCGTAGAACTCAATCGTTACTCACTAAAAACGCAGGGGTTACTTGGCCGTCGATGCCCAACGCCGATGCTGTCGGGCTTCTGGCAAAACGACCCGTTCAGCCCGGAAGAAGAGTCGCGTTTAATCACCTCGTCATCTGCTGATGGCAAGTTGATGCAGATCCCGTTTAAACCGGTTTATCGCAATTTTGACAAAGCGTTGAAAGAAATTGCCACCTGGATCAATCATAGACTTGGTTAATAGTTTGCTAAATTCTATTGATTTGGTAAAACAGTTGCATCACTAAAGGAGACAGCAATGACGTTACCGAGTGGACACCCGAAGAGTAAACTGATCAAGAAATTCACCGCCCTTGGCCCGTACATTCGGGCAGAGCAGTGTGAGGATAATCGCTTCTTTTTCGATTGCCTGGCCGTATGCGTCAATGTCAAACCGGCGCCGGAAGTCCGTGAGTTTTGGGGCTGGTGGCTGGAAATGGAAGCGCAGGAAAAGCGTTTCACTTACAGCTATCAGTTTGGCCTGTTCGATAAACACGGCAACTGGCAGGCAACGGCCATCAAAGACACTGAAGTTACCGACAGGCTGGAGCAGACTCTGCGTGATTTCCACGCCCGAGCTCGCGACTTGCTAAAAACGTTCGACCTGGCGCTCGAGCCTGCGGAAGATGTCGAACAGCCGGTGAGATTATCGGCATAAGTCATTTCGCAGAAAAAATAAAAAAGGCCCCTCAACGTTGGAGGGGCCTTTTAATTTGGGGAGATTAGAACTGGTACACCAGACCCAGTGCAACCACATCGTCGTTATTCAGCGCGAGTTTATTATCATCGCTCAGCTGGTTGATTTTATAATCAACAAAAGCCGACATGTTTTTGTTGAAGTAATAGGTGGCTGCCACGTCGATATATTTCACCAGATCTGCATCGCCTACGCCTTCAATATCCTTACCTTTAGACTGGACATAACCAATGGATGGGCGCAGACCGAAATCGAACTGATATTGTGCGACGAGTTCTAATGCCTGGTTTTTATTCGCGAAGCCGCTGACTTTCGTATCCACGCCGCCAATGGAAGCGGTGCCGGAGATTGGGGTCATATTGCGGGTTTCGGCATAAATGGCCGCCAGGTACACACTGTTGGCATCGTATTTAAAGCCGGTGGTCCAGGCTTCAGCGTCGGTACCTTTACCGAAGGTGCTGTCCTGCTGAGTCAGCGTACGGTTGGAGTTAGAGTAGGCGGCACCGAGGGTGAAACCGGAATCACCGAAGTCATAGCTCAGGGACGTGCCGAAGCCGTCACCGTTGGCTTTGCTGGCAGCGCGGCCATCGTTCTCGTTCTTACCCTGGTACTGTAGTGCCAGTTTCAGGCCATCAACCAGACCGAAGAAGTTGTTGTTGCGGTAGGTCGCCAGGCCATTCGCACGGCCGGTCATGAAGTTATCAGTTTTGACGAAGGAGTCATCACCGAACTCTGGGATCATATCCGTATACGCCGCGACGTTGTACAGGACGCCGTAGTTACGACCGTAGTCGAAAGAACCGATATCACCGGCTTTCAGACCCGCAAAGGCCAGACGCGTTTTGGTGGTTGCCGGATCGCCTTCGACTTTGTTCGCCGCGACCTGATATTCCCACTGGCCAAAGCCAGTCAGTTGCTCGTTAATTTGAGTCTGACCTTTAAAACCCAAACGAATATAAGACTGGTCGCCGTCTACTGCGTCGTTGTCACTCATATAATGTTCAGCTTTAACTCGACCATAAAGATCAAGTTTATTACCGTCTTTATTATAAATTTCTGCGGCCTGTGCTGCTGTGGAAGACATTACGCTCAGTACCATCAATGCTAATGTGGTCTTTTTCATTTTTAACCCTGATAAATATACGCGCTTAAATTTGGGAAATTTCCCGATTTAAAAAACAGGAAGGGTTGTAACGCGGGGAAATGAAACTTTTATGACAAAGTAAGAATAGTTTTAAATAATTGTGTTTGGGTGTTTCTGTCATAAAAGTGCCATTATCTGCCGCTACGCTTGCTGATCCCGCACAACAAAGTGCCCCGCAAGCGGCTCAGGGAGTTGGCAAGCGGCCTGAGTCCTGTTACAACGTCCTTTTCGTACACATTGAATGGCAGAGAATCATGAGTGACAGTCAGACCCTGGTCATCAAACTGGGTACCAGTGTTTTAACCGGGGGATCGCGCCGCCTTAATCGCGGCCATATCGTGGAACTAGTGCGCCAGTGCGCGCAGCTACATGCCGCAGGACATCGGATTGTGATTGTAACGTCAGGGGCGATTGCCGCCGGGCGTGAACACCTCGGCTACCCGGAACTGCCTGCCACAATCGCCTCTAAACAGCTGCTGGCTGCGGTCGGCCAAAGCCGCCTGATTCAGCTCTGGGAGCAGCTTTTCTCGATTTACGGAATTCACGTCGGCCAAATGTTATTGACCCGTGCAGACATGGAAGACAGAGAGCGTTTCCTCAACGCCCGTGACACACTGCGTGCGCTGCTCGATAACCACATCGTGCCGGTAATCAACGAGAATGACGCCGTCGCTACCGCTGAAATTAAAGTGGGCGACAACGACAACCTGTCTGCGCTGGCGGCAATCCTTGCCGGAGCCGACAAACTGCTGCTGTTGACCGACCAGCAAGGGCTATTCACCGCCGATCCGCGCACCAATCCGCAGGCCGAACTGATTCAGGACGTTCACGGCATTGACGACGCGCTGCGCTCGATTGCCGGTGACAGCGTATCTGGCCTCGGCACTGGCGGAATGGGCACCAAATTGCAGGCGGCTGACGTCGCCTGCCGCGCCGGAATTGACACCATTATCGCCGCAGGCAGCCGCCCGGGCGTGATTGGCGATGTAATGGAAGGGGTCGCTGTCGGCACACGCTTCCACGCCCAGACCTCACCGCTCGAAACCCGCAAACGTTGGATCTTTGGTGCACCGCCAGCCGGGGAAATCACCGTGGATGAAGGCGCTGTTTGTGCAATTCTGGAAAGAGGAAGTTCATTGCTTCCAAAAGGAATTAAAAGCGTGACAGGTAACTTCTCCCGTGGTGAAGTGATCCGTATTCGTACTCTCGACGGTCGCGACATCGCTCACGGCGTTACCCGCTACAACAGCGACGCGCTGCGTCGGATTGCCGGACATCACTCGCAGCAAATCGATGCCATTCTTGGCTACGAGTACGGTCCGGTTGCCGTGCATCGCGACGACATGATTACCCGTTAAGGAGCTTTCAATGCTGGAACAAATGGGCATAGCGGCCAAAGCAGCCTCGTACAAACTGGCGCAGCTGTCCGGACGTGAGAAAAATCAGGTTCTGGAAAAGATTGCTGATTATCTGGAAGCGCAAACCGATAGCATCCTCAGCGCCAACGCGCAGGATCTTGAAGAAGCGCGCACCAATGGTCTGAGCGACGCGCTGCTTGACCGTCTGGCGCTGAATCCCGCTCGCCTGAAAAGCATTGCCGATGATGTGCGTCAGGTGTGCAAACTCGCCGACCCGGTCGGGCAGGTGATTGACGGCGGGCTGCTCGACAGCGGCCTGCGCATCGAACGTCGCCGCGTGCCGTTGGGCGTGGTGGGCGTGATTTATGAAGCCCGTCCGAACGTTACGGTCGATGTGGCCACGCTGTGCCTGAAAACCGGTAACGCCGCTATCCTGCGCGGCGGGAAAGAAACCTGGCGCACCAATGCCGCAACGGTGAAAGTTATCCAGCAGGCGCTGGAAGAGTGCGGAATACCTGCGGGTGCGGTGCAAGCGCTTGAAAGCCCGGATCGCGCGCTGGTCAATGAAATGCTGCGCATGGACAAATACATCGACATGCTTATTCCACGCGGCGGCGCGGGTCTGCACAAGCTGTGCCGCGAGCAGTCGACGATTCCGGTCATCACCGGAGGGATTGGCGTGTGCCATATCTACGTGGATGATTCTGCAGAATTTGACCCGGCACTGAGAATTATCGTCAACGCCAAAACCCAGCGCCCGAGCACCTGTAATACCGTGGAAACGCTGCTGGTGAATCGCACCATTGCCGACAGCTTCTTACCTGCTTTAAGCCAACAGATGGCGGAGAGCGGCGTGACGCTTCATGCAGATGCTGACGCGCTGACAACGTTGCAAAAAGGCCCGGCGAGCGTAGTTCCGGTGCAGGTTCAGCAGTATGACGATGAATATCTGTCGCTGGATTTGAACGTGAAACTGGTCGATGACCTGGACGATGCCATTGCACATATTCGGCTGCACGGAACGCAACACTCCGATGCGATTCTGACTCGTACTCTGCGCAACGCGGACCGCTTCATCAACGAAGTCGATTCCTCGGCGGTGTATGTGAACGCCTCAACGCGCTTCACCGACGGCGCTCAGTTTGGTCTCGGCGCAGAAGTGGCCGTCAGTACGCAGAAACTGCACGCGCGCGGCCCGATGGGCCTCGAGGCACTGACTACCTACAAGTGGATTGGCTTCGGCGACGACACTATCCGTGCATAATTGAACTCGGGTGATGCAAAAATAGGCATTTGATTCGCAAGGCCTTGACGCATCACCCGCAGAGTTTTAACCTTTTGCCCCGAAGCACATCCCCTGTGTTTTGCAGTACTCCGTGCCGATATAGCTCAGTTGGTAGAGCAGCGCATTCGTAATGCGAAGGTCGTAGGTTCGACTCCTATTATCGGCACCATCTCAACTTCCCCAAACGTCCGTATTCATCCATAAATACCATGATTTATAACGGTTTTATTTCTTTTTAGTCCGTCGCTGTCCGTAACCATCCAGTAGAATCCGATACGGAATGTGTATAGGATTGTGTATATGTTCCTGTTCGGTCTTGGATTCCTATACACATGCCTTTAAATGATATGCAGATTCGCCGCGCTAAGCCTGAAGATAAACCCTATACGCTTGGGGATGGGCAAGGCTTGTCATTGCTTATAGAACCTAATGGAAGCAAGAGCTGGCGGTTCCGCTATCGCTATGCCGGTAAACCCAAGATGATCTCGCTTGGCGTTTACCCAACGATCACCCTTGCCGATGCTCGTTCCCGTCGTGATGAAGCTCGAAAACTTGTGGCAGAAGGAAAGAACCCTAGTGAGGTTCGAAAAGAGCAAAAGCTGGCTCTACAAACCGAGTCTGAGAACGCTTTCGAAAAGATTGCCAGAGAGTGGCATCAGCTGAAGTCGACCAAATGGTCAGCAGGATATGCATCAGACATCATGGAGGCGTTTAAGAACGACATTTTTCCTTATGTGGGTGCAAGACCAGTAGGAGAGATTAAACCGTTAGAGCTGCTTAACGTGCTGCGTAAAATTGAGAAACGTGGTGCGTTAGAGAAAATGCGCAAAGTGCGGCAGCGTTGCTCCGAAGTATTCCGCTACGCAATAGCTACGGGTAGGGCAGAGTATAACCCTGCGGCAGATCTCTCCAGTGCCCTCGAGGTGCACCAATCCAATCATTTCCCGTTCCTCAAAGCTGATGAGATACCTGATTTTCTGCGTGCTCTAGACAGTTACACAGGGAGTCGGCTTGTCCAGATTGCTACGAAGTTACTGATGATCACTGGTGTTCGAACCATCGAACTACGTGCAGCATTATGGTCAGAATTTGATCTGGATAACGCTATTTGGGAAATTCCTGCTGAAAGGATGAAAATGCGTAGGCCACATCTTGTGCCCTTATCGACTCAAGCGGTAGATTTACTCATTGAACTCAAGATCATGACAGGGAACTATCGTTATGTTTTTCCTGGACGGAACGATCCGAACAAACCAATGAGCGAAGCTAGCATAAATCAGGTTATTAAACGTCTGGGCTACGGTGGCAGACTCACGGGGCATGGGTTTAGACATACATTTTCTACGATCTTGCATGAAAAAGGATACGTTTCGGCTTGGATTGAAATTCAACTGGCACATGTTGATAAAAATTCAATACGTGGAACTTACAATCATGCTCAGTACATCGATAAGCGACGGGAAATGCTAGAGTTTTATTCATCATATATTTCTAAAGGAATTTAGAATGCATATATCTGAACTTACATTAATAAATTATAGAAATTTCAAACGAAGCAAGTTCTTTTTTACAAAGGCAATTAATACAGTAATTGGGGAGAATGGTACAGGGAAAAGTAATCTTTTTAGAGCTATAAGATTAATGCTGGATGATGAAATGCTCTTTAGGGCATATAAATTAGATGAAAATGATTTTAGTCACGAGTTAGGCGATTGGAAAGGGCACTGGATAATTATAAGTTTGAAGTTCTCTGATATTTCACATGATGAGTCTGTACAATCACTTTTCATTCATGAAAGTGGTGACGTAATGAATGATGAAGGAGAGTATATTCAAAGTGCAACATATAATCTTATTTTTAGACCCAACATTTCTAAGCGTTCAGAGTTGGCTGAAATTCCTCATGGTGATTTTGTCGAATTGGAGAGAGTGAGGTCTGAAATTAAAGTTTCTGACTATGAAGTTATTTTTACAGGCCGTAGTTATGCTGATTTTTATGATAAGGAAATATATAAGAAGATTGTAGGTGATTTCGACAAGTGTATTTTTCCAAATAAGCTTGATGTGAAAGATGTAGGGTGGAATCTTGGAAGGCAGATTTCATTGTCCAAAGATGTCTCTTTCACATTCATTAAAGCGCTCAGAGATGTTGTTTCAGACTTTAGTGGCAGTAAACGTAATCCGTTGCTTGAGTTACTTGAATTAAAAAGCGAAAATTTAAATGACGAGGACTACGAGAAAATTATTGATGATGTGATCTCTCTAAACAGCGAAATAGAATTATTGCCCGATGTTATTCAGGTATCGGAAGGAATTCACTCAACTATTAAATCGACAGTTGGTGAAGCATTCTCACCAACAAAACTCATAATTAAATCTAAGCTACCGGAAGAGCCCAAAGAGCTTTTAAAATCACTAACCCTTAGTGTGAGTGAAGGTAGCGAGTATTTTGATGGTAGCATCAGTGACATGAGTTTGGGAGGGGCTAATCTATTATTTCTGACATTGAAAATATTAAAGTATAAATATCTCATCAATAAAGGTAAGGTGGCTAATTTCATATTAATTGAAGAGCCCGAAGCCCATTTACATACTCATATACAAAAGGCATTGTTCAAAAATTTAAACTTTGATAATACACAAATTATTTACTCAACACACTCCACCCAAATATCTGAGTCATCTAAAATCAGCAGGGTTAACATTATATCAAAAAAAGAAAAAGCAAATGATGTTGATGTATGCCAACCTAGCACGGGTCTTACTCCACAGGAGATTTCTAAATTAGAACGGTATCTAGATGCAAAGCGTGGGAATTTACTTTTTGCTAAAAAAGTTGTACTAGTCGAAGGTGATGCTGAAGAAATTATGATTCCAGCGATGTTTTTTAAGCATTTTGGAATCTCTCTTGATGAGTTAGGTGTAACGATTGTGAATGTTGGTAGCACTGGTTTTAAAAATATTGCTAGCATTTTTCATGAATCTAGGCTGAGAAAACGTTGTGCGATCATCACCGATTTAGATAAATCAATTTACAGTTCAATTAAAAAAACTGATGGGAAGATTTTACATGCTAAAAAACGAAAGGCAGAACGTTCTGAAAAGTTAGGGAAGGAAAGGAAAAAAATATTGGATGATTTTTGTAAAGGCAATGATTATGTGAAAGCATTCTTTGCTGAACAAACTTTCGAAGTCGAATTTATAAATTTTTTCCAGAACGAGAAGTATCTTAAATCAGTGGTGAGCGAAGTTTACTCTAATGAAAACAAAATATTGACAGTTAATAAAGATTTGAGTTCCCCTTCAATTGAAATTTGCGGCGATCGTGTTTTGTCTGTGGCAAAATATATGGGCAAAGGCTGGTTGGCATTGATGCTGGCTGATAAAATAGATCATAATGTCGTAATTCCTCCATACATTTTAGATGCACTTTCTTTCTCTATCGGTAAGTTCAATAGAGTAATCCTCATCTCGGTCTTGAAGTATAAAAGAAGTAAGCTTGGGGCGGATGAAGCTAAAGACATTGCTCCTGGGATAGACGAGATTTTAGATAAGTTAAATGGAACAGAACTTTTGCAGAGACAAGAGATTCGTGATCTTATTTCTAAGGTGTTTGGTGTTGATGATGCTTTAGTAAGGATGATATAGATGAACGAGCTAACTTTGAAAGGTTTTCTTAGTGATGAGCAGATAAAGTCTGTATTGCATGAGGGGAATGCAGTGGTAATGGCTTGTCCTGGAAGTGGGAAAACTCGGACTTTATCCTATAAAATTGCTTATGAATTATCTAAAAGCAAAGTGAACCGTTTTATAATTGCTTTAACATATACTAATAGCGCTGCTGATGAGATAAAAAAAAGAATAATGGAATTGGGTGTTTCTATTGATAATTTATGGATAGGAACATTGCATTCTTTTTGTCTTAAATGGATTATTAAACCTTACTCTGCTTTATGTGATGAAACCAGATATGGATTTAAAATAATTGATCCTCACGATTCGGAAGACCTTAAATTACAGTTATGTTCTAAATACAGTAGAGACTATTTCAAAACGGATTTTGGCTGGTGTGAATACGGATTGAGAGAAAAAGATAAGCATGGGAAAGAAGTTGTTGAAAAATATTATGAATGTTTAAAGGATAGTGGCTTTGTCGATTTTGAACAAATAGTATATCTTTCTTATAAAGTTGTCAGCAATAACCATTTCGTTGCAAAAAATCTTTCTAATATTTTCGAAGTTGTAATGGTAGATGAGTATCAGGATACCCAGGTATTGCAGTATGAATTATTGTTTTCTCTACTGAAGGTAAAAAAGAATAGCTGTAGGTTGTTTTTTGTAGGAGATCCTAATCAGGCGATATTTAATTCAATGGGAGGCGTTGCTTTAGATTTTGATTTGTTTTCTTCACGCACTGGAGTTAAATTTGATTTATTGCAGTTAAAAGATAATTATCGCTCTAGTCAGCAAATAGTGGACTATTTCACTAATTTTAGAACGGTGGCCGGAGAGGCGTTTGAAGCATGTGGAGAGTTCAGGAACTATAAGTCATCAATTACTTTCGATAATTCATGTCTGATGGAAGACCTAGATTCAAATATTTCTAAATTTATTGCTGGAGCTATTGAGGAAGGTATCTCAGTTAATGAGATTTGTGTAATTGCACCTTGGTGGTATCATCTTTCAGAAATTACCCGAAGATTGATGGCAATAATGCCAGATGTTGCATTTAACGGTCCTGGTATAACGCCAATATCTCATAATAGAGAAAGTTTATGGTATAAATTTGCAAAGATAGCTCTCATTAGCCCTTCTCCGTATAACTACAGACATCGAATTTCAACTGCCGGAGAAATATTTGAGCAATTGATTGATGCAGGTTTTTTCATTAATTTGAAATCATGCTCTCCAAAATTATTTTTAAAACATTGTAATGCTGTCAAAGTTAATGAGGTTGGTGGGGTGGAGTATTTGAGTGCTTTCTTTGAAAAGGCCTGTCTTTATTTTGACTTTGATGTGTTAAGTTCAAATGAATTTGCTAATTCTTATGATGCCTTTTTTTCTTCAGCTGAAAAAAGAAAGGAAAAATTAATATCTCTAAATCTTGCAGTGCTTACCTCAGTAGAACATTATAAAAGGATGTTTGAAAGGAAAAAAGGAGTCACCGTAACGACTATTCACTCTGCAAAAGGATTGGAGTTTGATTGTGTTATAGCATTTGGATTATTGGATGGCGTTATGAATAAATTTGGTGAGGGAAATGATCACTCAAAAAGATTACTTTATGTTTTGAGTTCAAGGGCTAGGAAGAAATTACATCTAATATCCGAGGGTGATAGGAGATATAGCAGGGGGTTTTATTCTGTTAACAAGGTTCTTGGTAGTGTTAATTATGACTACACAGCTTCATAATAAAGTATTTAGTTAATTGGTGGGGGCATTAATTGTTAGGCGCTGGAAAAGTAGATTTTCTGGCATTTGCAATTTTGGCTCTCTACGCGAGCACCCGCCCGCCTGCCCGCTCTTCACTTTTCATATCACTTTTCATGCACTATCTGAGAGGCTAGACGAGCCTGTTTGAGCGCCTTACGGAGCAAAAACAGCGCATTGATCTCATGCGTTTTCATGCAGCATAGACATGCACTCTCAACATCAATGGGAAAGTCAGAAAGTTGGTATAAAAAAACCGGCATACAAGCCGGTTCTCGGATAGCTTGGGTCGTCAGACAGGAATTTGTTGGCGGTTAGATAGCCTGGAGGCCGCGCCATATTTTCCGAGTGTGTGAGCTGACTTCTCTGATGGCTCGCTTGCGGTTTCATCCTTGGTCTCAACCTTATTAGGCCGGGCAATAATCGTGTCCACGCTCTCAAGAGCGGTGAATGTGCATGAGCACTCGAGGTTTTTGCACTGATAGTAGGTCCGCTTTATGGATGGGGCCTCATAAAAGCTGGAACGAGCATGTGAGATTGCGCCGCACTCAGGACACTGTAAAGCCATAGGCTTCCTCCATGAGTTTCAGGCGCTTGAGTCTGTCCTGAAAAGTTTTATGCTTCGCCGGAGTGAATCTCCTGGATGCATCCATGCGCATTGAGGTATCAGGCGACAAACCTGATTCATCCAGGATATCGCGGCAGGACTCAAGCAGTTCTGGAGCATTGAGTTCTGCATGGTGCGCCAGTGCAGAACGCAGCACACGGGCAGCAACATCAAGGCCAAAGGGGCCGTTCAGATAAGGTGCCAGTGCTGAGGTCAGCGCCTTGCCCGAATTTGCCATAAAGTCACTCAAGGCATTATCAACACAGGCATCCACAACACTTCTTTGCGCATAGAGGCTATCGCTTGCCGCACAACTGATCTGCCATTTAAGCACTTCGAGCTTTTCTCTGAGAGTTTCAACCTGCCAGGCGTAATTGAGGGGTTTATCTGCAGACAGCAACAATGCCTGCAGCCGTAGTTGGGCTGTGCTTTGTTCATTGCGAAGGGATAACCAATTCTGAGAAGCATCTCGATAGTGCTGCAGCGCTTCCTGAGGGGAAATAGCTGTATTCATCAGATTTGTTCCTTCTTCGCTTTTTCACGCTGTTTCTGAATACGAATTTGCGCTGCCGGGCTTGGGGCGTTCTTAATGTCCTGATAGGCAATATTGTTAGCACGTACACCAATCGTTTTGAGGAAAGGATCATTCTGGAATGATTCATCCTGTTTCAGCGCTGGGTCGGTAATTTTTGAGAAAACGAAATTCCGTAATAACGTTTCAGGGTCATTCACCTCATGGACAACGCCAACATAAGCGCTGGCGCTCCGTCCCATTGTTACTTTGAGTAGGCTCAGGAGTTGAATGAGATTCTTACCATGTTGTCTCATGAAATCATCCCATAACCGGTTAACATGGGTCTCGATAAGATCGTCATGCGCCTGAATGTAACCACGGGCCAATTCCGCCGTTTTCCAGGGCAGAAATTCATTATCTCCGGCATGGGCTGCAAGCAGATCATCAAACTCGTCGAGCGTTTCCCGGCCCAGAGCAATCTCTGCCCGAAGTTTTTTCATCTTCGGCGTTACCTGTCCCTGGTTTTCATGGAACATCTGCCGCCATTCCTCATTTTGTGCCTTTGTCTCCGATTCCGTTTCTACACGGCGTTTACGGATTGTTGTGAGCATCGCTGCAGCATCACCTTGCTTGCGACGGGCTTCCATCCAGGCTGATTTAGCGACATTCACTTTTTCAAGCGCCTGTTGCGTCGAAGCAGGGATAGAAATATCAGCGATCGGGTTATTGCTCTGTTCTGGGATAGTCATGTCAGCACCTGGTGGTTTGTCGTGGTGTCAATTGTGCTGTCATGCATACAAAGCTGCCATTGAATGCCATTGTGCGAGCGACAAGACAAAGACCTCTTTTGGCTAGCCAGGAAAGGCCTCATTTAACTGAGGCTGTTTCAGACTTACTTTAACTGTTCACTACTATTCACTTAGTTAAAAAAATAGATAATTCAGTAAGTTAAATGGTGAAGGGTTGGTGGGACAGTATTCATCGACTGTTCATAGCTGTTCACGTGGGAATAAAATTATTTATGGTATTTTTTCATAATGGATGGATATTTTATTCCTCTTGGGTATTTGATTTTTGCTCATCACCGCTATTCACCTTTATTCAGCAGTATTCGACAGGCGCTGGAATACACTGCATATTTTTGCCGGGAAACAACATTTTCGCCTCTGACCATGGTGTTGCATTTCACACTGATTTTTATAAAACTAGAGCTGCCCGGTTCTTTATGGATTCATTCGGATATATTTTAATATTTAAGGTGAGGTTATTTAATATCAAGGTTTTTATGCAGGCTCAATGTTTATACGTTGGGTGCGATTCATAAATATGTCCGGAAATTGGGGTTGCAATGCAAGGCCTCGTGTAGAAGTTGTACAGCCTTGCTGTATGGGCGATGGGGCCTGCACTATCAGGTGCAATGACCCACGGGGTAGTAAACCCGGGATGAATGGTAGTTCCTATTAATGCTCCTGTATTTATAGTTCGCAGGCATGATATTTATTATGCTGTTTTATATGGTTTGATAGGGTTTTCACTTCCATGAAATCAATATGTGACGCTAAATAAATAATGCGTGCGCAAACGAGTCATATACACATAATAAGGAACTACCTGAATCCGGATGAATTTATCCGGACTGCTTTGGAAATTAAAGAGGGTAGATAAATGCATAATATTTCTGTGTCTGCGCCAGCTCCTGCTGCGCCATTGTTTCCTGTATCGAACCAGCATGAGCGTTTTTTACGTCTGCCCGAGGTGATGCACTTGTGTGGGTTGTCTCGTTCGACCATTTACGACCTGATCAGCCGCGATGCGTTTCCGAAGCAGATCCCGCTTGGCGGTAAAAATGTCGCCTGGGCGCAGTCTGAGGTTAGCGCATGGATGGCGGACCGTATCAGCGCACGCGGGCGGGGATGTGATGCATGATGATACCTGAATACATTAAATACCTTTTTTCTGGCTTGCTTACTGCCGTCATTTCCAGGTATAGTTTTTCCGCTGTCGCAAAATCGGCAGCCGGAATTGGCGTTCCGCGAAACTCAATGGCGACACCAGACGCGCCAGGCGTCTTTTTTTTCGTCGTAGCTCAGGCACATCCATTTTCCGGACTGTGGTGTTTATACGTACACCGTGGTTCTATCGAGATAATGGCAGTCCGGGCGGGGCAGCCTTCGGGCTGGCCGGTATCCATTGAGGCCGGTTACGCCAACCCCGTTCGGGCTGCCACCAGTGAAATTGGCGTTTCCGGTGGTAGCAATAACCGCTACTCAATGGAGGCTGCCATCATGGCTACAATCCTCACCCCGTCATACCCGCAATATGTCTTTGTGTTTGCCGCAATCCGCCGGGCTGACACTCAACCCCGCATCTGTATGCTTCGCACTGTGGCCTGCGATGAGCGTTCCGCGCGCCTTTCGCTGGTCCGTGATTATGTGCTCTCCCTTTCTGCACGCCTGCCTGCCAGGGAGGTGACGCTATGAACCAGTTTGAGATCTCCTACGACGACGTTGTGAGGCTGAAACATTTACGCAATGTGGGTGAGTATGTCACTGGCATGGCAGCCCTGCAGGACTGTTATGAAAAGCCAGCAGGAGCGCAATGCGAACAACTGGTTTCCCTCATCTATCTGATGACAGAGCAACTGGATGGAGTGGTGCAACGCTGCCATGACGACCTGATGAATGCGGAGGTGGCCTGATGCAATCCTGTGAATCTCATCTGGCACTTCGTGCCGCTCTGTATCGCCGTGCCGTAGCATGTGCCTGGCTGACTATCAGCGGTCAGCAGGAACGTTATTCCGGCCTGACGCTCACTGAACTTGAAGATGCCATCGCCCGCGAGCTGGAAGGGTTCTATCTGCGCCAGCACGGGCAGCAAAGAGGACTGGAAATTGCCTGCGCGTTGCTTTCGGATCTGATGGAGTCGGGGCCGCTTAAAGCCTGTCCGGTTCTCTCACTGCTCGGAATGACGGTAATGGATGAACTTTGTTCCCGTCACCTCAATAAATCAGCGCTGCATTAAGGAGGGCCGCACAATGTCAGGAATGAAAGTTAGCCAGGCTGAGAAAGCAGCTCGCGGTCACTGGTCAAGAATTTTACCCGCACTGGGCGTAAACGTACTGAAAAATCGACACCAGCCCTGTCCGGTCTGTACCGGGAAAGACCGCTTTCGATTTGATGACCAGGAAGGGCGGGGAACGTGGTTCTGTAACCAGTGCGGGGCAGGTGATGGCCTGGCGCTTGTAAGTAAAGTACTGGATGTAGGCATTAGTGAAGCGGCAGACAGAATAAACGGCATTACCGGAAATCTGCCACCCGTATCTCAGGAAATGCTTGAATCTGATTCTCTTGAAAAAGAGGCCAGGAGACAAGCTGCTGCCGTGCTGGCAGCCCGTTTGTTTGAGAAAACCCGTCAGACCACTGGCAATACCTATCTGACGGGTAAAGGGCTTTCTGCACTGCCTTGCCGGGAATTAACCGCCGTGCATAAAGTCGGTGGTGTGACATTCCGTATGGGAGATCTTATCGTTCCACTGTATGCAGATGGGGAGCTGGTAAATCTGCAGTTAATCAACGCTGATGGGGGCAAATGCTTCCTTAAAGGCGGTCAGGTTAAGAATGCCTTTTACCTGGTTGAAGGTGCTGTCAAAACAGCCAAACGGCTCTGGATAGCGGAAGGATATGCCACCGCACTCACTATCAACCATCTGACTGGCGATGCTGTCATGGTGGCCTTTTCGTCCGTCAATTTCCTTTCCCTGGCGAGCATTGCCTGCAGTCAGTACCCAACGCACCAGATAATTATTGCTGCTGACCGCGATCTCAACGGTGCGGGGCAAACAAGGGGCGTAGCTGCTGCCAGGGCCTGCAATTGCACAATGGCGCTCCCGCCTGTGTTTGGAGACTGGAACGATGCATTCACGCAGAACGGCGAAGAAGCCACCCGGCAGGCAATTTATGAAGTAATAAAACCAGCTATTGCCAGCCCCTTCGACACAATGAGCGAAGCTGAATTTACCGCGCTGAGCGTCAGCGAAAAAGCGCAGAGGGTAGTGGACCACTATAAAAATGCACTGGCCGTAGACCCGAACGGGCAGCTCCTTTCACGCTATGAGGCGGGGGCCTGGAAAGTTATCTCTTACGCCGATTTTGCCCGTGATGTGGCTGCGCTGTTTCAGCGCCTCGGCGCACCTTTTTCATCCGGAAAAATTGCCTCTCTCGTGGAAACCCTCAAACTGATTGTTCCGCAACAACAGAATCCGGCGCGGCAGCTGATCGGGTTTCGCAACGGTGTGCTCGATACCCGTACAGGATTGTTTAGCCTGCACGATAAGAAGCACTGGTTACGTACGCTGTGCGAGGTGGATTACACGCAGCCCGTTGACGGGGAGGCACTGGAAACCCATGCCCCGGCGTTCTGGCGCTGGCTGGATCGTGCCGCAGGCTTCAAACCTGAAAAGCGGGACATCATCCTGGCGGCGTTGTTTATGGTGCTGGCTAACCGTTATGACTGGCAGCTGTTTCTGGAGGTCACTGGCCCTGGCGGAAGCGGAAAGAGTATTCTGGCTGAAATAGCAACGATGCTGGCTGGTGAGGATAACGCTACCTCGGCAACCATTGAAATGCTTGAATCACCACGAGAACGAGCCGCATTAATAGGTTTTTCACTCATTCGCCTTCCCGATCAGGAGAAGTGGAGCGGTGACGGGGCCGGACTAAAAGCCATCACTGGCGGCGATGCGGTATCAGTTGATCCCAAATATCAGAACGCCTATTCAACCCACATTCCGGCGGTCATCCTGGCTGTGAACAATAATCCGATGCGTTTCACTGATCGTAGTGGTGGAGTTTCACGCCGAAGAGTGATCCTGCATTTCCCCGACCAGATAGCCCCGGAGGAACGCGATACTCAGCTCAAAGAGAAAATTGCCAGCGAGCTGGCAGTGATTGTTCGCCAGCTTATGCAGCGTTTCAGCGACCCAATGAGCGCCAGGGCATTACTTCAGTCGCAGCAGAACTCCGATGAAGCGCTCACCATCAAACGTGATGCTGATTCAGCGTTTGATTTTTGCGGCTACCTTGAAGTCTTACCTGACACCACGGGAATGTTTATGGGGAACGCTAACATTGTCCCACGTCAGCCTCGTACATACCTTTATCATGCTTATCTGGTCTACATGGAGGCCAACGGTTATAAAAATACGCTCAGTCTGACCATGTTTGGCAAGGGGCTACCGTTAATGCTCAAGGAATATGGGCTGCAGTATGAGAAACGACGGACCAATCAAGGAATGCAGACTAACCTTGCCCTCAGGGAGGAAAGCAATTCTGACTGGCTACCTAAGTGCGATGGCCCTATAGCAACGTAACGAACCATCGACCCGGCTAATGCCGGGTTTTTTTATGCCCCACAGATAAATGTAGAGTTTGCTGTTCACTCTACACCATATTGTTAACTTCTATTTTATTGATATTAAACGTAATAATATGGTGGTGAACAGTGTGCATGGTTTTCCCAAGAAAAAGTATTTTGTTGGGTGTTGAGATGAGTGATTTTTGAACGCCTTCGCCAATGTGTATAGCCATGTGTATAGGATTGTTTGTCGATATGAATAAACTAATTAAAAACAATGAGTTGGTTGCTATTGTTTATTCCTATTATCGCACCATTTCATTTTGTCACTAACGCATACCTATTTATTCAGCAAAATTATCTTTCACCATTGATGAATAGCCGCCATGCATCTCTGAATAGCGTTATCGATATTTTGTCAGGAATCGGAAGGGGTATTTCTATTAGGCAGACAGCGCGTCAGGGGGCGTTATTACTTCGGACCGATCGGACGCGCGATATTGGCATCAGGACTGCGTGGCATCGTTGTTCTTTGGTTTGACTGCGAGCAGGCCCTTATCTGGATCGATGTAAGCACAATGGGTGTTAGAAGGATGGGATTGCGATGCCGCCTCACACTGCGCCAGGCTGCTGTAGGCCCCGATAACGTTGCTTTGAGTTGCACCAGTGGCAAATGAGATAATCAGAACTAGCCCGTACATGTCATTCCTTTATATGCTTTAACACGTCCTTCAGGCGCTGAGATTGATTCGGAATATCTCGTTGATCGGCCCGGAATTACGCAAAATTTCTCTGGGCAGTTAATATACATCAAAGTGAGCGGGTTGTGTTGATGTAAATGGGATCATTCTTAATGAGGTGGGTCCGGATCCAAATAGGGACAACAAATTTGTGGAATATACGTAATAATTACCTTCCGAAAATATCAGGCATGTATTTAGTCGCCGCGAGCTCTCAACAGGGGGCCGCACGGTTCCCTGGAAGCAATCGCAGTCGCTAGCTGTTACTCTCCCAGGTGAGTCCACACCCGTCGTCGCGTTCAAAAAGGAATGAGCCATGCTTAAAGAAAACTTCAATGAACTACAGATCTTTCTGGTGGTAGCCAGAGAGCGAAGTTTTACCAAAGCGGCCGGTAAGCTGGGTGTTTCACAATCGGCATTGAGCCATGCCATCAAGGCGCTGGAAGAGCGGCTGAATATTCGGCTTCTGACCCGAACCACCCGTAGCGTGGCGCCGACAGAAGCGGGTGAGCGGATTATCGCCTGCCTGGAACCGCGCATTGCTGACCTCGAGCAGGAGCTATCAACGCTCATTCAACTGAACGGGAGCGCCTCCGGCAATATCCGCATCTCTGCCGGAGAGCATTCGGCGCGCAGCGTGCTGTGGCCAAAGCTGAAACCATTTCTGCGTCAATACCCGGAGATTAACGTTGAGCTGGTGGTTGATAACGGCTTCGTCGATATCGTTGAAGGACGCTTTGATGCAGGCATTCGTCTGGGCGAAAGCGTAGATAAAGATATGGTCGCGGTGCGAATTGCCCCGGATATGCGGATGGCGGTAGTTGGCTCGCCGGCCTATTTCGCTGAAAATCCGGCCCCGAAAATGCCGCATGAGCTACAGCATCATCAGTGTATCAATATGCGTTTGCCGACGGCTGGGGGGCTTTATCACTGGGAGTTCGAACGGGAAGGGAAGCCGCTGCGTGTCAGAGTGGACGGGCAGCTGACGTTTAATTTGTTGCCGGAACGCATCGACGCAGTGCTGTCCGGGTTTGGTATCGCCTGCATTCCCGAAGATGCAATTCAGGCGCAGGTCGAATCCGGCGAGCTGGTTCAGGTGTTGCAGGAATGGTGCCCGTCATTCCCGGGATATTATTTGTATTACCCGAGTCGCAAACAGCATCCTCCGGCGTTTGCGCTGATGATCGACGCGCTGCGCTATTCGGAATAGCTGGCTTGCCAACAGAGACAAGCCAGCCAGAACCTTAACGGCCCACGCGAGCCTGAAGTGCGGCCGGATAACGGTCGCCGACGATTTTCACCGTTTCAAGTGCCTGACCAATCTTACGTAACTCATCCTGAGACAGGGTGATGTCCGCCGCGCCGAGGTTTTCTTCCAGTCGATGCAGTTTGGTCGTGCCCGGAATCGGCACAATCCACGGTTTCTGCGCCAACAGCCAGGCGAGCGCGATTTGCGCATTGGTCACGCCTTTTTCGCCAGCCAGTTCGCCGAGCACCGTGAGCAGATTTTCATTGGCATCAATGGCCTCGGCGGCAAAACGCGGCACTTTGCTGCGGAAATCATCCGCGCCAAAGGTGGTACCGGATTTGATGGCCCCGGTCAGGAAGCCTTTGCCCAACGGGCTGAAGGGCACAAACCCAATGCCTAACTCTTCCAGCACCGGCAGAATTTCCTGCTCAGGCTCACGCCACCACATTGAATATTCACTCTGCAATGCGGCGACGGGCTGCACGGCATGTGCCCGGCGAATGGTTTGCGCGCCCGCTTCGGACAGGCCGAAGTGCTTCACTTTCCCTTCCGCAATCAGTTCTTTCACCACGCCCGCGACGTCTTCAATCGGCACATCCGGGTCAACGCGATGCTGATACAGCAGATCAATCACATCGGTTTTGAGGCGGCGCAGCGAGCCTTCAACTGCCTGACGGATGTGCTCCGGGCGGCTGTTCAAAATCTGCTGCTTGTTATCATCCCCGAAAGTGAAACCAAATTTCGTGGCGATAACCACCTGGTCGCGGAACGGTTTTAACGCTTCGCCAACCACTTCTTCGTTCAGATACGGGCCGTACACTTCGGCGGTGTCGAAGAAGGTCACGCCGCGCTCGACGGCGTTGCGGATCAGCTCAATGGCCTGACGGGTGTCCGTTGCCGGACCATAGCCGTGGCTGAGGCCCATGCAGCCCAGACCCAGCGCCGAGACTTCCAGGCCAGATTTGCCGAGATAACGTTTTTGCATTAACAGTTCCTCATTATACGTCGAGTTTACGTCCAGCCAGCCACTGCACCATCGCCGGATCGCGATGTGAGAAGAACGCGCTGGTTGCGCTGTCCAGCGCGGTAATTTGCAGCATTTCTTCCTGGCTGAGTTCGAAGTCGAGGATATTGATGTTCTCTTGCATACGTTCTTTACGCACTGTTTTTGCCAGCGATACAATTCCGCGCTGGAAGATCCAACGCAGGACAACCTGGCCCACGCTTTTGCCGTATTTCTCGCCGATAGTGGTCAGCACTGGATGCTGGAACAGACCATTTTTGCCTTCGGCAAATGGCGCCCATGCTTCAGGCTGGATCCCGTGGGTTTGCATCCACGGCACCGCGTGCAGCTGCTGGTTGAACGGATTCACTTCAATCTGGTTAACTGCCGGAACAACTTTATTAAATGCGGTGAGGTCGGCGAGACGGTCTGGGTGGAAGTTACTCACGCCAATGGCGCGGATTTTCCCAGCCTGATGCAACTCTTCCATTGCACGCCATGCACCGTGCACATCGCCATAAGGCTGGTGAATCAGATAAAGGTCGACGTAATCCAGCTGCAGGCGATTCAGTGAACGTTCGAACTGCGCTTTAGCGCCTTCGTAATTTGTGTCCTGCAGCCACAGTTTGGTGGTGACAAACAGTTCATCGCGCGCGATATCGCTCTGTTTCAGCGCGTTGCCGACCTGACTTTCATTCTGATAAGAGGCGGCGGTATCAATCAGGCGGTAGCCGGTTTCGATGGCATCAATTACGGCGCGCTCGCATTCGGCGGCATCCGTCATCTGAAATACACCAAAGCCCTGCAGGGGCATTTCAATGCCGTTGTTCAGTTTTACAGTTTGCATGACGTTATCCTTCGCTGTTGTGTAGGCAAAGAATAGCGCAAGGTGATTTATTTGATTAGAGGGTGTAATCCACTAGGGTTAATTAGAACTGTTCATTAATACGGGTTCAGCTCAGTAATCCGGCGCCAACATTGACCGATAATCCTAAGATCGCCAGATTAAAGATAAATGAGATGACGGACTGCAAGAGCGCAATTTGGCGCATCTCGGTGGTGCCAGTGGCAACATCTGCCGTTTGCGACGCAACGGCAATCGTAAAAGAAAAATAGAGGAAATCCCAGTAATCGGGATCTTCGGGTTTTTCCGGGAAGAGCATTGGCGAAACCCCTTTGCCGCGATGCAGATAATGATGGTGTGCGTAATGCATTGCGAATGAGCTTGGCAGCAATGCCCAGGAAACAATCAGCGTCGTTGCCGTCAGGACAACATGAAGAATGCGCGGCGTGCCGGAAAGCGAGTGCAGAGATGAAAGTTCGCTCAGAATCGCCACGATACTGGCCATACACGCGACGATAACCATACCCAACACCAGCCCTGCGCTTTGATCCTGAATTTTGGCGATACGCGGAATATCTTCCACGTCGGTACGCAACATCCGAAACCAGATAAAAATCAGGTACAACCAGGCCAGAACGTTCCAGCCGATCAACATGCGTTGCAGCGTGCCTCCCGAAGCGGGAAGGGCGAAATAACAGATAACGCCTGCAGTCATTGAAATCAGCAGCCGCAGCCGCGTGAACAGGTGAGTCCTTAGCGAAAAACCCATAGGTAAATTGTTCTACAAATGATTGATAAGATTAACTGTAGACGACGGTGCGGGGGAGGGCCTCTGGTTCACCGGAATTAGACGACATCCGATGAGGAGACGTTGCAGGATTCATAAGTAAGCGATGAACCCTGCTTTAGCCTTACTGCAGATTTTTATCTTTCAGGAATTGGCTGACCAGATCGGCAATCTGAACGTTATTCAAATCTGAGAACGGGAAATGGGTATTGCCTTTGATCCCTATCTCCGGCAAATGGGTCACCGTCACATCGCCGCCGTGTTTGTTGACCACATCACGCCATTCGCGGGCCATCGCCAGGCGGACTCGCCAGCTGTCCTGGGCCGGCATCGCGACCGGTTTATCCGGGATGTTATCGCCATAAATAATCAGGATGGGGATTTTGGTCAGCGCCATAAACTGTTCCAGCGGAACAGGTTCGCCTTTCAGCGTATCGAACGCGCTCGGCATCGGGGCCGGTAGCTCTTTTTCCGGGAACACAAAGCTGCTGCCAGGCTCAAAGGCCACGATAGCTTTTACCTTGTTGTTTTTCATCGCGGTATACCAGCCAGGGCCGCCGCCCTGGGAGTGCGTGAACAGGATAGCCGGACCAGATTTATCCACCACCGCCGACATAGCATCGGAAATCACGCCGATATCAAATGGGCCTGTGTTCGGCGTCATCTGACGGAAATACTGATTCAGCGCTTCTTTATTATGCGAGAACTGCACGCCTTTAAAATAGTCAGGCCAGATACCGACGCGGAACTGATTAAACCACAACTGCTCGTCCGGCTTTGGCGTGACGGTCCCTTCAACGGTGCTACGGCCCGCTGAGCCACGGCGAGGCTGATCGACTAAATACGTCGAGAAACCGCGTCGCAAAAAGATGTTCTGAAACCCTTCTCTCCCATCCGGCGTGCTTTCCCAGGTACGGGAGAACTGCCCCGCACCGTGCAGCATCACGATCGGATATTTATGTGGGTTTTCGGGGATTTGGTAAAACACGGAAGCATGGTCGCCATGATACGTCTGACCAGCAGGTTCCATCGGCTTTTTCGCATCGAATTTACCCGGTGCGGTGATAACGGTGCCGCCAGTGGCAAAGCTACCCTGTGCCTGAATCACCAAGGGCTCCGCGTGTACGGACTGCGCCAAAAGGCCGCCTGCCATCATGCACAGCACCAACGTTTTAAATAGTGTCTTCAATGTAATGACCTCGAATTGATGAATTAGCTGCGAATGGCTTCTAACCACTCAGTTACCGTTTCGGTGGTTTTTCTTTCCTGATCGCATTCCATTATCAGTGGTTTTTCTCGACGCGCCGTTGGGGCCAGGCGGCTAAGAATGCCATCGCTGTCACCAGGGCCATAACCACCGTGAGTAATAAAGGGAATAAGCTGCTTCCCTGCGAGGTTATGGCTACTGAGAAAGGTTTGCACCACCGGCGGCACACTGGTCCCCCAGATGGGGAACCCTAAATAAATCGTCTGATAACGTTCGATATCAGCAACGTTATTTTTTAATGCAGGTCGGATTCCCGCCTCGCGTTCTTTTTTCGCTTTTTCCACGGTCTGGAAATATTCTACCGGGTACGGTGTGGCCGGTTCGATTTCAAACATATCGGTTTGCAGGCTGCGATGAATCACACCCGCAATGACGCGCGTATTGCCGCTTCGTGAAAAGTACGCAACCAGAATGCGGCTGTTGTTCTGTGTGTTCGCTGTTCCGGAGGCCGCTGAAGCCAGCGTGACATTCGCCAGCGTCAACCCTGCCAGAGCCGTTAACAGCAGCCGACGAGTGGGATCGTGGTCCATACAAGTCACCTCTATTTTGCGTCCGCCAGCGCTGTTTTCAGCGCCTGTTCCGCGCGTTCAGCAGACTTGGTCTCACCATGCTCACGCAGAATTTGGGCGAGCTGTCGCAGCTGTCCTGCGGTCAGACCGACGCGAAGGCTTGCGCGAGTATGCGACAACAGCTGGGCTTCAACGCCAGGCGTGGCGGCTAATGCGCCGACGGTCGCCAGCTCGCGGCTTTGCCAGTCGAGGTTATCGCGGGCAAAAATATCGCCGAAGAGATGGGTTTGCAGGAACTGATTAATGATCGGAGCAAAATCAAACAGTGGTCCCTGAACGGGGGCGCCTGAGATTTTTGTCTGGTTTGCGGTGCCCACACGGCGCAATTCATCCCCAATGGGAATGGGACTGGATGGCGCTTTGCCTTCAAGATCATGGATGCCGCGCTGCTTACGTGCTTCAACCACTTTCATTAGCTCGCTTAATGCATTGAGACTGCGAGGGAAACCGGTATAGGCATACAGCTGAACCAGAATTTCTTTGCTTTCATTGATGGTCATCCCGGCATCCAGCCCCAGGTTTAACGCTGCATTCAGCTTTTCCATCTGGCTGCTCGCCATGTAAGACGCTATCAACGGAATCGCCTGCTGGCGTGTCGATAACGTGTCGCTAGCGGTGTGAGATTGATTCATTTCTGTGGCTCCTTTTGCCGTGGGTGCAGCATTTGCCGTCAGGCTACCGCTCACCAGCAGCAACGTTGCCGCCATGAGCGCCTTAATGGGCATGATATTGTTCATCGGTTACCAACTCCTTCCAGTTAACGCTTTTCCCGTCCACTACTCCAGTGATGGCCAAATGCGTCATGGCACTGCCCGGGGCGGCACCATGCCAGTGTTTGACCCCCGGAGGGCAAGACACCACATCGCCTGGGCGAATGATCTGTACCGGCTGACCTTCCACCTGTGTGAGTCCTACACCGGAGGTGACAATCAGGCGCTGACCGGCCGGATGGGTGTGCCAGGCCGAGCGAGCACCAGGCTCAAAGGTGACATACGCGCCTGAAACAGAGATGTTGTCATCAGGTTTAAACAGCGGATCGACCCGAACGCGTCCGGTAAAATTCTCCGCAGATCCGTAAATGGCGTTTTGACTTCCAGCGGTCACTATCTGGGTGGCATCGTTTTGCACCGCCCCCCAGCAAGTAAACGTGAGCAGGGGGAGTAACAGTCCGAGATAACGTATTTTTCCAGTCATGCAATGCGTCCTTTTAGTCAACGAGGGATTGCCTGCCATGATTCTAGCGAGGGAGACATGTCATCAGCCTGACGTTCCCCTGACAATCCTGTCAGTTGGGCCGGATAACGCGACTCCCGTGTTTAACTCGGCTGTTGCCGCTGTGTTTTGCTCACTTTCAGGCGAGATGGCAAATGTCAGTCCAAAAGTGTTGATCCCGCCTTCGCTGCGCGCGAAAACGTCTCCGTGGTGCATAATTGCCACGGCGCGTACGATAGACAGCCCAAGTCCATGATGGGTATCACTCTTCGCACGTGAGGAATCGGCCCGATAAAAACGTTCAAAAAGGCGATGCAAATGGGTGAGGGGGATTGGCTCACCTGGGTTTGAAACTGCCACGCAGGCCTGACCGTTTTTTTCACTTAACCGAACGGTCACTGTGCTGCTCGGTGAAGAATGTCGTGCGCTGTTTTCCAGTAAATTGGCCAGCGAGCGGTGGAATAAACGCCGATCGATACGGGCTATCGCGTCGCCTTTAATGTCCAGGGTAAGCTTTTTTTCAGCAAATGAAGGCTCGACATACTCTGCCGTTTTCAGTGTTTCTTCTCGCAGCGAGACTGTTGTCAGCTGAGCGGCATGTTCTCCGGCGTGAGCGTGAGACAAGAACAGCATGTCGTTCACGATAGTGGTCATGCGCTCAAGCTCTTCGAGATTTGAACCCAGTAACTCTTCCAGTTCTTCATGTGAGCGGCGTCGTGAAAGCCCTAACTGCGTTTGACCAATCAGGTTGGTCAGTGGGGTGCGCAACTCATGCGCCACATCGGCGTTAAAGCTTTCGAGCTGTCGCCAGGCAACTTCCTGTCGCACCAGAACACCGTTAAAGGATGAGGCCAGCTCTTGTAATTCAATCGGCAATGCGGCGGTATCCAGGCGCTGGCCGTGGTCCCCCGGCGCTAAATGGCGGGCTTGTTTGCTCAGTGCACCGACGGGACGAAGGCCGATTCTTGAGACGCCGTATCCCAGCAGGGCGACGATAAACACCCCCAGCGCGGTAATGAGAAGCAGTGTACGGGTGAAGGCATCCAATGTGCCCATGTAAGGTGTCGAGTCGATGGCAACCACATAGCGTAACGCCGGTCTGTCACCGTTTGCCGGGATGGTTTTTACCAACAGGAAAAGTGAGCAGGCCCCGTCTGACGCACCGGGCATTTTGTTAAAACCCTCTTTCAGGGCAGACCACTGCACGCCGACTGGCGGCATTCCGCCCACGCTGAAACGCGGATCGTCACTGACTATCCAGTAGCGAACGCGCTCGCCCTCTGAGCTTGCCAGCACGTTGAATTTATTGGCTAATACTGACCAGCCTTCCGCCGAGGTGCGCGCGGTGATCCACGGGCTCATTAAGGATTCACGAAAAAGTAGCTCGTTATGCATCTGTTTTTGCAGGGAATCATGCAGAGAGCTTCTGAGCAAGATGCCGATTGTCGAGACAATCAGCAGGGCGGAAAGGGCAAACATCAGGGCCAGATGCACTGAGATGGCGCGCTTAAACATGTTTGTCTCCGTCACTTAATCGGGTCTGAGTTCGAGGACATAGCCCATCCCGCGCACGGTATGCAGCAGTTTGACGTCAAAGGGCAAGTCGATTTTGGCTCGCAGGCGTTTAATGGCCACTTCAACGACGTTGGCGTCGCTGTCGAAATCCATGTCCCACACCTGCTCGGCGATCATCATCTTGGAGAGGATTTCTCCCTGATGGCGGGCCAGCAGGCTCAGTAATGAAAACTCTTTGGCCGTCAGCTCCACGCGCGTTCCGGCACGAAACACCCGGCGCGCCAGCAGATCGAGTTGCAAATCGTGGATCTGTAGCTGCGTAATATCCGCTCCATCGGTCGAGCGACGACGGACCAGCGCCTGAATGCGCGCGACCAGTTCAATAAGAGAAAAAGGTTTGGGAAGATAATCATCGGCGCCGAGTCGAAGCCCTTTAACGCGTTCGTCGACAGAGCCTCGGGCAGACAGCATTAGCACCGGCGTCTGTTTGCTGGCACGCAGCCCCTCAAGCACACGATAACCGTCCATGCCTGGCAACATGATGTCCAAGATGATTGCGTCATAGTCGAACTCCAGCGCGTAGTGCAGGCCTTCAGCACCATCCGCCGAAATATCTACGGTAAAGCCGGATTCGCCCAGCGCGCGGCTAAGATAAGTGGATGTTTTTTCTTCGTCTTCAACTAATAGCAGTCTCATTCCATTTCCTCATCCGTTTCCCTTATCGTCAGCGATATGCTGTCGATGCTACTGAACCACTACCAACAGCAAGCTGACCGTTTCCTGACATTTTTGTCAGTTACGACGTCTCTTAACTGACAGCCTTGTTATCTTCCCGTCACGATGCTGTCAGGCACTGGCCTCTACTCTGAGTGTGCAAATTTAGTTTCACGAGCCTGCCTGGACAGGCCGTCACTCATCAGGAGAGACCATGAAATTCACACTCTTAACCGCCATGCTGATTACCGACATGGCTGGCGCGGCATCAGCGCATGCGGCTGATTACAAACAAAATCCGTTCACCCTCGTCTATGACGGCGCCATCACCGAGAACGTGGCAGGCAAGGTCAACATTCACCCCGTGAAATATGACCTTCACGGCATTCAGATTGCCGCGAATGTCTATACGCCAGCCAACTACGATCCTGCTAAAAAATACCCGGCGGTCGTGGTGGCGCATCCTAACGGCGGCGTTAAAGAGCAGGTCGCTGGGTTATATGCTCAACGTCTGGCTGAGCATGGTTACATTACAATTGCTGCCGATGCGGCTTATCAGGGTGCCAGCGGTGGTCTGCCTCGCAGCGTGGATAAACCGGCCAACCGCATTGAGGATATTCACGGCATGGCCGATTACATCGGCCAATATCCGGGCGTTGATACCGCACGTATCGGCCTGCTCGGTATCTGCGGCGGCGGTGGTTATTCATTGAAAACCGCCCAGACCGACAAACGTTTTAAAGCGCTGGCGACACTGAGCATGTTTGACTCAGGTCTGGTACGTCGAAACGGTTACCAGGACTCGCAAATTGCCACTATTCAGCAATGACTGAGTCAGGCAAGCGAGGCGCGCGCGAAAGAAGCCTCCACCGGTGAAATCAGCTATTCCGGCGACGCCAAACTGACGGATGAACAAATCGCCAAACTGCCGTTTGAGCTGTATCGCCAGGGCTTCGAGTACTACGGGAAAACCCACGCGCACCCAAATTCAACGTTCCGCTATACCACCAGTAGCCTGCTCGATTTGATGAGCTTTGACGCGCAAAGCAACATGGACTTGATTAACCAACCGCTGCTGATGATGGCCGGGAGTAAAGCAGACTCGCTTTACATGACCGAAAGCGCGTTCAAAAAGGCCACCGGTACGAAAGATAAAAAAATAGTTCTGATCGACGGTGCGACGCATATCGAAACGTACTGGGTACCGCGCTATGTCGACCAGGCCATGAGCCAGCTCGATACCTTCTTCGATAAAAATATCTGACCTGGCCGGAATCAGCCCGATAAGGGCTGATTCAGAGTACTCGAGGCAGGCGAAAAGATAATTACGCCAGAGGGATTGGCGTTATGAATAAAATTCATAAACTGCCGTTGCGATGGAGGTGACGCTCTGCCTGAGCCAAATCTGCCAGCGTATCGATGTCTTGCACAATTCCACCATCCTTTAAGGCCAGATCCAGAACCTGGTGCTGAAGTCGGGCGCTACGCACAATCTCTTTCGCGCCCATGCCCCCTGTCAGGGCCGTCAGCCTCGGCAGATAAGCATGGCTGAAGGCCACCGGATGCCCTTGTTGCTGGCGATAATGAGGTACCACCACTGGTTTTTCGCATAACCCTTCGGCGACACACCGTAGAGAATCGGGCTGAATCAGCGGTAAATCGCCGGGCAGAATCAACCAGCCTGCAGCGTGCACGGTGGCGCTGACGCCTAACGCAATGGATTCACCCATGCCGCGTGTGCCGCCTTTCGGCCTGACCAAATGCCATTCCAGCCCTGCGTCTTTTACCGCCTGAATCACATGCGTTAACACCGACTGGTCGTGCAGAATCGCATCGAGTTTATGTGTCGTGGCACCGCTCGCCCGGAACCGTTCGCCACGTCCAGCAGCCAGAATGATCACCACGGGGGAGGGCATTACGGCTCTCCGGTTTGCAGGCGTGCCGCCGCCACATCTGCCAGCACCGAAAGCGCCAACGATCGCGCATCGCGGGCTTTGGGAAAGATGCCGATCGGGGCTTTGATCCGTGCGATATCGCCTTCGCTCCAGCCACGTTCCCTCAGCGATTGGCAGCGCTGACAATGTGTCCGATGGCTCCCCAGTGCGCCGATATAAAACGGTTTTCCGCGAAGGGCGGCCTGTAAAACGGGTAGCTCGCGGTGCAGGTCGTGCCACAGCAGCAGCACTGCGGTGTCGGTATCGATAATTCTGTCGATATACGCGTCGAGGTCGGTCCCGGTGTGGACGTCGTAACCGGCGGTCTGCGCCAGCGCAGCGGTGGTCTGCGCTTCAATGGAGCGACCAAACACAATCACCCGCACGCCGGGGCGATATGCGGTATCGAAGCCGTCACCCTGCCAGCCTGTTTTGGGCGACGAGGCGATACTTTGTAGCGTTTGTGACTGCGGCAAATAGCGCAGCCCGGCGGGCTGACGTTGTTCCAGTTGGTTGAGTACCGCCAGCAGCGGTTGCGCAGAACGCAGCCGATGAATGCTGAGCGTGATACCGCCGCCGCAGGGCAGAACGATATCGAAATAAGGCGAGCCTTCGCCGTAGCGTACTTCGCGGTCCTGGCCCGAGGCAATGACCTCCATCGCCTCATAAGCCACGGCGGCCTCCACGCAACCACCGGAGACAAAGCCGCAATATAAGCCGTCTTCGCGCACCGCCATTTGTGCGCCAGGCGAGCGCGCCGCGCCGCCACGGATCGCCACCAGTGTCACCAGCGCCGCGCCCATTCCGGCCGTTAATGCCTCGAGCGCAAAGCGTAAAATCTCCCGGCTGTCATCGGTCAGAAATGCCTGTTCAGGCGTAACCCGCGGCGAATCAGCAGGGGAGATGCATATCGCGTTCTGTCCCATAGCGTCTCCTTACACCACGTCCGGCAGGGCGCTGAGATACTTATCCAGCGTGACGGGGTAATCGCGGACCCGCACGCCCGTGGCGTTATACACGGCGTTGGCAATCGCCGCGCTGACCCCGCACAGCCCGAGTTCACCGACCCCCTTGGCTTTCATCGGCGATGAAATCGGATCGGTGTCCTCAAGGAAAATCACTTCCTGCTCCGGCACGTCGGCATGAACCGGCACTTCATAGCCAGCCATATCGTGATTGACGAAATAGCCCAGCCGCGTATCGACCGCCAGCTCTTCCATCAACGCTCCGCCGAGGCCCATGGTCATCGCGCCAATCACCTGGCTGCGCGCGGTTTTCGGGTTAAGAATGCGTCCTGCCGCGCATACTGCCAGCATTCGTCGGACCCGGACTTCTCCGGTCGCGGCATCCACGCCCACTTCGACAAAATGCCCGGCAAACGTCGACTGCTGATACTGCTTGTCGAGGGATCCAAATTCGATGGTGTCTTCGGCGGTTAATGTCCCGTCTGACGCCGCCTCGTTGAGTTTTATATGTCTGTCACCCGCGATGATTTCTTCGTTGGCGAAATGCGCCTGGGTCGCATCAAAACCAAGCCTGTTGGCGATGGCCTCACGCAGCTTCACGCAGGCGGCATACACGCCTGCCGTCGAGGTGTTGGCCCCCCATTGGCCACCGGAACCCGCGGAGATCGGGAAGCGGGAATCGCCCAGCCGGACGTCAATTTTTGCCATCGGCACGCCGAGCATTTCCGCCGCCGTTTGGGCGATAATGGTGTAGCTGCCGGTGCCGATGTCGGTCATGTCCGTTTCAACCGTCACGTTGCCGTTGCCATCCAGATGCACGCGCGCGCCGGACTTGGTCAGCAGATTGTTTCGAAAACCTGCCGCCACGCCCATGCCGACCAGCCAGCGTCCGTCGCGAATCTGGGCGGGGGTCGCATTGCGCTGTTTCCAGCCGAAGTGTTCTGCACCGGTGCGCAGGCACTCAACCAGCTGGCGGCGCGAGAAACGCCGCTCAGGATTAGCAGGGTCGACCTGGGTGTCATTCAGAATGCGAAACTCCACCGGGTCGATGCCGGCTTTTTCGGCAAGTTCGTCCATCGCGATTTCCAACGCCATCAGTCCCGGCGCTTCTCCAGGTGCGCGCATGGCGTTGCCTTCCGGCAGATTAAGTTTCGCTAGTCGCAAAGCCGTATGGCGATTCGCTCCGGCGTAGAGCAGTTCGGTCTGCTGAACGGCCGTTTCGGGCGCGCCGCCGGAAAGATTGCCGGACCAGCTTTCATGGGCGATAGCGGTGATTTTGCCGTCACTGCCACAGCCAATCCGGATATGCTGAATAGTCGCCGGGCGGTGCGTCGTATTATTGGGAATGACGGGGCGGGGCAGCATGACTTTCACCGGCCGTTTTATGGCCCGAGCGCCGAGCGCCGCTAGCAGGGCATCGCTTCGCAGAAATAGCTTTCCGCCAAACCCTCCACCGATATAAGGGGATATTATCCGCACGTTTTCCATTGGCAGTTTTAGGGTTTGCGCCAGGTCGGTGTGGCACCAGTTGATCATCTGATTTGAGGTCCAGACGGTCAGCTTTTCGCCTTCCCAGACCGCCATCGAAGCGTGTGGCTCCATTGCCATATGGCTCTGATTGGGTGTGGTGTAAGTGGCTTCCAGTTTTACCGCCGCTGTTGACCAGGCGGCATCAAAATCGCCGACGTTTTTGTCCTCCTCGCCTTTCGGCGCAGTCGCGGAGGGCTTTTCGTCCGCCAAAGAATAGGCCCCGGTATCCCGGCGATATTCCACATTCACCAGCGCGGCCGCCGCGCGCGCTTGCTCAAACGTCTCAGCGACTACCAGCGCCACGGCCTGATGATAGTGCTCAATCACCGGGCCACCGAGTAGCATGGCGGTGTTTTTACTCCCTTTGCCGAGCGATCCGGCATTGCCCGCGGTCACCACGGTGAGTACGCCCGGGGCGGATTTTGCCGCCTCGATGTCCATGGAGGTGATTCGCCCTTTGGCAATCGCCGCGCCGACGATATAGCCATACGCCACGTTATCGGCCACATCATGCCATTCGTAGGCGTAGTGCGCGCTGCCGGTGGTTTTCAGTGGGCCATCAATTCGGTCGTGGGGCTGCCCGACAACGGTAAGATTATCAATCGGGTTTTGGCCTGCAGGTTGATCAAATTTCATGTCCGGCCCTCGCTTCGGTCAGCACGGAGGCGAGCGTGCGCTTCGCCAACGTTAGCTTAAATGTATTTTCAGGCGTGGGGTGTGCTCGGCTAAACAACTGGTCATATACCGCCTGCGCTCCGTGTGGGATTTGCGCATCCGCTTCAGCCTGTCTCCAGGGTTTATGCGCCACGCCACCGAATGCCACGCGCCCGCTACCATCGGGCAGCACCACGGCAGCCACCGACACCAGCGCAAACGCATAAGAGGCGCGGTCGCGCACTTTACGGTAGATATGCGTGCCACCAAGCGGTGCAGGCAGCGTCACCGCGACGATCAGTTCTCCCGGTGTCAGGACCGTTTCACGATGCGGTGTGTTGCCCGGCGCACGATAAAAATCAGCGATGGGGATTTTACGTTCGTGTCCATCCGGATCGACGGTTTCCACGACCGCGTCCAGCAAGCGCATCGCCACCGCCATATCGCTGGGGTGTGTGGCGATACAGGCTTCACTGGCGCCCACGACCGCGTGCTGACGGCTGAAGCCTTCAAGCGCCGCACAGCCGCTGCCGGGTAGGCGCTTGTTGCAGGGCTGGTTGGTATCGTAAAAATAAGGACAGCGGGTGCGTTGCAGCAGGTTGCCCGCCGTTGTGGCCTGATTACGCAATTGGCCGGATGCGCCTGCCAGCAGCGCTCTGGCCAGAACCGCGTAATCCCGACGGATCTGCAGGTCAGCGGCTAAATCGGTATTGCGTACCAGCGCGCCGATGCGCAATCCACCCTCCTCGGTGGCGTCGATGTGATTCAGAGCCAAGCCGTTGACGTCGATAAGATGCACCGGCGTTTCAATCTCCAGCTTCATCAAATCAAGCAGATTGGTTCCTCCGGCGATAAATTTCGATCCGCTCGAACGTCGGGCGCTGGCCGCCGCCTCGGCGGGTGTTTTCACGCGTTCATAGGTGAAAGCCTTCATGATTTCGGCTCCCCGGCGGCGTCTTTGATGGCGGCCAGAATGTTGGAGTACGCTCCACAGCGACAGATATTGCCGCTCATTCGTTCGCGAATTTCCTCATCCGTCATGTCAGGCGACGACACTAAATCCAGCGTGACGTGGCTCGGGACCCCGGCTTCTATCTCTTTCAGCACCGCCACCGACGAGCAGATTTGTCCCGGGGTGCAGTAGCCGCACTGGTAGCCGTCGTGTTTAATAAACGCTGCCTGCATCGGATGCAGGTTATCTGGCGCGCCGAGGCCTTCGATGGTGGTTATCTCTGCATCCTGATGCATTACCGCCAGCGTCAAGCAGGCATTGAGCCTGCGACCGTCGACCAACACTGTACACGCCCCGCATTGCCCGTGGTCGCAGCCTTTTTTGGTGCCGGTGAGGTGCAGGTTTTCGCGCAGCGCATCCAGCAGCGTCGTGCGCGTATCAACGTCAAGCGGGTGGCTTTTGCCGTTCACTTTCAGGGTGAGAGGCAGGATTTCAGGCGCAGGCGTCACTGCGCGCGTGGGCTGGGCCAGGGCCGTGCCGGGTGGAACCGCGGCCGTGGCCGCAGTGGCTGCACCGACCTTTAATAGCGTCCGGCGCGACAGGCTAAAATCAGGGGGTTGGGATTGACCAGGATGGTTATTTTCAGGGATCTCGCCTTGGTTGCTCATGCCAAGCCTCCGGTATTCACAATGCGTGGATTCAGAATCAGATACGAACGGCTTTGTTGGTTTTTTAAACATTAAGCATAGACGGCACTGGGCGCAGGATTATTCTTAAATCGCGAATGCCGTCATGAGGAAAATGCATCAATACCGGGGCGAGAAGGCGCGGTGAAGCGCCCGGTGGCTTATTTTTTTAGCGTGGTCGTCAGAGCCATGGCGGCGCTGGCGAGGGTGAAGGCGGCCATAATCCAGGCCATGGTCCAGGGCGTACCGTCGCGCATAAAAGCCAGCAGCAGTGAGGAAATAATGCCGCTGCCGTACTGTAATGAGCCCATTAATGCCGAGGCCGAGCCGGTAGCGCCGGGCACGGCATCCAGCGCGCAGGCGGTCGACGTCGCGGCGATGATGCCATTCATGGAAAAGAACACGAATATTGACCCGGCGATCAGGCTAATCCCGCCGATATTCAGCCCGGCGACGACCGCAAGCACGACGGCGGCAACGGCGGCGACCAGAACGGCGAACGTCAGCAGTTTCTCCAGCGGATAGCGATGCACCAGTTTTCGGTTGATCATGCTTACCGCCATCAGGCCAACGATATTCACCGCAAATAACCAGCCGTAATGCTGGGGCTCGACGCCAAAATAGGTGATGTACACAAACGGCGAGCCGGTAATAAACGCGTAGGCCGCCACATAATAGAACGTCAGGCTTAGCGTGAACCGCATATAGCGGGTGTTTTTCAGAAGGAGGAAATAGTTTCGAAACGCCCCGAGAAACGAGGTCTGCACGCGTTTCTCTTCTGGCAGGGTTTCAGGCAACCAAAATAAGCAGGCCAGCATCAACGCGCCAATGATCGCCAGCAGCCAAAAAATGGCGTGCCATGAGGTTATCTTGATCATTTGTCCGCCAATCAGCGGCCCGGCAATCGGCGCAATCGCCATGATCAGCATTAGCGTAGAAAGCATGTATGCCGCGCGGGTACGGCTAAAGATATCGCGGATCATCGCACGGGCCAGCATTGGACCGGTGCAGGCCCCTAACGCCTGAAACACCCGCCAGAAAACGATCTGCCCCATATCCGTGGCCAGGGCGCAGCCAATGGAGCCAATGACGAATAGTGCCATGCCAATGAACAACGGTAAGCGTCGACCGAACCGATCGCTGATCGGCCCCCAAATCAGCTGCGCAAGGCAGAAGCCGATTAGAAACCCGGTGATGGTTAGTTCTGCATCACCCTGTAAATCCTTTGCCATGAGTGGCATTGCGGGCAAGTAAATATCGGTGGATAACGATGTGACTGCCATCAGCGCGCTGAGAATTAAAACAAATAAAAGGCCGGTCGATGCGCTGGACGCTGAGAGCGATCGTGACTGGGAATCAATCATAATTATCCATCTGGATGAGGAAGGGGTCAGGACGTATGTTAACGGGTTTGGTCGATGAGATAACCGCAGGTAAAAGGATAGCCTTTATGAATCACATTCATCATTGCTGGCATTCAGTAAGCCGTGGCCGATAACCAAAGAATATTGAGGAAATCGCTGAAAAATTGCGCACGAAACTGTCCGGATCCCCTCTGGCTGCGATAGACTAAGCCTAACCCGCTGTCATTTACTGAATTTTATGGCCTGATTGCCCAATGAAAAGACTCAAAAAAGCATCATCGCCTTCCAACGTTTTGCGTTATCTCTGGGGCTCGGCCATCGCCAGCATTGTGCTGACGTCAATCTTGTCGTGGTGGTTGCTGTCCGTTTCCTGGAATGCATGGCACAGCGCCCATAATGATGTAATCCAGTTCGGTGATTTCTACCATGTATTGCAGGTGTCCAACGATCTGGCGAGCGAGCGTGCTTATGCCAATGAACTGGTCCTCAGCCCAATGGAGCGAAAAGCGCAGGCCTGGAAATCCCTTGATGATAGCCGCCGGATAACCGACCGCAATCTGGAGCGGATCCCACAAAACCTACTTTCCCCGGCGCTGCTGAGAGCGACCATCGAACAGCTCAATAATTCGCGTTTGAGCGTCGATACGTATCGAAATCAGGAGCTGAGCGACCCGCAGGACGCGCAGCGTTCGATCAGCGCCATGGTCGAAGCGACTGACTTTTATCACACCGCGTTGTTCCAGCATACTTCATCGTTTCTGTTGCTCGAGCCCAAGGCGCTGGGCCCGATTTTGCGCGCGCAGGCATTGGGGGAGTTGCGAGATGCGACCGGGCGATTAGGCTCGCAAGTGTTGATCCCGCTCTCTACCCATACGCCGATTCCGCTCAGCAATTTGGAAGCATTAAGCCGCGGCATGGAGCGTATCGACGTGCTGTGGTGGCTGTTGCGCACCCAAGGCGAAGAAGCAAACTATCTGCCTGGTTTTCCGCAGCGCCTGGATAATGTGCGTCAGAAATTTGAATCGCAGGGTGTGGCGATGCTGAATGAGATTAAGTCAGAAAGCGTGAAAAATCAGCCATATAGCGTGGGTGCGGAGGATTTTGCGGTGCGCTATCACGAAAGCCTGAATACGTTTGATGAACTGTTGAACACCTATCTGACCGGGGTGAAAAAGCACTACGTCCACGCTGAACACCGGGCACTGCTGCATCTGGTGCTGATTGTTATTATCCTGATCATGCTCTGCGCGCTGACGACAGGGCTGATTTTCTATATTCGCTCCCGCGTACTTCAGCCGATTCTACGACTCAACCAAATAGCGAACGGGATAATCGCCGGTAAGCATCAGGAAACACTGATGGACGAAAGCACCGCCGAAGAGGTACAGGAGCTATTTTCCTCCCTCGGCACGCTGGGCGCTAAACTGCGCGAACAGACCATCCTGAGTAAACGCTTGCAGCGCCAGTCGGAGGAAGACCCGCTGACCCACCTGTTTAACCGCCGGGCGTTCGACGAATTGGCGGGAAATCTGCTGGTGCAGGCCACGCATGAGCATCCGGTGTGGCTCATCATGATCGATGTCGATCACTTCAAATCGATCAACGACACTTGGGGACACCCAACCGGCGACAAAGTGCTGGTGGCGCTGGCGACCACGCTCAAGAAATTCAGCCGTCCGGGAGATGTTATTGGGCGTCTGGGCGGCGAGGAGTTTGCGGTGGTCTTCCGCACACCGGGCCACGAAGACGTGACCGGCTACACCACCCGTATTCAGAACGAAATTCGTCAGCTGCGCTTCGAAGGGCCGAAAAGGGAACCTTTCTCGATAACGGTGAGTTTTGGCGTGGCCTCAGGCTGGCAGCGTGAGTTAGGTGAGGTGTTAGCGGAAGCCGATGCGGCGCTGTACGAAGCGAAAAAAACCGGTCGTGACAAAATTTGCGGGCTGCCGGAACGCGGCTAGAATTCCCCTCCCGGATGGGAGGGGACAGTATTTAGTGATCGAGATAGACGAAACTTTCCCAGCTCGACATACGGATCAAAATCTTACGAATCAACGCGAAGTCTTTGAAATGGTCTGAGTAAACGGCAATTTCAACCTGCGTGCCCTGCGGCAGATGATAATCTTTCAGTCGTGGATCGGTGGCTTTCACTTTCACCAGCACGCGTCCCTGATTGGTAACATCCGCCGTCGTCAGTAACTTCCCCTGGCCCTGGAACTGGCTCTCACCAATGGCCGGCAGCACTTCGACTACTTCCCCACTGAACACGGTGCCCGGTATTGACGGGAACAGCAGCTCTGCTTTGTAGCCGGTCTGCAGTCGCTGAATTGCGTTCTGGCGGAAGGCGGCCACGTAGGTATCTTTAGAATCGGCTTCAAGTGGGATAAAGGTCATGACTGGTGCCAGGCCGAGGGCGGTAGACATCGTGCCGACACGCAAACCCACGGTACTGACGTAACCCGCAGACGGCGCACGTACCACGGTATTTTCCAGTTTGAACTCTGCTTTATTCAGCTGCGCTAATAGCGAGGCGACTTTGGTATTTTGCCCGTGAACCACTGAATTCAGATTGTTTTTAGCCTCTTCAACCTGCGCCCTGGCGGCCACTACGGCAGCATCGGTGGCTTTATAGGTCTGGCGACGGGTGTCGACCATCTGATCGGAAAACGCGCCTTTGGCATGGCCTTCGCTGTAGCGGGAATATTCACGCTGCGCTTTATCGCGGTCGGCGATGGCTTTATTGAGATCGGCCTGCGCCTGATCCAGCCCAGAATCCAGAGACAATGCGTTCTGACTGGCCTCTTTCACCTGCGCACGAAGGTCATCCACTTTCGCCTGAAAAATGGTTGGATCGATGCGGAACAGCACATCGCCTTCCTTCAAAAGTGTATTCGGTTTGACCGGTACATCAATCACTCTGCCGCGAACCTGAGAAACAATTGGCACCGTGCGGTACGCCTGTTTGCCCATATCGCTGAACGGGAAGTTATAGTTCATCAACAGAATAATGATGGTAATAAATATCACGCCACCAAGAACGGCTGTTGGCACCGTCCATTTATTTAATGGAATGCGAAAAACCTTAAATATAATAACGCACAGAGCTGCGTAGGTAAGCAGTAATAACGTTTCCATTATTGTTTTTCCTCCACAGTCTTAGCCGGTGCAGACGTTTGCTTTAATTCATTCACCTGGTCTTTAAGCTGATCTATTTGAATAAGCATATGATTCATCTGTACATGCATATTTTGCTGGTCTTCACTGACGCTATTCATGCCCCAGCCCCGGTCTTCACGCCAGAGCGCGGCCCAGATCCACAGGAATGGCCATAGCGCATGTAGCGTAAATAAACTCACCCAGCCCGCATAGTGGATGGCGTCCTGATGAGGGTGTTTACGTTCTTTTGCGATTTCATACGGAATGTCGTGAATAACAATTATTCCGTAAAATAATATTAAAATTACCGCAGTCAGTATTGCCAGTGCAACATAGTCCAGGATCATGATTAAAAACTCCAGGAAGAAAAACGAACGATACGAGATTTATTAAAGGTAATAATATCCTTCAGTGTACAGAAAACCATAAATCAATGGGTTGCACAAACTCACAGTTGTTTAAAAGTAAATTGCGGCGATTGCAAAAAGGTTTTTATCTAAATTTAAATAAGAGATGAGGAAATAAAAACGCCTTCGGTGGGAAGGCGTTGGGGAACGGGGTTTAGACGCGGTATTTCAGACCCACCATTGTTGGACACGGTTTCATTGTTCATCCGCCCGCCAATTCGCCCTGTTTAGCCAGGTTACCTGAGCTGAAAGGGTGATTTTGCGAAGGCGGATCAGGCTTTTTGCTGACGGTGATATGGGCCTACTGCGGGCATGATTTAAGAAAGCCCCGCAGGAGAACATCATGGCCTGGCGACCGTTTCTTTTTCTGATATCCACTCCGCATCCGCAGCTTTCACGCCGTCGTGGGAAACTGACGCTGGTGCGATGAACGTGACGTTTTGCGACTAAGCTTTGCTACTTTTTTTCTAAAAACAGATTGGCATTAGCCAGAATTTTTAATTCCTTTATCAAATCCCCGCTGCCGGAAATACTGCGCCCATGACAACAAGGGGAGCAGACACCATGGCACGCGCATCGCATCTTTCATTATTGGCCGCATTGACCTTCCTCACTTTCCAGGCGCAGGCGGTGAATGTCACCGTCGCGTATCAGACATCCGCTGAACCCGCCAAGGTTGCACAAGCGGACGACACCTTTGCAAAAGAGAGCGGGGCAACCGTCGACTGGCGGAAGTTCGACAGCGGAGCGAGCGTGGTTCGCGCCCTGGCCTCAGGCGATGTCCAGATTGGCAATATCGGTTCCAGCCCGCTGGCGGTTGCCGCCAGTCAACAGGTGCCGATTGAAGTGTTCCTTCTCGCCTCGCAGCTCGGAAATTCTGAAGCGCTGGTGGTGAAAAAAGACATCAGCAAACCGCAAGACTTGATCGGCAAACGTATCGCCGTGCCGTTTATCTCAACCACCCACTACAGTCTGCTGGCTGCGCTGAAACATTGGGGCATCAAACCGAATCAGGTGCAGATTGTGAACCTGCAGCCACCGGCCATCGCCGCCGCCTGGCAGCGCGGGGATATTGATGGGGCTTATGTTTGGGCGCCTGCGGTTAACGCGCTGGAAAAAGACGGCACGGTGCTGACGGATTCTTCCCAGGTAGGCCAATGGGGCTCTCCGACGCTGGATGTGTGGGTGGTGCGTAAAGATTTCGCCGAGCAGCATCCTGATGTAGTGAAAGCCTTTGCCCGCAGCGCTATTGCTGCCCAGAAGCACTATATCGATAACCCCGAAGGCTGGCTCAAACAACCAGATAATCTCAATAAGTTGGCGAAGCTGAGCGGCGTTCCGGAAGCGGATGTGCCGGGGCTGGTGAAAGGTAATACCTATCTGACGGCCCCCCAACAGGCGCAGCAGCTTAACGGCCCGGTAAATAAAGCGATTGTCGACACTGCCCAGTTCCTAAAAGCGCAGGGAAAAGTGCCTGCCGTTGCGGCGGATTACAGTCAGTACGTGACCGATAAATTTGTGAAATAACGGAGTTCACCATGCTGCAACTCTCCCATCTCAGTGCGAACTACGACGGAAAACCGGTTCTCGATGACATTTCACTGAGTGTCGATCGCGGTGAACTTCTGGTGGTGCTCGGCCCATCAGGCTGTGGCAAAACCACGCTGCTGAATCTGGTGGCCGGTTTCCTGCCATATCAGTCGGGCAGCATCACCCTGAACGGCGTGCCGATCAATGGACCGGGGGCCGAGCGCGGCGTGGTGTTCCAGAACGAAGGGTTGCTGCCGTGGCGAAACGTGAAGGATAACGTGGCGTTCGGCCTGCAACTGACAGGAATGAACAAACCGGCACGGCATGAAATTGCCCACCAGTTGCTGAAAAAAGTAGGGCTGGAAGGCGCAGAAAAACGGTTTATCTGGCAGCTTTCCGGCGGCCAGCGTCAGCGAGTGGGTATTGCCCGGGCGCTGGCGGCAGACCCGCAGTTGCTGCTGCTTGATGAGCCATTTGGGGCGCTGGATGCGTTTACCCGCGAGCAGATGCAGACCCTACTGCTGCGCTTATGGCATGAAACCGGCAAGCAGGTGCTGCTGATTACCCACGACATTGAAGAAGCGGTGTTTATGGCAACGGATTTAGTGTTGCTGTCGGCCGGGCCGGGCAGAGTGACGGAACGACTGTCGCTCGACTTCGCCCACCGGTTTGTCGCCGGGGAAACCTGCCGCAGCATTAAATCCAGTCCAGAGTTTATCGAACGGCGCGAATACGTGCTGGGCCGTGTGTTTGAACATCGGGAGGCTTTCTCATGAGCATTGTGGCGAACGATAAACCGCGCCGCCTGGCGCTGAACTGGCGTTGGCCGCTGTCGCGCCAGCTGATGTTGAGCCTGTCGACGCTGGCGATTTTACTGGCGCTGTGGTGGGCGGTGACGGAGTTACAGCTGATCGCTCCACTGTTTCTACCCCCGCCGGGGCAGGTGCTGCACAAACTGATTACTGTCGCCGGGCCGCAGGGCTTTATGGATGCCACATTGTGGCAGCATCTGTCGGCGAGCCTGACGCGCATTCTGATTGCACTGCTCGCCGCGGCGATTATCGGTATTCCGGTCGGCATTGCTATGGGCCTGAGTCCCACGGTACGCGGCATTCTCGACCCGCTGATTGAGCTGTATCGCCCGATCCCACCCCTGGCCTATTTGCCACTGATGGTTATCTGGTTTGGTATCGGCGAGACGTCGAAAATCCTGCTCATCTATCTGGCGATTTTCGCCCCGGTGGCGATGTCGGCGATGGCGGGTGTGAAAAGTGCTCAGCAGGTGCGGCTGAGAGCTGCGCAGTCGCTGGGTGCCAGCCGGGCGCAGATTTTGTGGTTTGTGATTTTACCCGGCGCGCTGCCTGAGATCCTGACTGGACTGCGCATTGGGCTTGGCGTGGGCTGGTCGACGCTGGTGGCGGCTGAACTCATCGCCGCCACGCGAGGGTTAGGGTTTATGGTGCAGTCCGCCGGGGAATTTCTGGCCACCGATGTGGTGCTGGCCGGGATCGCGGTGATTGCCGTTATCGCTTTCGTTTTAGAGCTGGGCCTACGGGCGCTACAACGCCGGCTGACGCCGTGGCATGGAGAAATTGCATGAGTGAACGTCTGAGCATTCGCCCGCTAGGGCCGTACATTGGCGCGCAGGTTTCCGGGTTGGATCTGACCCGTCCTCTGAGCGATAACCAGTTTGAACAGCTGTACCACGCGTTACTGCGTCATCAGGTTGTTTTTCTGCGTGAGCAGCCGGTCACACCGCAGCAGCAGCGCAACCTGGCGCACCGTTTTGGCGATCTGCACATCCACCCGGTTTATCCGCACGCCGAGGGTGTGGAGGAGATTATCGTCCTCGATACGCATAACGATAATCCGCCGGATAACGATAACTGGCACACCGATGTGACTTTCATTGAGACGCCGCCAGCCGGAGCGATTCTGGCGGCGAAACAGCTGCCCGAAAGCGGCGGTGATACTCTGTGGACCAGCGGAATTGCGGCTTATGAGGCGCTGTCTGCCCCACTTAAAACGCTGCTGAATGGCTTACAGGCGGAGCATGATTTTCGTAAATCGTTCCCGGAATGGAAGCATCTTAAAACGCAAGACGAGCATCAGCGCTGGCTGAGCGCGGTGGCAAAAAATCCGCCGCTGTTACACCCGGTAGTGCGCACGCATCCGGTAACCGGCAAGCAGGCACTGTTCGTGAATGAAGGTTTTACTACGCGTATTGTGGACGTCAGCGAGAAAGAGAGCGAAGTGCTGTTGGGATTCCTGTTTGCTCACATCACCAGGCCGGAATTTCAGGTGCGCTGGCGCTGGCAAGAAGGGGATGTAGCGATGTGGGACAATCGGGGGACGCAGCACTACGCCAATGCCGATTATCTGCCGCAGCGGCGTATCATGCATCGCGCGACCATTCTAGGGGATAAGCCGTTTTATCGGGCAGGTTGATGGGCTTGCTTTCTGAATATGCGTGAAATCGGGACTTCGCATCGCCGGCCTAAGGGCTGGCGACTTTGCTCTTTGCCCCCTCCCTGCGGGAGAGGGCATCCGTCGAAGCATTAACGCAGGATTTTTTTCTCGGCTAAATCGAGGGCGAAGTAGCTGAAAATCAGGTCTGCGCCTGCGCGTTTGATTGCGCCGAGGCTTTCGAGGACCACTTTCTCTTCATCAATTGCACCCGCCTGAGCGGCAAACTTGATCATCGCGTATTCGCCGCTGACCTGATAGGCGCCAATTGGCAGTTCTGTGCGCTCGCGGATATCACGGATTATATCCAGATAGGCACCGGCAGGTTTCACCATCAGGCAATCTGCGCCCTGGGCTTCGTCGAGCAGCGATTCGCGAATCGCTTCGCGGCGGTTCAGCGGATTCATCTGATAGGTCTTACGGTCGCCTTTCAGCGCGGTTCCGGCAGCTTCACGGAAGGGGCCGTAGAACGACGAGGCGAACTTGGTGGAATAAGACATGATCGCGGTATCAGTGAATCCGGCGGCGTCCAGCGCCTGGCGAATGGCCTGCACCTGACCGTCCATTGCCGCAGACGGGGCAATGAAATCAGCACCAGCGGCGGCGGCAACCACAGCCTGCTTACCGAGATTCAACAGCGTTTGGTCATTATCAACACCGTGATCGCATAGCACGCCACAGTGCCCATGTGAGGTGTATTCGCAGAAACAGGTGTCTGACATCACAATCATTTCAGGCACGGTCTGTTTGCAAATGCGCGACATGCGCGCCACCAGGCCCTCTTCTTTCCACGCATCGCTGCCGGTGGCATCGGTGTGGTGAGAGATCCCAAACGTCATCACGGAGCGGATACCGGCGTTGGCAATGCGTTCAATCTCACGGGCAAGGTGCTTTTCCGGGATACGCATGACGCCGGGCATCGCTTCGATGGCCTTATAATCGTCAATTTCTTCTTCAACAAATATAGGCAGCACCAGATCGTTAAGGGTCAGTGATGTCTCTTCAAACATGGCGCGCAGCGCAGCGGATTTGCGCAGGCGACGAGGGCGAGTGATCAAATCTGTCATGATAGGCCTGATGTTAATGGAACATTCAGAGAAGTTTACCTGATTTATGGATGATGTGTTTCACTAAAGTGGTGGTTATGTATTTATCGGGTTAGCGCATTTATAGGGCTAATTATATATATTTCGAATGAGTCACTGTTGTTTGATAAAGGAATTAATAAAATATTTTTATAGATCGGTTGCAGGTATTCACACGAGCGCTATCTCTATTTTTAATAACGTGACTGATGTCTCCTTCGATGTTTTTATATTTCACCGCTGCATGTTGTCCACTTTCAAACTTTTTGCAGAGATTAATTGAACTTTCCTTTTGGTGGAAAGCATAATTCCCTCGCAGAATTAATATGTCTTGATGGACCAACATTATTACGTCCCTGGGAGGGATGACGAATGCACTCGTGGAAAAATAAACTCGTCGTATCACAATTAGCCGTAGCCTGCGCACTAGCGATCGCATCTCAGGCAAATGCAGGCACCGATATCTCTAACACAACCTATGAAACTTTTGTTCACCACAACGACACAACCAGTGCCGATGGCGTCTACTACGACGGCTATGTGGGCTGGAATAATTACGAAACCACCAGCGTGTATGGCGGTGATATCTATCCGGTTATTAATAATGCTGTCGTTAACGGTGTGATTTCAACGTACTATCTGGATGATGGCCTCTCTGCAAACAGTAATCAAAATACACTGAATATTAATAACAGTACTATTCACGGTATGATTACATCCCAATGTATGACGACAGACTGTGATAATCGTACAGCGACTGGATATATCTATGATCGCCTGGCATTGACCGTTGATAACTCAACGATCGATGATAATTATGAGCACTACACTTATAATGGTACTCATACCGATGGCACTCCTGATTCCCACGTTGTTAACGTGTTCGATATGGGCACCGCAATTACCCTTGATCAGGAAGTTGATCTGACCATTCAGAATAACTCTCATGTGGCAGGTATTACTCTGTCACAAGGTTATGAGTGGGAAGATGTCGACAATAATACCGTCACTACCGGTGTGAACAGTGGTGAAGTATTTAACAACACTATCGTTGTTAAAGATTCCGTCGTGACGTCAGGCTCATTGAGCGATGAAGGAACTGAAGGCTGGTTTGGCCGTTCTGATAATGCCAGCGATTACGCTAATGAAATGACGGCGAATGACGTTGCGCTGGCAGTGATTGCCAATCCTTTGGCCGATAATGCCATGCAGACCACCGCCACATTCAGCAATTCGACCCTGACAGGCGATGTTGTGTTCTCCAGCAATTTTGATGAGAACTTCTTCCCAGGCGGCGCTGATTCTTATCGTGATACCGATTCCCAAAACGATACCAATGGCTGGGATGGTACCGATAGCCTGAATCTGACTCTGGATAACGGCAGCAAATGGGTCGGTGCGGCAATGTCTGTGCACCAGGTTGATACTGATGGTGACGGTGTTAATGATTCTATAGCGGCAGGCACTGATGCTACCGCAACGCTGTATGACATCAACAAGAATAGCCTGTGGCCATACTCTACCTATGGTTCTGAAAACAATGATTCTGCATTCAATGAAGCGGGCCATGTTGTTGGTAACCAGGTTTATCAAAGTGGTCTGTTCAACGTCACCCTGGATCACGGTTCAGAGTGGGATACCCGTAAATCGTCCCTGATCGATACCCTGACCGTAAATAACGGCTCGCAGGTCAACGTTGAAAGTTCTCAGTTAATTTCTGACAGCATCACGCTGAACAATGCTTCAGAAATGCAGATTGGCGACGGCGGTTATGTTGCTGCTGACAGCGTTAACCTGAACAGCTACAGCACCCTGACCCTGACGGAAGAAACTGCTGAACTGTACGCAAATACTGTCAATGTTGATGGCAATGCACAGTTCAATCTGGGCCTGGGCCAGCTGAATACTGCCGATCTGCAACTGACTAACGGCGGCACTTTCAATCTCGACAGCCGTGACTTCGTGCTGAACGGGGACATGATTAACGGTCACACTAACGATCATAATCAGGCCAATTACGGCTACGGCGTAGTCGCAATGAACTCCGATGGCCATCTGGCTGTGAACGGTGACGTTGCTGGTAACTACAAAGTCCGTATCGACAATGCTACCGGCGCGGGGTCTGAGAAAGACTATGAAGGTAATGAGCTGATTCGTGTTTATGACGACAACGAAGACACCTCAGCAACCTTCACCGCAGCAAACAAAGCAGATTTAGGTGCTTACACCTATGAAGCTAAACAGACTGGCGATACTGTTGTTCTCCGACAGGGTGAGTTGACTGACTACGCCAACATGGCGCTAAGCATTCCTTCTGCCAACACCAACATCTGGAATCTGCAACAGGATACCCTCGAAACTCGTCTGAGCAACGCGCGTCATGGCATGGTTGATGACGGCGGCGTTTGGGTGAGCTACTTCGGTGGTAACTTTGATGGTGATAACGGCGTGCTCAGTTACGATCAGGACGTTAATGGCATCATGGTAGGTCTGGATACTGAGATCAACGGTAACTATGCTAACTGGACCGTGGGTGCAGCAGCGAGTTTCGCTAAAGGCGATATGAGCGACAAATCTGGTCAGGTTGATCAGGATAGCCAGTCTGCCTACATCTACTCTTCTGCTCGCTGGTCAAATGACGTGTTCTTCGATGCGAACATGAGCTACAGCCGCTTCAGCAATGACCTCAGCGCGAACATGAGCGATGGTCAGTACGTTGATGGCGACTCCACCAATGATGCATGGGGCTTCGGTCTGAAACTGGGCTATGACTTTAAATATGACACCGCGGGTTATGTGACGCCTTATGGTGCGATTTCAGGTCTGTTCCAGTCGGGTGATGATTATCGCCTGAGCAATGATATGCGCATGGATGGTCAGTCTTATGACAGTATGCGTTACGAACTGGGTATCGATACTGGCTACACCTTCACTTATAGCGAAGATCAGGCCCTGACTCCGTACTTCAAACTGGCCTATGTCTATGACGATGCTGGCAATGATGCGAACGTTAACGGTGACAATATCGATAACGGCGTTAAAGGCTCAGCGGTACGTGTAGGTGCTGGTGCGCAGTTCAACTTTACCAAGAAGTTCAGCGCGTATACCGATGCTAACTATCTGGGCGGCGGTGACGTTGACCAGAATTGGGCAGCAAACGTTGGCGTGAAATACACCTGGTAATAAATCTAAGCAGGGAACTGTGTTCCCTGCTTTTTTTATCATTAACATGGCATTGACACAGGATGTGACACTCGCATGTTAGCTGTAAAACCGTTGTCCGCATTTAACGCACTTGATCAGCTCTTTTCCCCGAATGCTTCAACCTTCATCCTTTCTTCACAGGATACGTTGAGCCTGAATTGCAATGCCTCGGTCGTGACCGTCTTTCGTCAGGGAACGTGTAAAATCGCACGAACCAAGGAAGATATTTTGGTTGCTATCTGTCCTTCACCTATGATTCTTGGCCTGGCCGGGCTGTTAGATACCCGAAGAGAAAGTTATCAACTCACCGCGTTGACCCACTGTGAGGCTTATCAGCTGGAAGCTTCGCAATGCCGGCAATTATTGGATCAGCATCAACTTTGGCGTGAAGCGTTTCATTGGGTAAGCTGGATTGCGAGAGCGCAGGAAGCACGCGATGTGCAACTGATTGGCAAAAACTCCTACAGCCAGATCAGGGCAACCTTGCAGGTGATGTCAGGTTGGGATGATTCTTTGCGGACCAGGATCGGTGTGATGAACTATATCCAGCAACGGACACATATTTCCCGCTCGGTGATTGCAGAAGTCCTTGCCGCGCTACGCGCCGGAAACTATATCGAAATGAATAAGGGCAAGCTGGTTTCCATACACCGCTTGCCCCTTGAGTATTGACGATCAGGACGCGGGAACGACCAGCGGTTTATTGCCACTCAGCTCTGCGACCAGATTGTTAACGCCGTCACTCATATTCACAAAGCGAGTCAATGGGGAACGGGTTACGACCACGAAAGCCCCGACGTTATGCTGCGGGATCATTGCCATATAGGTAATGAATCCGCCGCCACCGCCTGTTTTCTGAATAATGCCCGGACGCCCATTTTTCGGCGCCATATAGACCCAGCCCATACCCAATGCCGTGGCTTTTCCCGGCACGTCCATACCGATAACTCGGGTTAACTGGGTACGCTGATAGATAAGCGTTTGCATCCGGTCAGCTTGTTGGTTACGGGTATAAAAATCAGAAGACAAGAATTGCTGCATCCAGCGCATCATATCCCCTGGTGTGGAATACACCCCACCGCTGCCAATGGCCGCCAGCGTGTTATTGCATGGGCTGGCTCCTTTTTCCGCTATCATCAAGCGCTGGCACTGATCCGGTGAGGGAGTAAACGTGGTGTCTTTCATCCCCAATGGGCGAGTGATTTGCTCTTCAAAAAGCTGCGGATACGGTTTACCTGCGGCGGTGCTCAATGCATCGGCCAGAAGATCAAATGCCAGATTTGAGTAAGCCGCCTGGGTTCCCGGCGCAGTTTTCAACGTCGCGGTGCTGAGCCAGTTCCAGCGCTGATTATGCGTTGGCCAGACAAAAACAGGACGATGCGCCGCACCGCCGGGCTGTTCACGCGGCAGGCTGCTGGTATGCGTCGCCAGATTCACCAGCGTAATCGGTTTCCCTTGATACTTAGGCACGCTTGCACCCGGCGGAGCATATTTACTCAGTGGGTCATTCAGCTTCACCACGCCCTGATCGAGCAGTTTCACCAGCATTTCACTGGTCATCAGTTTGCTCAATGAGGCAATGCGGATCACAGAATCCAGTTGCGGATGGAGGTTGCTTCCAGGTCGAGTTTCTCCGAAGCTGCGAAACACGCGCTGGTTACCGTCAATAACCACCAGTGCCATACCCGTCGCGCCGCTACCGAAGTAGATATGATTGGCGTATCGGTCGACAATATCTGAGGCAAAAACCGGGTCCGGAGAAGTTTGTGCGGCCTGAGCGACAGGCAACGAAGCAGCACACAGCGCCGCAAAAAATAGCAGACTACGTTTCAAGGAAAGCATCCATGAATTGAAATGGAAAGATAATGCGTATTTATACTATTAAACGCCCGCTTGCAAAGCGCCTTTACGCCGGAATTGCACAAGAAAAACGTAACGACGGGTAAATATGGCGGTTTTTGTGCCTGCCTCTACGCGCTTTTGTGAACTCACGCGTATGATAGCCTCAATGTTCACAACCTGTTACGGAGAAAATGATGTCGGATAAGCACGTTGTCATGGTAGTTGATATGCAAAACAGTGTTTTCGAAACGCCGCGTCGTGAGCAACAGGAATGCGTCTCGCAGGTGAACCGGCTGATTCGTGCCGCTGACCGTGTAATCTTTATTCAGCACATCGAAGAAGGTGGTCTGGAAGAGGGGAGTCACGGCTTTGCATTATTGCCAGATCTTGAGCAGCCGAGTGGCGCGCTCTACGTCACCAAAACTGCCTGTGATGCTTTTTATAAAACCGAGCTGGAACGTGTGCTGGCAGAAAACGACATTACCGCTTTTGTGATGTGCGGCTGCGCCACGGATTACTGTGTGGACACGACGCTGAAAGTTGGCGCCAGCAAAGGTTATCAAATCACCGTCGCCGAAGATGCACACACCACTGCCAACCGCCCGGCTGTTGAAGCCGCAACGCTCATCGCGCACTACAACGAAGTCTGGCGTACGCTCACGGTGCCCGGAAATCCGCTCAGCGTGAAACCCGTCGATACAATTGTTACGCAATGGCATACGAACTAAGCGTTTTCTCATCGGTCTCATTCACGGTCAACCCAGCTTCACCTTTTGTCGTGGTGATGGCGGCGGCGATTTTTTCGTAGAACACAGCAATCTTAAAACGATAAGAAGTTAGCAGGAGAGCATGTATGTTTAAGTCTTTTTTCCCTAAGCCGGGACCCTTTTTTCTCTCGGCAGCAATTTGGGCACTCATCGCCGTCATATTCTGGCAGGTAGGTGGGGGTAATTGGTTGCTTCATATTGTCGGCGCTTCCGGCGATATCCCGATCAGCGCGGCACGTTTTTGGTCTCTCGACTACCTCGTGTTCTATGCCTACTACCTGGTTTGTGTATTGGTCTTTGCGCTGTTCTGGTGTCTTTACAGCCCGCACCGCTGGCAGTACTGGTCGATTCTCGGCACCTCTCTGATAATCTTCGTGACCTGGTTCCTGGTCGAAGTGGGGGTGGCGGTTAATGCCTGGTATGCGCCATTCTACGATCTCATCCAGAGCGCGCTTTCTGCTCCGCATAAAGTGAGCATCGGTCAGTTTTACCATGAAGTCGGGGTGTTCCTCGGCATTGCGCTGATCGCCGTGGTGATTGGAGTGATGAATAACTTTTTCGTCAGCCACTACGTCTTCCGCTGGCGTTCCGCGATGAACGAATACTACATGGAGAATTGGCAGCGACTGCGTCACATCGAAGGTGCTGCACAGCGTGTGCAGGAAGACACCATGCGCTTTGCGTCGACCCTTGAAGATATGGGCGTCAGCTTTATCAACGCCATCATGACCCTGATTGCCTTTCTGCCGGTGCTGGTGACGCTATCGGCGCACGTGCCTGACCTGCCGATTGTCGGCCATCTGCCGTATGGCCTGGTAATCGCCGCTATTGTCTGGTCGTTGATGGGGACGGGCCTGTTAGCCGTGGTTGGTATCAAACTTCCGGGGCTGAATTTCAAAAACCAGCGCGTTGAAGCGGCCTACCGTAAAGAACTGGTTTATGGTGAAGATGATGCGTCTCGCGCCACGCCGCCGACGGTTCGCGAACTGTTCAGCGCTGTGCGTCACAACTATTTTCGTCTCTATTTTCACTACATGTACTTCAACATAGCGCGAATTCTTTACCTGCAGGTAGACAATGTTTTCGGACTGTTTTTACTGTTCCCGTCGATTGTTGCCGGTACGATTACGCTGGGGTTAATGACGCAGATAACCAACGTTTTCGGTCAGGTTCGCGGTTCGTTCCAGTACCTGATCAGTTCCTGGACGACGCTGGTGGAACTGATGTCTATCTACAAACGTCTGCGCAGCTTCGAGCGTGAGCTGGATAACATGCCAGAGCAGGAAATTACTCAATCATTTAGCTAACACAGGGATGCACGATGGCGGTTGCTGTAATACGCAAGATTTCCCCCTCACTGGGACTGCTCGCTGGCATTATTCTGGCGGGCTGTACCAGCCAGAAACCGGTGCTGAAAGAAGGTGAAAAACCGGTAGATGTTGCCGCTGTGGTTCGGCAGAAAATGCCAACCAGTGTGAAAGACCGGGAGGCCTGGGCACAAAGCATCGCCAAAGCCTTTGAAAGCCAAAATCTGGCGCCGACGGAGGAAAATGTCTGTTCGGTACTGGCGGTCGCACAGCAAGAGTCAAACTATCAGGCCGATCCCGCCGTGCCGGGTTTGAGAAAAATCGCCTGGCAGGAAATCGACCGTCGGGCGCAGAAGGTGCACGTGCCGCTTTTTTTAGTGCATACGGCGCTAAAAATCACTTCGCCGAACGGGAAAACCTACAGCGAGCGGCTTGATACAGTGAAAACCGAAAAGCAGCTTAGCGCCATATTTGATGACTTTATTGGCATGGTGCCGATGGGGCAAACGCTGTTCGGCTCACTGAATCCGGTACACACCGGCGGCCCGATGCAGGTGAGTATTGCCTTCGCCGAAGCCCACGACAGCGGATATCCATGGAAAATGGACGGCACCGTGCGTCAGGAAGTCTTCTCGCTGCGCGGTGGCCTGTGGTTTGGCAGCTATCATTTGCTGAATTACCCGGCCAACTATTCCGCGCCGCTCTACCGTTTTGCTGATTTCAATGCTGGCTGGTACGCGAGCCGCAACGCTGCGTTCCAAAATGCGGTCAGTAAAGCAAGTGGCGTGAAGCTGGCGCTGGACGGCGATTTGATTCGGTATGACAGCGATGACGCGGGGAAAACAGAACTTGCCGTGCAGAAGCTGGCATCGAAGCTGTCGATGAGCAACAGCGAAATCCATCAGCAATTGCAAAAAGGCGACAGCCAGGATTTCGAAGAAACAGCGTTGTACCGCGGCGTGTATAAGATCGCAGACGCAAAAGCCGGGAAGGCGTTAGTGCGAGAAATGCTACCGGGGATCCAACTTGAGAGCCCGAAAATCACCCGTAATCTTACAACTGCATGGTTTGCAAAACGCGTGGATGACCGCCGGGCCAGCTGCATGGCGTTGGGTCAGAAATAACGACGACAGCGCATGATGAGGGCGAGCAGGCCAAGGATGGCGCTGCCTGTCAGGAAGGGAACCAGTCCAAACAGAATCCCAACGGCAAACCCGATTTCGACATGAGGGCGACCGCTGTCCTGAATTTGCATAAGATGCTCGAACACGCTAGGCGCATGCACCAGCATGTTTAGCAGCTGCGCGCCCGCCCAGAAACAGAACAGGACGAATAGCGCGTACGCGATATTACCTGGTGTGGAGGATTCCTTTTTTTTCCCGGCAATGATTGCTCTGGGTAAAGTGAACTCAGCCATAATGACCTCCTGATACTTCTTTCGCACTGACGGAGTCAGGCGATTATTCTGCTGGCTGATGCCAGGTTGGTTCTGGTAATTCTGACAGTAGAAGATGATTGTCAATATCAGATTCGTGGTAATTTCAGCTCGGGAATGTTCTTATTTTTGGCTTTTTCAGGCTGAGTCACAAAGATGTGCCTTAAGTGAAACTGAAGGGATGTTAAATATTTGCTAAGTACCGCGCAGACGGCGGTCTGCGAATGTGCGAGTATGCTTTTTTCTTTTGCGGAGTCGTTATGAAACTGCCTGATAAAATCCGCCGTGACTGGCACTACTATGCGTTTGCCATTGGCCTGATTTTTATACTCAACGGTGTGGTCGGGCTGTTGGGCTTTGAAGCGAAGGGTTGGCAAACTTATGCCGTTGGAATGGTGACATGGGTTATCAGTTTCTGGCTGGCGGGGTTTATTATTCGCCGTCGTCCTCTGCAAGAAGAAGAGCAGTCCGAGGCATAAACCGGGCAGCGTAAATGCCGCCCGGCAGAATGAAAACTATCCGTTCATGGTGGTCTTCAGCGCCGCATTGGCCTGATGACGCTCCAGCGCCAGTTCAATCAGGCGAGTAATCAGGCTGGTGTAATCCAGGCCGCTCGCCTGCCAAAGCTTCGGATACATGCTGATGTTGGTAAAGCCAGGCAGCGTGTTGATTTCATTAATGACGACTTCATTTTCCGCCGTCAGGAACACATCCACGCGCGCCATGCCGCTGCAGCCCAGGGCCTGATACGCTTCAATCGCCGTCTGGCGGATCTTTTCGTTCACCGCCGGATCGATAGCCGCAGGTACGACGACTTTTGCACCGACGTCATCAATGTATTTGGTGTCGTAGGCATAGAATTCGCTGTTCAACACAATTTCACCGCAGGTGCTGGCCTGTGGTTCGTCATTACCGAGCACCGCACATTCAATTTCGCGCCCGTTAATGCCGGTTTCAACCACGACTTTGCTGTCGAATTCGAACGCCAGCGCGACGGCCTGATGATACTGCTCTTCGCTTTTCACTTTACTTACGCCAACGGAAGAACCCTGATTAGCCGGTTTCACAAACATCGGCAGACCTAGTTTTTCTGTCATATCGGCAAAACTGAATTTATTACGGTTGGAACGGGTCAGCGTCACGAATGGCGCAATCGCCAGCCCGGCATCGCGCAGCAGGCGCTTGGTGACGTCTTTATCCATACAGGCGGCGGAGCTCAACACATCGGAGCCGACAAACGGTAAGTTCGCCATACGCAGCATCCCTTGCAGGGAACCGTCTTCACCGAGCGTGCCGTGAACAATCGGGAAAATAACATCAATGGATGGCAGCGGCTGGCCAGTTCCAGCGTTGATCAGCTGCTCTGAGGCTTTACCGGGGATCTGGGCCAGCGTAATGTCGGAAGGGCGCAGGGCGATTCGGGCTGGATCCTGAGCATTCAGCAGATAGCGACTGGCGTCGTTGATATGCCATTCACCCTGCTTATCAATGCCCAGCAACACTACTTCAAAACGCGTATTATCCATCGCTTCGACAATGTTCTTTGCCGACTGCAAAGAGACTTCATGCTCCGCCGATTTACCGCCAAAGACGACTCCAACCCGCAACTTAGCCATTTCTACATCCATCCACAGAAAATACAAAGCCGATACCATAGCACGTGATTCTTGGGGCTTCTGCCATAATCTTAGTTTTCAGCGTCGGGAAAAATAATGAGAGGGAAGGGGATCCTTGGGCTTCTGATTATTGTGGCGGCAGGCTATTTGGGATACCGCTTTTTACCGTCACATTTCAACCCGTTTGCGCCGCTATCGCTTGACGATCCACCGGGGCGTATCACGCAGTTTAAGCTCAAACGCTTACCGGCAGAACAGTGCCCGGTGCTGTTGGCACAGGCCAGCCAGCGTGGCTGGATTAGCACGAAACCGGTGGGCGACAGCGCAGGACCATGCCCATTACACAATGCGGTCAGCGTGGCGAATTTTGGTGACATTCAGCTCAGTCAGCGTTTTGTGGCGAGCTGCCCGCTGGCGCTTAGCAGCGCACTGTTCGTTCAACAGCAGGTAAAACCGCTCACACAGCAGATGCTCGGCAGCGAACTGCGCCAGATTGACCATCTGGGCAGCTTTGCCTGCCGGAATATCTATCATCGTGAAAACGCCCGGTTGAGTGAACACGCCACCGCCGACGCGCTGGATATCAGCGGATTTCGACTGGCAGATGGTCGCCGGGTCACGGTCCTCAAAGGCTGGAAGACGCCAGCAACACAGCCTTACTTACGCGCGCAGCTGTCCGCCAGCTGTCAGTATTACGGTAATGGCCTTGGCCCGGATTATAACGCAGCCCACGCCAACCATTTTCATCTCGGGATGCGCGGTTATGGTCTCTGCCGATGAGTATAACGCACTGTGAATAGGGTTGTTTTTCGTGATATTTATCACGGAATTACGTATTGGGAAAATAAAGTACTAAACTCCTTTACAGCGCATCTCGCGCCATACAAGCAGACGACGCAATTGCTATGCTGGGCAATACCCCCCGAAAATGAATGAAAACGCGTAGTTATGGAATCCTGGAAGGTTAATCTTATTTCCGTCTGGTTTGGCTGCTTCTTCACCGGTCTCGCCATCAGTCAAATCCTGCCTTTTTTACCACTGTATGTCTCCCAGCTTGGGGTGACGTCGCACGAAGCCCTGTCGATGTGGTCCGGGCTGACCTTTAGCGTCACGTTTCTGGTGTCCGCTATTGTCTCGCCAATGTGGGGCAGTCTAGCGGACCGTAAAGGGCGCAAACTGATGCTGCTGCGCGCCTCCCTCGGAATGGCGATTGCGATTTTGCTGCAGGCCTTTGCCACCAACGTCTGGCAGCTGTTTATTCTGCGCGCGATCATGGGGTTGACGTCAGGTTACATACCGAATGCGATGGCGCTGGTGGCCTCCCAGGTGCCGCGTGAGCGCAGCGGTTGGGCGTTGAGCACGCTGTCGACCGCACAAATCAGTGGTGTGATTGGCGGGCCACTGCTCGGCGGTTTCCTGGCCGACCACGTTGGCCTGCGTGCAGTTTTTTTCATCACCGCCATTTTGTTGATGGTCAGTTTTTTGGTGACGCTGTTCTTGATTAAAGAAGGCGCACGCCCGGCAGTCAGCAAAGCGGATCGGCTTAGCGGCAAAGCGGTGTTTGCTTCACTCACCTATCCGGGGCTGGTTATCAGCCTGTTTTTCACCACTCTGGTTATCCAGCTCTGCAACGGCTCGATTGGCCCGATTCTGGCGCTGTTTATCAAATCGATGGAGCCGCAAAGTAATAACATCGCGTTTCTGGCTGGGATGATTGCCGCCGTGCCGGGAATTTCTGCGCTGATTTCTGCCCCCCGGCTGGGTAAACTCGGCGACCGTATCGGGGCGCATCGCATATTAGTGGCCACGCTATTCTGTGCGGTGGTGATGTTCTTCGCGATGTCATTTGTCACCACGCCATTCCAGCTCGGCGTACTACGTTTCCTGCTCGGCTTTGCCGACGGCGCGATGTTACCCGCCGTACAGACGCTGCTGCTTAAATATTCCAGCGATCAGGTCACTGGCCGCATTTTTGGATATAACCAGTCGTTTATGTATTTAGGCAACGTGGTCGGCCCGCTGATCGGTGCATCGGTGTCGGCAATGGCAGGTTTCCGTTGGGTGTTTGTCGCCACGGCGATAGTTGTGCTGATAAACCTGATACAACTCGCCATTATGTTGCGGCGGCGGCAGCGGATCGCGGTGAATTAGACGAGTAACTCTCTGGGGGTAGAATAATATATATTCTACCCCTCTTACTTTTGGTGGGATAAACCGATGAGAGAAACGTTTCGCTAATAATTCAATTTGCATAATTGGAGATTTATAAAATAATTCTTATACCGGCTATGCATTACGGATCATCGGTGCTACCGTCTCAGGCATTCTCATAAGGAAGTCTCGCCATGAAAAATCTGATTGCAGAATTGTTGGTAAAGCTTGCGGAAAAGGAAGAAGAATCAAAGGAGTTAGTGGTTCAGGTAGAAGCGCTAGAAATTGTAGTTACTGCACTATTACGCCATATGCGACAACCGGAACAACAGGCGTTAATCACCGACATTGAAGCTGCGCTGGATGAAGCAAAACCAGGGCTTGTGGTTCCCGCCCACGATGCCGAATTACTGCATCAATATATAAAAAAGCTATTACGGCATCCGCGTAATTAAGGCGCATGCCGTATTGTACAGCGACGATTCATCTGCAATCGTCGCTAATCCATTATTTACCCATCTGTAGTTCATTATACCACTCCGCTATTTTTCCGCCGTTAAGGTGATTTTTTCCGTGTCAGCGACCAGACTTACTAGGATCCCCTCATAGAAGGATGGTGCAATGAAAATAACATTACTGGTTACCCTACTGTTCGGCCTGGTGTTTCTCACAACGGTGGGAGCAGCAGAAAAAACGATGACGCCGCAACAACAGCGCATGACGTCCTGTAACCAGCAGGCGACATCTAAAACGCTGAAAGGCGATGCCCGAAAAACCTATATGAGCGACTGCCTGAAAAACAGCAGCTCAAAACCGGAAGAGAAAAGTGTGACGCCGCAGCAGCAGAAAATGCGGGAATGTAATTCCACGGCGACTCAGCAATCGCTGAAAGGCGACGATCGTAATAAATTTATGAGTGCGTGTCTGAAGAAAACCGGTTAATGCGGAAGTAAAAGACGGGTGAATCGCCAGCGCGGTTCACCCGTTATTGTCAGGACTTACTGAGCTTTTCTGATTTTGCCATGCAGCTCACCATCGCTTCGATAACGGCGGAGCGGAAACCTTTCTCCTCCAGCACGCGAACCGCTTCAATGGTGGTGCCGCCCGGCGAGCACACCATATCTTTCAGTGCGCCCGGATGCATACCGGTTTCCAGCACCATTTTGGCCGAGCCCATCACCGCCTGTGCGGCAAATTTATAGGCCTGCGCGCGCGGCATACCGCCCAGCACGGCGGCGTCAGCCATCGCTTCGATAAACATAAAGACATAGGCAGGCGCAGAACCACTGACGCCGACGACCGGGTGGATCATTGGCTCTGCAATGACTTCAGCCTCACCGAAGCAGCGGAAAATCGACACCACATCGGCGACATCTTCGCTGGTCACCAGCGCGTTTGGCGTAATGGATGTCATACCCGCATTCACCAGCGACGGGGTGTTTGGCATAGCGCGAACAATTTTGCGATCGTGGCCCAGGGCCTGCGCGAGCTGATCGAGAGTCACGCCCGCAGCGATAGAAACCACTACGGTTTCTTTGTTGAAGCTGGAGGTCACATCGCTCAGCACTTTGGTCATAATGCCCGGCTTCACGGCACCGAAGACGATGTCCGCCACGTGGGCGACTTCCTGGGCGCTTTCGGCAGCGTTAATGCCGTACTGATCGTGCAGGGCGGCGACTTTTTCTGGCGATGGTGTATAAACCCAAATCTGAGTGGGCTGTACCTGGCCGCTGGCGATCAGGCCACCAAGAATGGCCTTACCCATATTACCGCAGCCGATGAAACCGATTTTCTTGTCCATTCTGTCTCTCTCTCAGCGTTTTTCTGATAATGCGTATTAGCTTAACATCTTGTGACTATGCCCGAAGAAGAAAGCAGGCGACAATACCCCGGTTATTTTATTCAGGAGTAAGTATGGCGATTTGGGTGGATGCGGATGCGTGTCCGAATGTGATTAAAGAGATCCTGTTCCGCGCGGCGGACAGAACACAAACGCCGGTCACGCTGGTGGCTAACCAGAATCTGCGCGTACCGCCTTCACGGTTTATCCGTTCCATGCGTGTTCCTGCCGGTTTTGACGTGGCGGATAATGAAATTGTGCGTCAGTGCCAGCCGGGTGATTTGGTGATTACCGCCGACATTCCCCTGGCAGCCGAAGTGCTGGCGAAAGGCGGCGCGGCGCTGAATCCGCGCGGTGAGCGATACAGCGACGCCACCATCCGCGAGCGTCTGACGATGCGTGATTTTATGGATACGCTGCGCTCCAGCGGGATCCAGACCGGAGGCCCGGACACGTTGTCTCAGCGTGACCGCCAGCAGTTTGCCGCTGAACTCGACAAATGGCTACTGGCGGTTCAGCGCGGACAGAATTAAGTCCAGCTATCGTCATCGCCGCCAAAGTCGTCGTTACTGAAATCATCGTTATTGAAATCAGCATTGCTCCAGTCGTCGCTTCCGCTATTGGCGGCGTAGTCGGTGCCATCATCCGGCAGAAACTGTGCGTCGCTGGCCTGATTCAGGTCATCCGCCGCCGGGGCCTGTGGTTCCTCGATGATGTTCACAATCTCCTGCGGATGCGTGCCGGAGAACATGTTCATCAGCATATTGCCGAGGACGACGCCACCTGCAACGCCCGCGGCGGTTTGCAGGGCTCCGCCGATAAAGCCGCCACCCTGAGCATAATTCTGAGCCTGAGGGGGCGCGTAACCGGCCTGTGATGGCGCAGAACGAGCATAATTTTGCGCGCCGGGAATCGGGTCACTCACGTGTGGCTGTGACTGACCACCGCCAAACAGCCCTGCGAGGAACCCACCGCTGTTTTGTTTCGTTGACTGACGCTGAGCAACATTGCTCTCCAGCGCCTGAATACGTTCGTTCAGCTGCTTAATGGCGGCTTCCTGAATCAGGATAGTCTGTGCCATATAGTACGGAGCGGCAGGCTGAGCCTGAACATGTTGCGCAATAACGTTCTCGGCGGTAGCATCGCGCGGCGCGCTTTGCTCTTCGGCCTGTTGCAGACGCGAAAAGAGTCCGTCGATCAGCCGTTGTTCTTCAGATTGCATGGGTCACTCCTCGATAAGACGAACGGTACAGTGCTTAGTGTGTCTGAAACATTTGCACTGTAAATATACGGTACGTAAACCTATGCATAAATGTGTTACCTTTTGCAGCCGGACAGGGGTTGTCAAACTGACGCCCTTTCATGTAAGGTTGCCGCAACACTAAATGACACTATTTCTTTACACTTTCATCCTGCCCAATAGCCAATAATAATAGCCAAGACGTTGGGGTTTGGATTGAAGGTGTAATTATTATTTTACACTTACTTGCGTACTAGTTTGGTGATATTATCATCGGCTCACCAGTACGACTTGCCACACCGCAGTACCAGGGGGATTTTCAGTGATAACACAGCCTATTTTTCTTATTGGCGCCCGCGGCTGCGGTAAAACCACTGTCGGGCAGAAGCTCGCCGGGGCCTGTCATTTTGATTTCATCGATACCGATGTGATCCTTCAAGAGCGTGCGCAAAAAAGCATCGCCGATATTGTGGCGAAAGAGGGCTGGCCCGCGTTTCGCGCACTCGAGACCCAAACGCTGCAATCCGTCACCGCGGCGCAATCCGTCATTGCTACCGGCGGAGGTGTCATTCTGGCACAGGCTAATCGTGAATTCCTGCGCGAGAACGGGATCGTTATCTATCTGAAAGCGCCAGTCGCAGTACTCGCCGGGCGCCTGGAAGCTTTTCCGGAAGAATCCCAGCGACCAACATTGACCGGCAAACCTATCAGCGAAGAAGTGCGTGAAATTCTGGCCCAGCGTGATGCTTTGTACCGTGAAACGGCGCATTTCACGGTGGACGCGGCCTGTGAACCTGATGATGTCGTGGCACAAATTCTGGCGGCGATCGCCTCCGTTCATTCCGCCACCGTTGCGGTAAATTCGGCAACTGCTGGTTAACGCCTATACTTAACGCTCTGAACCGAAAGAGGAAGAGCTATGCCGTCAAATCCCCCATATCCACGTGAAGCTCGTGTAGTCGCCGTCGAGAAGGGCGATCCGGGCCAGTCGGTGACCTGGTATCAGCTGCGTGCTGACCACCCGAAACCCGATTCGCTGATCAGCGAACATCCTTCCGAGGCGGAAGCCGTCGACGCCAAACGGCGTTACGAAGATCCCGATAAGTCCTAATTCAGCCTAAGTTGCGCAACGCCTGCGATGAGCGGGCGTAAATCACACTTTTTAGCTAAAATTAATGTTAATAAAAAGTTAAGCTCAAGAAATTACTGGAGTGCAATGGCGCTATCTGGAATCTTTACAAACGGCCGCAGAAGGGAGCTGCTACGCTTCTGAACGGTTGTTTTTTAGCCATCCAGGGGGCTGTCAGTCAGCAGTAAGCCTGTGTCGAAGCTGTGATTGTCGTGATAAAAGGTAAATAACATGAGTGCGACTTTGGCAATCCTGACCATCGGTGTTGTTCCGATGCGTGAGGTGTTGCCGTTATTAACAGAGCACATCAGGGAAGACCAAATTACCCATGTGAGTTTGGTGGGAAAAATGACCCGAGAAGCGGTCATGGAAGAATACGCCGCAGAGCCAGGAGAAGAGGTTCTTATCACTCTCCTGAATGATAACCAGCTGGCGGAAGTCTCACGTAAGAAAGTCGAGCGTGATTTACAGTCGGTCGTTGAAGTGCTGGATAACCAAAACTACGATGTCATTTTGTTCATGAGCACTGCGCCAATCAGTGGACTGGTGGCCCGGAACGCTATTCTTATTGAACCAGAGCGCATTATTCCTCCGTTGGTGAGTTCTATCGTCGACGGTCATCAGGTGGGGGTCATCGTTCCTATCCCGGAGTTGATGAAAAACCAACGTATCAAATGGCAGACCTTACAGAATGAGCCGCGCTATGCGCTGGCAAACCCGATTCATGGTACCGAAGAAGAATTGGTAACCGCCGGGCAGAAGCTGATGGGTGAAGGCGCTGATGTGCTGATGCTAGACTGCCTGGGGTTTAATCAGCGGCATCGAGATTTGTTGCAGAAGGCGTTGGATGTCCCGGTTCTGCTGTCGAATGTACTGGTCGCGAGGCTGGTGGCAGAACTGCTTATTTAATCTCACTATTTGCGTGACAGTTCGCTGTCACGCCCCCTATATTGGTTTTGTACACAACGACGAAACTAATAAGGGTCTGTTTATGCTTCAAAGCAATGAGTACTTTTCCGGGAAAGTGAAGTCCATCGGTTTTACAAGCAGCAGCACTGGCCGCGCAAGCGTAGGCGTCATGGCTGAAGGGGAATATACCTTTGGGACGGCTGAGCCTGAAGAAATGACCGTCGTGAGCGGGGCGCTACACGTTCTGCTGCCGGGTGAGACGGAGTGGAAAACCTATACTGCCGGGCAAGTGTTTAACGTGCCGGGTCACAGCGAATTTCATCTGCAGGTTGCAGAACCTACATCCTATCTGTGCCGCTACCTTTAAACGTTACCTGTAAAAATTACGCCTTCCTGTATGCGCAGGAAGGCTCTTGCTTAACGCTGAGCTTCGCCGCCCAGACCTTCCACCAGATTCGCCACCAGCGCAACCAATTCTCCGGTCATCAGGATAAAGTCGGCATCGAAACGCTGATCGTAATTCTCACGCTCAATATCTTCGTTCTGATCGCGCAGTTCATCGCAGAACTTCAGGCGTTTGATCGACGCATCGTCGCAGATCATAAACTGAATGCGCTGCTGCCAGTCGAGAGCCAGTTTAGTCACCACTTTCCCGGCTTCAATGTGCACCGCGATTTCGTCGCTGACCAGATCCTGTTTTTTCGCGCGGATGACGCCACCGTCTTCGAGGATCGCTTTCAGTTCCGCTTCATCAAGCAGCTGGAAGCCCTGCGCCACGTTGCCGGAGCGAACCCACTCGGTCAGCGTTAGCTCAATTGGATTTTCCAGCGCCAGCGGAACGACCGGCAGCGAGCCGAGAGTTTTACGCAGCAGTGCGAGGGTATCTTCACCTTTTTTCGCACTGGCACAATCGACCATGATCAATCCGTTGACGGTATCGATCCACAGCATTGTCTGGCTGAAACGGCTGAAAGCGCGAGGCAGCAGCGAGTGCAGAACTTCATCTTTCAAGGAATCTTTTTCGGTTTTCTTGAGCTTACGGCCCTGATCGGCTTCCAGCTTGAGGATCTTGGCTTCCAGCGACTGTTTCACCACCGACGACGGAAGGATCTTTTCTTCCTTACGGGCGCAGACCAGGATCTGTCCGTTAGCCTCATGTGTGAAAGCATCACTGTGCGAACCCATCGGTGAAACCCAACCGGTTTTTGCCATATCCTGACTACCGCAAGGGGTAAATGCCAGCGAGGCTAACTGTTTTTCCATCTCATCGGCGCGCAACGTAATGTCGCGGCTAAGACGGTAAACCATTAAATTTTTGAACCACAGCATGATAATTTCCACGGCTTTGTCGTTAAATTCAGCGGGCATGATAGCGAATTGTCACTATGCTTGCATTGTTAATCAGGCACCGGGGAGGCTTCAGTGCGAATAGGAATAGACTTGGGTGGTACTAAAACAGAGGTCATTGCACTCAGTGACCAGGGCGAGCAATTGTATCGTTATCGTCTGCCGACGCCACGCGATGACTATCAGCAGACGATTGAAACCATCGCCACGCTGGTCGGGCTGGCAGAGAAGGAAACCGGGCAGACCGGCACCGTAGGCATGGGCATTCCTGGCTCTATTTCGCCGTATACCGGAGTGGTGAAAAACGCCAATTCAACGTGGCTCAACGGGCAGCCTTTTGATAAAGATCTGGGTAAGCGCCTCAATCGCGAAGTGCGACTGGCGAACGATGCCAACTGTCTGGCGGTGTCAGAAGCCATCGATGGTGCTGCAGTGGGTGCGCAAACCGTTTTTGCGGTGATTATTGGCACAGGCTGCGGCGCGGGCATCGCGCTCGGCGGCAGGGCGCATATAGGCGGGAACGGCACGGCGGGCGAGTGGGGCCATAATCCACTGCCGTGGATGGATGAAGACGAACTGCGCTATCGCGCGGAAGTGCCGTGCTACTGCGGCAAACAGGGGTGCATTGAAACCTTTATTTCCGGCACCGGTTTTGCGAAGGATTATCATCGTCTGAGCGGGCATCCGTTAAAAGGCAGTGAAATCATGCGCCTGGTTGAAGAACAGGATGCGGTAGCGGAACTGGCGCTAAGCCGCTATGAACTGCGGCTGGCGAAATCCCTGGCCCACGTGGTGAATATTCTGGATCCGGACGTAATTGTCCTGGGCGGTGGCATGAGCAATGTCGAGCGGCTGTATAAAACAGTTCCGGGACTGGTGAAGAATTTTGTCTTTGGCGGGGAGTGTGAAACGCCGATTCGTAAGGCGGTGCACGGCGATTCCAGTGGCGTGCGTGGTGCCGCATGGTTGTGGCCGCTTTAAATCAGACTGCCCTGGTCAACAGGGCAGAATTCAGATTGAGGAGAATGCAGGTTCTGGCTTGTGTTTCAGGTGCGCATACAGCAGCAGCGAAGACATCGCGAAAAATGACAGAAGGGCCGCGGGGAGCGCCACATAGTTGTAGGCAAAACCCGCCGTCAGCATCAACCCGCCACAGTAAGCGCCGACTGCGCTCCCAAGATTAAAGGCCATTTGTCCCCCGGCGGCACCCAGCATTTCGCCTCCTTTCGCATTTTGCAGCAATAAAATTTGCAACGGTGCGGAAAGCGCAAAAAGCCCCATACAGCAGATAAATGTCAGACTGAGCGACGCGAATTGACCATCGCCAAACAAAAACAGCAGGCCCAGCGAAAGCGCAATAATTAAATCCGTCACGATGGCGATACTGATCGGAGAGAATTTTCCGGATAAGCGACCGCTCAGAAGATTGCCCGACACCATTCCCAGCCCCGCGAGCATCATAATCACCGTCATTTTCCCTTCGGAAAAACCGGCTACCGTCATCATGAACGGCTTGATGTAGCTAAACCATGCGAAGACACCGGCATTGCCAAAGAGAGTCGCCGCGAAAATAAACCAGGGAGCGGGTGATTTCAGGAAGTGAAACTGATTACGCAATTTGGTTCTGGCGTTATCAGTAATATTGGGCACCCAACAGGCAACCGCGGCCATCACCGCGATATTAAATATGGCTATCAATAAAAAGGTGTAGCGCCAGCTAAATTCCTGGCTAAGCCAAGTGCCGAGCGGCATGCCGAGCAGATTTGCGACGGTCATCCCACTGATCATCCCCGCGACGGCTGACGTCACTTTTCCGGGGCTGGCGAGTTTTGACAATATAATAGCGCCGACGCCAAAGAAGGCACCGTGCGGAAAGCCGGAGACCAGTCGGCCTGCCGCGAGCATCCAGTAAGACGAGGACAGGGTGAACATCGCATTACCGACCAGGCAAAGGGCCAGCAGAAAAATCAGGATATGTTTAAGGGAAAAACGATTGGAAAACAGGGCGATGACCGGCGCCCCCAGCACCACGCCGAACGCATACCAGGAAATCATATGTCCGGCCATGGGGATAGAAATGCCTACGTTGCCGGCAAGCTCAGTCAGCACGCCCATAATACCAAATTCAGCCATGCCCAGACCGAACGTGCCTAACGCTAAAGATAAGATGACTTTTTTCATACTGACTCGTTGCGAGGGAAGGCGCGCGGAACATCAGCCGCGTAGTGAAGCCCAGCTTGAGGTAAAAGCGGGGCTAAACCAAGGGCTTATTCTTCTGTCTATATTGACGAAACTGCTACGTCATTACTCAACAGCAAAAATTTTATCCAGCCTGCTGTATCCCAGTCCATTAATTTTCTTCACTTTAATCTGCACCGGGATCCGCTCCTTCATCGCTTCCACATGGCTTATCACGCCAATAACCTTACCACTGGCGTTCAGTGTGTCGAGCGCGTCCAGCGCGGTATCCAGCGTTTCACTGTCGAGCGTGCCGAAACCTTCGTCGAGGAACAGCGAATCAATGCGCGTTTTATGGCTGACCAAATCGGACAGCGCCAGCGCCAACGCGAGGCTGACGAGGAAGCTCTCTCCGCCGGACAGCGTGCGGGTGTCGCGCACCGCGTCGGCCTGCCAGGTGTCCATTACTTCCAGTTCCAGCGCTTCGCTGGCTTTGCGTTTCAGCAGATAACGTCCATGCAGGCGGCTCAGCTGCTCGTTGGCTAGCCACACTAAATTGTCCAGCGTCAGTCCCTGCGCGAATTTACGGAATTTGTCGCCCTCTTTGGAGCCAATCAGCGTATTCAGCCAGCCCCAGTCTTCAAGGGTTTGCGCGGCGGCGTCAATCTGCGTCATTAGCGCCTGTTGTTGTTGCCGATTGTCCGTATCCTGTTTCAGCTGCTGGCGGATTTCTCCTTGTGCAGCGCTGTTCTCACGTAGCCGCTGCGCCAGTTGGGTCAGCAACGTTTGCACCTGTTCGCGGTCCTGCGTTTCCGGTAAATCATCCGGGCGCAGCTGCTGATGCTGAACTCGCTCATTCTGCGCCTGCGACGCCAGCGCCTGTTGTTGCTGAAGCTGATTTTCAAGCTGCTGCTTCAACTGCTCCAGTCTTTGGCGCGTATCGTCATCCAGCAGCGCGGCCAGGAAAGCGTCCTGGTTGGTAAACTGGCTGCTTTCCAGCGCGGCGCCAAACTCTGTTTGCGCCAGCGCCAGGCGTTCGCGTGCCTGACTTTCCTGTTGCTGCAGCGTTTGCCACTGGCTTTGCAGCGATACGCAGTCGTGATGCAGCTGCAGCCAGCCGTCCAGCGCCATCGGAGTGACATCTTCCTGTGGTGCAGCCGTGGGCAGGGTGTCGAGCAGCGGTTGAAGCTGTGCGAGTTTATGTTCAAGGGATTGCTGCTGTTCGCTCTGCGTCTGCCACTGCTGACTTTCGGCCTCGCGCGCCGCCAACCAGGCGTTTTCTTCACCCTGAGCGGGAAGCGTCAGGCTAAAGCCGTTCAGCATTTCACCCAGCGTCAGCTGGCGCTCGGCAATTTCCTGCTCCAGTGCGCTGCGCTGCGTTTTCAGGTCGCGCATCTGACGCTCTAAGCTCAAACGCTGGCTGTGCTGATAAAGCTGCCGTTCGTAGTTTTCCTGTTCGCTCAGCCAGCCGCCGATATCATCGTCAGGGGTGAGGGAGATCTGCAAACCAGCGATGGTCGATTGCCATTGAGAGGTGAGCGCTTGCTCCTGCTCGGCGATCGACTGTAGCTCGCTTTGCTCGGCTTGAATTTGTTTCACCAGCGCATCGAGTTCGCCTTTCAGGCTGGCCCCGGATTCGCCAATCTGTTTGACCTCTTTTTCAAGCGCATCGCGACGGGCTTCGTTGACACCCGGCTTTAATGCCTGATATTCCGCGACTGCCGGATGTTCCGCCGAACCGCAAAGAGGGCACGGCGCGCCAGGCTGCAAACGCGCACGTTCATCGGTGAGTTTGGCAATGATTTTTTCCTGCTCGCACAGGGTTCTGACGTCGTTAAACTGCTGCAACTTTTCTTTGTACTGCTGACGACGGCGGGCAAGTTCGGCTTCGCCTTTTTCCTGCTCTTGCTGGCGCTGAACCAGCACTGGTTGCAGCTGTTGGCGGCGCTTTTGCAGTGGCTGAAAACGGCTTTGCAGCGCGTTCAGTTGCTGGCGAAGCGGGCGCGCGGCAGCGTGTTGTTCCAGCGCCGTTGCCACCGCCGTTTCATTAAGGGTGAGCGAGGCGGGCGGCAGGGCATTGAGCTGGTGCGTGAATTCAGTTTCTCGCTGGGTCAGGGTCTGCAATTGAGCGGCTTCGCGCGTTTGCTGTGTAAACGCTGCGCGCCAGCCGGTCAGTTCGAGTTGCCAGTGGCGATAGCGTTCATTCGCCGCCAGCCATTCGTTCAGGGTTTTCTGGCTGACCAGCCATTGCTGTTGCTGGCGTTCGGCGCTAAGCCGTAAACGTCCGCGCAGTGCCAGCTGGCTCTGTAAGCGAGTATTCACTTCTTCGGTTTGCTGATGGGTTTGCGTCAGCGCAGTCTGGCTGTCCTGCAGACGAACCCACATTGGGCGAAGTCTGTCTGCGGGTAATGACTGGGCGAGTGCGGAAAGCTGCGGCTGAGCGGCAGTCAGCGCGTGCTGCGCGGCGCTTAGCGAGGCCTGCGTGCGTTGCTCTGCAGCGTGCAGTTCTGTTTCGCGCGTCAGCCATTGCTGCCAAAGCTGGACCCGAAGCTGTTCATTCTGCTGCTGCTGTTCGTCGTCAGTAAGTGCCTGCAAACGTTGCTGCAACGCCTGCTGCTGCTCATCATTCAGCAAAATCATACCCGAAGCCTGCGCCTGGAATTTTTCCAGTTCGGTTTTGGATTCTTTATGCTTCTCAAACACCATTGCAGATATTTGGCCGTAAATCTCGGTGCCGGTCAGCTCCTCGAGCAACTCGGCGCGCTCTTTCGGTTTGGCGTTGAGGAACGCGGCGAACTGGCCTTGAGAAAGCATCATTGAGCGCGTGAAGCGCCCATAGTCGAGGCCGGTCAGCGAGGCGGTTAAATCCAGCTTGTCTTTGACTTTTTCCGCCAAAATTTTACCGTCGTCGCAGCGGGCCAGCTCCACGCGCGGGGCTTGCAGGTTGCCGTCGGGCTGATTGCGCGCGCGGTTCTGGCTCCAGAAGGCGCGATAGGCCACGCCTTTCACTTCGAATTCCACTTCCGCCAGACACTCGGCGGTGTCGCGGGTCATCAGGTCATTTTGCGATTGCGACAGGGTGCTGAGGCGCGGCGTTTCGTGGTACAACGCCAGACAGATGGCGTCCAGCAGGGTGGTTTTGCCCGCGCCGGTCGGGCCGGTAATGGCAAACAGGCCGTTACTGGCGAAAGGCTCGGCGGTGAAATCAATTTTCCACTCGCCCTTAAGTGAGTTGAGGTTTTTCAGCCGCAGACTCAAAATTTTCATGGCTGTTCCTCCCCGGAAAGGGCGTGCAGCGTTTCGTTAAACAACTGATGCAGGCGCTGCTGCTGTGGCGCTTCGAGCTCTTCCAGCGCCAGGCGACGCGCAAAAACCTCTTCGACTTTCAGTTCGCTCAGCGTTTCGCGATGTTCGCTGGCCATAATGCGCTCGCGCTGTTCACGACTGCGGCGCACCAGCAGTACTTCAACCGGTAGTTCGTCGGTCAGGGCCTGAATTTTTCGCTGGATGTCGTGCAGATATTCGTCGCTGGTGATTTCGATATCGAGCCATACCGGCGAGGCGGCATTGCCATCTCGCCACTGTGTCAGTTGCTCGCTGATGCTGGCGAAATCGCCTTTCAGCACCGCCAATTGCTGCGTCACCGGCACCTCCAGCGGCGTTACTTTCGCCAGTTTTCCATTATCAAAACTCACCAGATTGACGGCTTTTGCTTTGCCGGTTTCATCGAAGCTCAGGGAAATCGGCGAGCCGCAGTAGCGAATGTGCTCGCTGCCGCCAATTTTTTGCGCCCGATGAATGTGGCCGAGGGCAATGTAGTCCACCGGCGGGAAGTTCTGCGCCGGGAAGGCATCGAGCGTGCCGATATAAATGTCACGTACCGCGTCACTTTTGCTGGCGCCGACGGTGGTCAGATGGCCACTGGCGATGATGGGCAGCGGGCGATCGCCACGTAGTTCGCAAGCCTGCTGATACTGCTGCTGATAGTAATCAGTGATGGCCTGTAATAAATGTTGCTGCTTTTCCCCGGCGGAGGAACCGGCCTGGCTGACGATGACATCGCGCGGACGTAGAAACGGCACCGGGCAGAAAATCGCCCCGGGGGTCCCATCGCGACGGTTGAGCACGCAAGGGGCCATCCCGCTTCCGGCGACCACGGTGGTGTTCAGAAACGCGAGAATATCGCGGGATTCGTTGAGCGTGGCGACGGAATCATGGTTCCCCGCCAGCACCACCAGATGACAGCCGGTTTGCTGCAATTTCACCACAAAGCGGTTGTAGAGTTCGCGCGCGTAGCTCGGCGGTGAACCGGTATCGAAAATATCACCGGCCACGATAATGGCATCCACCTCTTGCGCCTGCGCTGTTTCCAGCAGCCAGTCGAGAAAAGCGTCGTGCTCAGCGGCACGGCTTTTGCTGTAAAAATTCTGGCCGAGGTGCCAGTCGGAGGTGTGTATGATGCGCATAATAAACCCAGGGCGGAAAAGCGTGTGCGTCAGTATAAACGGTTAACGATATCAGGGCGATGGCTGTACTCTTTCAGTGTCATAATGGCGAAGAGCACTATCATAAAACGGTCATCTTATTCATAAATCTGTCATAAATCTGACGCATAATGACGCCGCAAACCAGGCACATAACTAATAACACAGGATTTATAATGGCGAGACGTATTCTGGTCGTTGAAGATGAAGCCCCAATTCGCGAAATGGTGTGCTTCGTCCTGGAGCAAAATGGCTTTCAGCCTGTAGAAGCAGACGATTATGACAGTGCCGTAAACCAACTGAACGAGCCGTGGCCTGATTTAGTCCTGCTCGACTGGATGCTACCAGGCGGCTCAGGCATTCAGTTTATCAAACACCTCAAGCGCGAAGCGTTAACGCGCGATATTCCGGTAGTGATGCTGACCGCGCGTGGCGAAGAAGAAGATCGCGTGCGCGGCCTGGAAACCGGCGCCGACGATTACATCACCAAACCTTTCTCCCCCAAGGAGCTGGTGGCCCGTATCAAAGCTGTCATGCGCCGTATCTCGCCGATGGCGGTAGAAGAAGTGATCGAAATGCAGGGCCTGAGCCTTGACCCGACTTCACACCGTGTCATGACCGGCGAAAACCCGCTGGACATGGGGCCTACTGAGTTTAAATTGCTGCACTTCTTCATGACTCACCCGGAACGCGTATACAGCCGCGAACAGCTGCTGAATAACGTCTGGGGAACCAATGTGTATGTAGAAGACCGGACGGTGGATGTTCATATTCGTCGTCTGCGTAAAGCGCTGGAACACAGTGGTCACGACAGAATGGTACAAACCGTTCGCGGCACGGGATATCGTTTCTCCGCCCGTTTCTGACAATTGACTGGAGTGTGACCCGTGCTTGAACGGCTGTCATGGAAAAGGCTGGTTTTTGAGCTGATCCTCTGTTGTATTCCGGCCCTCATTCTGGGGGCGCTATTCGGGTACTTGCCATGGTTTTTACTGGCGGCGGTGACCGGATTGCTGATCTGGCATTTCTGGAATTTACTGCAACTTTCATGGTGGCTGTGGGTTGACCGCAGTATGACGCCGCCACCGGGCAAAGGCAGCTGGGAGCCGCTGCTGTACGGGCTGCACCAGATGCAGATGCGTAATAAAAAGCGCCGTCGTGAGCTGGGGAGCCTGATCAAACGCTTTCGCAGTGGGGCTGAATCGTTGCCCGATGCGGTAGTGCTGACCACCGAAGAAGGGGCCATGTTCTGGTGTAACGGTCTGGCCCAGCAGATGCTGAATCTGCGCTGGCCGGACGATAACGGCCAAAACATCCTCAACCTGCTGCGCTACCCTGAATTTTCCCGCTATCTCAAATCTCGCGATTTCACCAGACCGCTCAACCTGGTGCTCAACACCGGGCGGCATCTGGAAATTCGCGTCATGCCTTACAGTGAACAACAGCTGCTGCTGGTGGCGCGTGACGTTACTCAGATGCACCAGCTGGAAGGCGCTCGCCGCAATTTCTTCGCCAATGTCAGCCATGAATTACGTACGCCTTTGACGGTGCTACAGGGCTATCTGGAGATGATGCAGGAGCAAACGCTGGAAGGCGCGCCGCGCGAAAAAGCGCTGCACACCATGCGTGAGCAAACCCAGCGTATGGAAGGCCTGGTGCGCCAGCTGTTGACGCTGTCACGCATCGAGGCGGCCCCGCTGGCGGCATTAAATGAAATCATCGACGTGCCGATGATGCTCAGGGTAATTGAACGCGAGGCGCAGACACTCAGCCATAAGAAGCACATCCTGCATTTCGACATTGAGGATTCACTGCAGGTGCTCGGCAGCGAAGAGCAGCTGCGTAGCGCGATGTCGAACCTGGTGTATAACGCGGTGAATCATACGCCGGAAGGCACTGAAATTACCGTACGCTGGCTGCGCGAGCCGCACGGCGCATTGTTCAGCGTGGAAGATAACGGCCCTGGCATCGCGCCGGAGCATATTCCGCGCCTGACGGAACGCTTCTACCGCGTCGATAAAGCCCGTTCGCGGCAAACCGGCGGCAGCGGCCTGGGGCTGGCAATCGTGAAACATGCGGTAAATCATCACGAAAGTCGCCTCGATATCGAAAGTACGCCGGGTAAAAACACCCGCTTCAGTTTCTTACTGCCGGAACGTTTGATTGCCAAAAAAAGCACCTGATGATTCGTGTGTCAGGAAAGATTGACAAAGACCGGCGAAAGCCGGTTTTTTTGCTTTCCAGTTAACCAAACGGTGGATAATTTTCAAACGCCTGTTGCTTTTTTGTTCGCATGATTAGCCAGAGGTTTTTCTGATATATGGTTAATCATGCTAACTGGTGATTCGATGTTGCTATAATCCTCTGGTTTTGCGATCCCTTATTGCTTTAAAACGTTATAAGCGTTTAAATTGCCCCAGTACAGTTGCAGTCTGACTGCTTTCGCGCGCTAAACCCAATAACAATTCTTCGTGCGTGATTATCGGGAGTATTTCCCACTGCTTTGCTCGCTCTTACCGTTGTTCTGTTCCACAGGAATAAAACGACGTTTTTACTTTCAACACCACATCCACAGGCAGTAAAGAGTTTATGACCCATCAGTTAAAATCTCGCGATATCATCGCCCTGGGCTTTATGACCTTTGCGTTGTTCGTCGGCGCAGGCAACATTATTTTCCCTCCTATGGTGGGTTTGCAGGCTGGCGAACACGTCTGGACTGCGGCCTTTGGTTTCCTGATAACGGGCGTTGGCCTGCCGGTTCTGACGATTGTCGCACTGGCGAAAGTCGGCGGTGGCGTTGATAGCCTCAGCACGCCAATCGGTAAAGTGGCCGGTATTCTGCTGGCGGTGGTGTGTTATCTCGCCGTCGGGCCACTGTTCGCCACACCGCGTACCGCAACAGTTTCTTTCGAAGTGGGTATCGCGCCGCTGACCGGTGACGGCCCACTGCCGCTGCTTATCTACAGCATTATCTATTTCGCACTGGTCATTCTGGTGTCGCTGTATCCGGGCAAACTGCTCGATACGGTAGGTAACTTCCTGGCACCGCTGAAAATTATCGCCCTGGTGGTGCTGTCAGTTGCTGCGCTGATGTGGCCTGCAGGCTCTATCAGCCATGCGCTGGATGCCTACCAGACCGCGCCGTTCTCCAACGGTTTCGTCAACGGCTACCTGACCATGGACACCCTTGGCGCAATGGTATTCGGCATTGTTATCGTTAACGCCGCACGCTCTCGCGGTGTGACCGAAGCGCGTCTGCTGACTCGTTACACCGTCTGGGCTGGCCTGATGGCGGGCGTCGGCCTGACGCTGCTGTACCTGGCGTTGTTCCGTCTGGGTTCAGACAGCGCGACGTTGGTCGATCAGAACGCAAACGGCGCCGCGATTCTGCACGCTTACGTTCAGCACACCTTTGGTGGTGCAGGTAGCCTCCTGCTGGCGGCGTTGATTTTCATCGCCTGCATGGTGACTGCGGTTGGCCTGACCACAGCGTGTGCCGAGTTCTTCTCTCAGTACCTGCCGCTGTCTTACCGTTCACTGGTATTTATCCTCGGTCTGTTCTCGATGGTGGTGTCCAATCTGGGCCTCAGCCACCTGATTCAGATTTCGATTCCGGTGCTGACAGCGATTTATCCGCCATGTATCGCACTGGTGGTATTAAGTTTTACCCGCAGTTGGTGGCATAATTCGTCCCGCGTGATTGCCCCGGCGATGTTTATCAGCCTGGTGTTCGGTCTGCTGGACGGTGTTAAAGCCTCTGCATTCGCCGATATTCTGCCAGCCTGGACCACGCATCTGCCGCTGGCTCAGCAAGGTCTGGCGTGGCTGATGCCGACTATCATTGCCGCTGTTCTGGCAATGGGATGGGATCGCGCAGCAGGCCGTCAGGTGACCTCCAGCGCGCATTAATTAGCGGGCGAGGATTGAAATTAACCACGGGGCCATTGGCTCCGTGGTTTTGTTTTTTGTACAGGCAGTGGAATTTATGGAAACCAACAACAAGCTAAAGCGTGGGCTAACCGCCCGTCACATCCGCTTTATGGCGCTCGGATCGGCAATTGGAACCGGTCTTTTTTATGGATCGGCAGATGCCATCAAAATGGCCGGTCCCAGCGTGCTGCTGGCGTATCTTATTGGCGGCGTTGCCGCTTACATCATCATGCGCGCACTTGGCGAAATGTCGGTGCACAACCCGTCTGCCAGCTCGTTTTCTCGCTATGCGCAGGACAACTTAGGCCCGCTCGCGGGTTACATCACCGGCTGGACCTACTGTTTTGAAATCCTGATCGTGGCCATTGCCGACGTCACCGCATTCGGCATTTACATGGGCGTCTGGTTCCCGGCGGTACCGCATTGGATTTGGGTGCTAAGCGTCGTCTTGCTGATTTGCTCCATCAACCTGATGAGCGTGAAGGTCTTCGGCGAGCTGGAATTCTGGTTCTCGTTCTTTAAAGTCGCCACTATTATCGTGATGATCATCGCCGGTTTCGGCATCATCATTTGGGGGATAGGCAACGGCGGACAGCCAACCGGCATCCACAACCTGTGGAGCAACGGCGGCTTCTTCAGTCACGGTTGGCTCGGTATGGTGATGTCGCTGCAAATGGTGATGTTCGCCTACGGCGGGATTGAAATTATCGGCATCACCGCCGGTGAAGCGAAAGATCCGCAGACCTCCATTCCGCGTGCGATTAACTCCGTGCCGATGCGTATCCTGGTGTTCTATGTGGGCACGCTGTTTGTGATCATGTCGATTTACCCATGGAACCAGGTCGGTACCAGCGGAAGCCCGTTCGTGATGACCTTCCAGCACATGGGGATTACGTTTGCCGCAGGTATCCTGAATTTCGTGGTGCTGACCGCGTCGCTGTCGGCGATTAACTCCGACGTCTTTGGCGTGGGCCGTATGCTGCACGGCATGGCGGAGCAGGGGAGTGCGCCGAAGGTGTTTGCTAAAACCTCTCGTAACGGCGTGCCGTGGGTGACGGTGGCGGTCATGACCGTCGCGCTGCTGCTGGCGGTGTACCTGAACTATATCATGCCGGAAAACGTGTTCCTGGTGATTGCCTCCCTGGCGACGTTCGCAACCGTGTGGGTGTGGATAATGATCCTGCTATCGCAGATTGCGTTCCGCCGTCGCCTGTCGCCGGAAGAGCGGAAGGACCTGAAGTTTAAAGTCCCTGGCGGCGTGTTCACGACGATCGTTGGCCTGCTGTTCCTGGTGTTTATCATCGTGCTGATTGGCTGGCACCCGGACACTCGTATTTCACTGTACGTTGGCTTAGCGTGGATTGTGCTGTTGTTGATTGGCTGGCAGTTTAAAACACGGCACGACCGCCTGCGGGCCTGCGCGTAATCATTGTTCAACCCGGCGCGTTCGCCGCCGGGTTCAGCCCGGGCTTTAGAACTGATATTTATACGCTAACAACAGGCGCTTATCCGGGCTAGAAATATAGGTATTGTTATCCTGGATATAGGTCATGGCTCTGAGCGAATGATGCGTGTTGATCGAATAGCCCGCGCCTATCCCGCCAAAATAACCAGAATAATTGTCTCCGGCATCGTTCTTCGAACCATAAGATCCCGCCATAAACGCCATCAGCCGCCACTGAGTGGACAACGGCTTAAGCACAAAAGCGCCCAGATAACCGCTGCTCCCGGAAATATCAGTAGGGGCAAAACCATTCTCAGGCGAAGGTGAGCCATTAAACCCCTCTTGTGAACAGGCATCCTGTGCCTGGCGACTGCACTCTACGGCATCACCCGTATTATAGGTATAACCTGCCATGGGGAAGATCTGGAAACCAGCAGGTTCAAAACCGAAATAACTCAGGGGCAGGAATGTGCCGATCGAGTAGTTGGTCTGTGACGCGCCGTTAGAGAAATCATTCTTGCCGATATTGAAATTAAAAATACCAATCGGAAATAGCCATGAACCCCCGACCCGCCACTCAGAGGCATCACTGTTGATCCTGGCGTTGATTTTACGGGCTTCATCCAGCGCAAGAGACCCAGAAAACGTGACGTCGCTGTCATCAAAGTCATAATCATCGGACCAGGACACCCCCACCTGTGTTGTCACACGGGTAGGATCATCATCGGATTTTTCGCTATTCGTTTTTACGGTGCCTGCTTTTCCAAACGTTGCACTGGAGAAACCCCCGAGAGCAATGATCAATACTGATAACAGCGTAGTACGCATACATTCACCCAGATTTGTTGTGTCAGATACGGATGTGATCAGCAATATTCCTTATCGCTCAGAACGTTAACTATATAGGCAGATTGCCTTTTCTGCCGGAACTGGGGGTAAACTTCGTCATTTCTGCATTCATTGAGATGACATGGCCGATAAATGTGGCAGTGTTCACGGAACAGACATCCTTGCTGAGCAATCCAGATCCTCCTGAATTGGCCCGCCACCGCCACCCGGCTGACTTGACGCTGGATTCATGCGTGAGGCGCATGAATCCATGCAGTAAATGCACTTATTCCGTCCTCTGAAATCACGCATTCTCATAGTTGATGAAAAGTTAAATATGTTAATGATCTGGTTGACTATCGGAGGGCGAGATGCCTTTTTTTGCAGATAATGCGTCGTTCCGCGCAAAGGCTATGGCGATTTTGCGCGTCACGTCGGGAAACTTTCTGGAACAGTTCGACTTTTTCCTGTTCGGCTTTTATGCCACCTACATCGCCCACACGTTTTTCCCTGCTGAAAGCGAATTTGCATCGTTAATGATGACCTTCGCGGTGTTCGGCGCCGGGTTCTTGATGCGCCCGATTGGCGCAGTGGTGCTCGGGGCCTGGATTGATAAAGTCGGTCGCCGCAAAGGGCTTATCGTCACGCTGTCTATCATGGCGGCAGGCACCTTTATGATTGTGCTGATCCCCGGTTATCAGACGATTGGCCTGTGGGCGCCGTTCCTGGTGCTGTGTGGCCGTCTGTTGCAGGGCTTTTCTGCGGGTGCAGAGCTTGGTGGGGTGTCAGTGTATCTGGCTGAAATCGCCACACCGGGCCGCAAAGGGTTCTACACCAGCTGGCAGTCAGGCAGTCAGCAGGTGTCGATCATGGTGGCAGCTTCGCTCGGGTTTATGCTCAACGAATTTATGGACGCCGGGGCGCTGCATGACTGGGGTTGGCGTATTCCGTTTGTCGTCGGCTGCTTGATTGTGCCCTTTATTTTTGTTCTCCGTCGTCAACTGGCGGAAACCGAAGCCTATGCCTCGCGCAAAGAGCATCTGCCACTGAACGAGGCGATGAAAACCCTGCTGGTGAACTGGCGCGTGGTGGTGGCGGGTATGCTGATGGTGGCGATGACCACCACCGCGTTCTACCTGATAACTGTCTATGCGCCAACGTTTGGTAAAAAAGTCCTGCTGCTGAGCTCCTCCGACAGCCTGCTGGTGACGCTATTGGTGGCGGTTTCCAACTTCATCTGGCTGCCGATTGGCGGGGCTATTTCTGATCGCTTTGGCCGTAAACCGGTGCTGGTTGCGATGACACTGCTGGCGATCTTCACCAGCTGGCCAGTACTCTCGATCCTCGCGCACGCCCCGAGTTTCGGCATGATGCTGGCGGTGCTGTTGTGGCTGTCATTTATTTATGGCCTCTACAACGGGGCGATGATCCCGGCGCTCACCGAAATCATGCCCGTTGAAGTCCGCGTGGCCGGATTCTCGCTGGCGTATAGCCTGGCGACCGCGATTTTTGGCGGTTTCACGCCTGCGGTATCGACTGCGCTAATTCACTTCACCGGCGATAAAGCCGCGCCCGGTTACTGGATGAGCTTCGCAGCCATCTGTGCACTGCTCGCCACGCTGTATCTCTACCATCGCGTGACGGAGCAGGTCACGCCTTCCCCTAAATCATTCAACCATGGAGCCGCGCGATGAAGCGTCAGACACTCTGTATAGCCATTGCCGTTGTCGGGAGTATTAGCCTCGGGGCGCAGGCCGACGAAGTCACGGTGATGATCTCTGGTGGATTTTCTGCGGCACTCGATAAATTGGCACCGCAATATGAGGCCAAAACCGGCGACACGATCCGCATCGTTCATGGTCCGTCGATGGGCAATTCAGCCGAGGCCATTCCACGCCGACTGGCAGCGGGGCAGCCTGCGGATGCGGTGATTATGGTCGGTTACGCGCTGGATAAACTGCAACAGGATGGAAAAATAGCCGCTGGCAGCCGGACAGAGCTGGCCGATTCACGCATTGGCCTGGTGGTGCCTGCGGGCGCGACGGCACCGGATATCAGCACCGTGGCGGCGCTAAAGGCCACGCTGTTGAACGCCAAATCTATCGCTTATTCCGACAGCGCCAGCGGGCGTTACGTACAGTCGAAATTATTCAGCCAGCTGGGCATTAGTGATGAAGTGAAGTCGAAGGCGAAAATGATTGAGAAAACGCCGGTCGCCTCGGTGGTGGCAAAAGGGGATTATGCCGTCGGATTGCAGCAGGTGAGCGAACTGCTGCCTGAAAAAGGCGCCGAGTTTGTCGGGCGCATTCCAGAGCCCGTCCAGTACGTGACGCGTTTTTCAGGTGCCGTGGTTGATGGCGCTCAACATCAGGATCACGCCCGTCAGCTTTTGCGCTATTTAGCCTCACCGAATGCGCAGGCAGTCGTTCGCGAAACCGGACTGGATCCGTTAACGGCTAAGGCTGAAACAAGCCAGTGATGAGCGTTTCCAGCTCGCTTGCCAGCGGTGAGAGCGTGGTGCCTGCCTTCTTGATTAATCCGACCTGGCGCTTGATAACCGGCGCAATCAGTGGTTTTTGCACCAGCAGCGGGTGACCACTTTCAGGAAAGGCCATGGATGGCACGGCGGCAACGCCAAGTCCGGCCTCGACCATGCCAATCATGGTGGTGACGTGGCGCGTTTCACACACCGCAGGGCGGCGAACGGCGATGTCGCCTAATGCCTGATCGAGTAAATGGCGGTTGCCAGATGATTTGCTCAGCCAGATGTAATCGGCGTTAAAAAAGTCCTGCCAGCTCAGAGAGGAAAGCTGCGCGAACGGGTGATCCTGGCGACACACAAGCCGATACGTTTCGTCCACCAACGGCATAAACGTCAGGTCTGATTCTTCGCTGGAGAGAAAGCTCAGGCCAAAATCGGCCTGTCGATTGTGGACGGCGGCATAAACATTTCCGGCGCTGGTATCCACCAGTTTGATTCGTGCTTTGGCAAAACGACTGCGAAAGTGAGCGATCACTTTTGGCATGAAATAGTAGGCGGCAGAAGGGATGCAGGCTACGGTGACTACACCGCTGCCGTAAAACATCGGGTCGCTGATGCCGCTTAACGCATCTTCAAAATCGCTCAGTAACTGCCGGGCGCGTGGCGCGAAAGTTCTGCCAACCTGTGTCAGCGTGACGCGTCGGGTGGTGCGGTCAAACAGGCGCACACCGAGTGCCGATTCGAGTTTTTCGATTCGGCGGCTGAGCGCTGATTGTGAGATGCAGATGGCTTCGGCAGCAAATCGAAAACTGCCGTGTTCGCATAATGCCGTGAAGGCATACAGGTCCTGTAAATCAAAATTGGGCACTGCGCGTCTCTTTGATAACAACTCAGTAACAAGCAGTGTATCGTAAATATCTGTAAGGAAGGAGCCTTCCTTCTGCTTCATTTTCCCGCCCGCGCTGCCGGAAAATTCCGCTATTCTTCGCCCTCATCCTCCGGCATCCTCCCCCCAATAGACGTCATAGTGATGAGTCGGACGCAGCTTGACTGTGGCAAGGTGAACGTATTTTGAACAAAGGGGAATGACGATGTTGAAGGCATGGCATCTTCCTGTTGCACCGTTCCTGAAACAGCAGCAGGACCGACTGGTAATTACGCTGTGGCTGAGCGGTGAAATGCCACCACTGCGGGTCACGCTTCGGGCAGAGGAAGACAATGAGGAAATTGCGCTGCCGATGCATCGTCTGCGCAGTGAACCGTATCCCGGCGTTACCGCCTGGCGTGCGGAAATCGATTTAAGCATTGGTCAGTCGCGCCGCCGCTACAGCTTTAAACTGCTGTGGGAAAACCGCCAGCGCTGGTTTACGCCGCAGGGTTTTAGTCATTTCCCTCCGGCGCGTCTGGAGCAATTTGCGGTCGATGTGCCGGATAATGGCCCACAGTGGGTTGCCGATCAGGTGTTCTATCAGATTTTCCCCGACCGCTTTGCCCGTACCGAACCGCGGAATGACGAACAGGATAACGTTTATTACCATCACGCGGCCGGGCACGAGATTGTCCTGCGCGACTGGGATGAACCGTTAACGGCGGAGGCGGGGGGATCGACGTTTTACGGCGGCGATCTGGATGGGATCAGCGAAAAGCTACCCTACCTGAAAAAGCTAGGTGTCACCGCGCTGTACCTTAATCCGGTATTTGTCGCACCCAGTGTGCATAAATATGACACCGAAGATTATCGTCATGTGGATCCGCAGTTTGGCGGCGATCAGGCATTGCTGCGCCTGCGGCACAATACGCGCCGGGAGGGGATGCGTCTGATCCTCGACGGCGTGTTTAACCACAGCGGCGATTCGCACGCCTGGTTCGATCGACACAATCGCGGCACCGACGGCGCGTGCCACAATCCATCCTCGCACTGGCGCGACTGGTACAGTTTTTCCGACGAAGGGCAGGCGCTGGATTGGCTCGGTTACGCCAGCCTGCCGAAGCTGGATTTCAGCTCTGAAACGTTGATTAATGAAGTGTATCGCGGCGAAGACAGTATCGTGCGCCACTGGCTGAAAGCGCCGTGGAGTATGGACGGTTGGCGGCTCGATGTGGTGCATATGCTTGGCGAAGCGGGCGGCGCGCGGAACAATTTGCAGCACATCGCGGGCATCACCAAAGCGGCAAAAGAGACCCACCCTGAAGCTTACGTGCTTGGCGAACATTTTGGCGATGCTCGCCAGTGGCTGCAGGCCGATGCGGAAGATGCGGCGATGAACTATCGCGGCTTCACTTTCCCGCTGTGGGGTTTCCTCGCCAACACCGATATTTCCTACGATCCGCAGATGATTGACGCCCAAACCTGCATGGCGTGGATGGATAACTACCGCGCCAGCCTGTCGCATCAGCAGCAGCTGCGGATGTTTAATCAGCTCGATAGCCACGATACCGCACGCTTTAAATCACTGCTCGGTAAGGATGTGGCACGCCTGCCGCTGGCGGTGGTGTGGCTGTTCACCTGGCCGGGTGTGCCGTGTATTTATTACGGCGACGAAGTGGGGCTGGATGGCAACAACGACCCGTTCTGTCGCAAGCCGTTCCCGTGGGACAAAGCGCAGCAGGACGGTGACTTGCTCGCGTTGTATCAGCGTATGACCAAACTGCGTCACCGGACGCAGGCCCTACGCCACGGCGGCTGTCAGGTGATTTACGCCGAAGATAACGTGGTGGTGTTTGTTCGGGTGCTGAAGCAGCAGCGGGTGCTGGTGGCGATTAATCGCGGCGAAGCGTGCGAAGTGGTGCTGGAAGCGACTCCGTTACTGGCGGTCAAAGAGTGGCTGCTGAAAGAGGGCAAAGGCACGCTGCATGATGATGTGCTTTCGCTACCGGCCATTTCTGCCAGTGTGTGGTTTGGTCATTAACAGGTCTCAGGACGGGTCACGAAAAACAAAAAAGCCTGCTAAATTAGCAGGCTTTTTGATTAACGAAACCAGGCCGATTACAGGCTGGTGACGTTTTCAGTCAGGTACTTAGCCACGCCTGCTGGAGACGCGTTCATGCCTTCTTTCCCTTTTTCCCACTGAGCCGGGCACACTTCGCCGTGCTCTTCGTGGAACTGCAGCGCGTCAACCATGCGCAGCATTTCGTCGATGTTACGACCCAGTGGCAGATCGTTCACAACCTGGTGACGTACAATGCCGTTAGCGTCGATCAGGAAAGAACCACGCAGAGCAACGCCAGCGTCCGGATGTTCGATACCGTAAGCCTGCTGGATTTCACGTTTGATGTCCGCAACCATTGCGTATTTCACTGCACCGATGCCGCCGTTGTCGACAGGGGTGTTACGCCATGCGTTATGGACAAACTCGGAATCAAAAGAAACGCCAACCACTTCTACACCGCGTTTCTGGAATTCTTCATAACGCTTGTCGAAAGCGATCAGTTCAGACGGGCATACGAAGGTGAAGTCCATCGGCCAGAAGAACAGAACGGTAGCTTTACCGTTGGTGTGCTGTTTGAAGTTGAAGTTATCAACGATTTCGCCGTTACCGAGTACAGCAGCGGCAGTAAAATCAGGAGCAGGACGAGTTACCAGAACCATGAGGTTCTCCTCTACATTTATAAGGTTAATGGAACGCAACGCGGGCCAGTATAGGGAGAGGAAGCAGGTGACTCAATGAGAAGCTGACAATCGTTGAGACAGGTTTTACCTATCAATTATAATATGAACAACTGCTTCAGCTTAGCGATTCTGTGATAAAGCGCAAGTTTTATAGTTCCCGCGCCTTGGCCTGCGCCATCATACGTGGATAAAACGACCAAAATGTGTCTTCTAACTGTGCGTAATGCGCGTCCAAATCCAGCCAGGAATCGCGCAAGGCATCGAGGCGCGGGCGGCGATTAGCCATCCCGTTCAGCACATTTTGTATAAAATTCATGTCGGCATAACGTTCCAGCCAACGCTCAGACCATAAATAATCATTCAGATTAACGAAACGCGGCGGTGAGTCCGGCAGGATTTGTGTGACCTGAGTTTGTGCGTAGCGCACGAAATCCGGCAGAGAGATTTCCGGCGACAGTTTTGCCCAGTCGCGGGAAAGGAAATGATCCCACATCACGTCGAGCGTAATCGGCGCCACGCGGCGAGTTTCGGGACGAAACCACGCTTTCGCGCTCTTCACTTCCGGCAGATTATCAGTCAGCACATCGACCCTGCGGTGCATATGAATACCCCTGACAACCGCCGATTCGTAGGCGTCATCCGGGTTGCCGCGCACAAAATCGGCCAGCAAATTGCCCGGCAGCGAGCTGTCGGCGAGGTGTGCGAGGTGCAGGTGGGCCAGAAAATTCATGGTATGCGTTATCCGTATTTAAGGCTTACAGGTTGCAGCCAAAGCAGCCTGCCACTAGACTACCCGCCTCTTTATTATGTCTCGAGTTACCGTCATGCGCGTCGCCGATTTTTCTTTTGAACTGCCCGAATCCCTGATTGCTCACTATCCACAGCCGGAGCGCAGTGGCTGCCGCTTACTGTCGCTGGATGGGCCAACGGGCGCGCTGACGCACGATACTTTCACCGATTTGCTTGCCAAGCTCAACCCTGGTGACCTGCTGGTCTTTAACAATACCCGCGTGATCCCGGCGCGCTTGTTTGGCCGTAAAGCCAGCGGCGGTAAGATTGAAGTACTGGTTGAGCGTATGCTCGATGATAAACGTATTCTGGCACATATTCGCGCCTCTAAAGCGCCGAAGCCGGGTGCTGAGCTGTTGCTCGGCGACGATGAAAGCATCAATGCCACTATGGTGGCGCGTCACGATGCGCTGTTCGAAGTGCAGTTTAACGACGAGCGTCCGGTGCTGGATATTCTCAACGCTATCGGCCACATGCCGCTACCGCCGTATATCGACCGTCCGGACGAAGACGCAGACCGCGAGCTGTATCAGACCGTCTACAGCCAGAAGCCAGGCGCTGTTGCGGCCCCGACGGCGGGCCTGCACTTTGACGAGCCGCTGTTGGCGAAGTTGCGTGAGAAAGGCATCGAGATGGCGTTTGTGACGCTGCACGTCGGGGCGGGAACCTTCCAGCCTGTGCGGGTCGATACCATTGAAGATCACATTATGCACTCTGAGTATGCGGAAGTGCCTCAGGATGTGGTCGATGCAGTGCTGGCGGCGAAAGCGCGCGGCAGCAAAGTGGTCGCGGTGGGTACGACTTCCGTGCGCTCCCTTGAAAGCGCAGCGCAGGCGGCGAAAACTGACCTGATTGAGCCGTTCTTCGGCGACACGCAAATCTTCATCTACCCAGGCTATCAGTACAAAGTGATTGATGCGCTGGTAACCAATTTCCACCTGCCGGAGTCAACGCTCATCATGCTGGTGTCCGCTTTTGCCGGCTATCAAAACACGATGAACGCCTACAAGTCTGCGGTAGAACAAAAATATCGCTTTTTTAGCTACGGGGATGCCATGTACATCACGTACAATCCGTCGGCTATTCAAGAACGTGTTGGGGAATAATTCCGCGGCACAGGGTCTTATACGTCAGACTGTCTTTCTGACGCAGGAGCAACAATGAAATTTGAACTGGATACTACCGACGGACGCGCACGCCGCGGCCGCCTGGTCTTCGAACGTGGCGTTGTTGAAACGCCTGCATTTATGCCCGTCGGCACTTACGGCACCGTAAAAGGGATGACGCCGGAAGAAGTTGAAGAAACCGGCGCGCAAATCATTCTCGGCAACACCTTCCACCTGTGGCTGCGTCCTGGTCAGGAGATCATGAAGCTGCACGGCGATCTGCACGATTTCATGCAATGGAAAGGGCCGATTCTCACCGATTCCGGCGGCTTCCAGGTCTTCAGCCTGGGCGATATCCGCAAAATTACCGAAGCGGGCGTTCACTTCCGTAACCCGATCAACGGCGATCCTATCTTCCTCGATCCGGAAAAATCCATGGAGATTCAGAACGATCTCGGTTCCGATATCGTGATGATCTTCGACGAATGTACGCCGTACCCGGCGGATTGGGATTATGCCAAGCGCTCGATGGAAATGTCCCTGCGCTGGGCAAAACGTAGTCGTGACCGCTTTGATTCTCTGAATAATAAGAACGCACTGTTTGGCATTATTCAGGGCAGCGTTTACGAAGATTTACGTGATATCTCGGTCAAAGGTCTGGTGGAGATTGGCTTTGATGGCTACGCTGTCGGCGGCCTGGCTGTCGGTGAGCCGAAGGAAGACATGCACCGCATTCTGGAACATGTGTGTCCGCAAATTCCGACAGACAAACCACGATACCTGATGGGTGTGGGCAAACCGGAAGACCTGGTTGAAGGCGTGCGTCGCGGCATCGATATGTTCGACTGCGTGATGCCAACGCGTAATGCCCGAAACGGACACCTGTTTGTGACCGATGGCGTGGTGAAAATTCGTAATGCGAAGCATAAAAGCGACACCAGCACGCTCGACGCTGAGTGTGATTGCTATACCTGTCGCCATTATTCACGCGCTTATTTGCATCATCTTGACCGTTGCAATGAGATTTTGGGCGCGCGTCTCAATACCATCCATAATCTTCGCTACTATCAGCGCTTAATGGCGGGTTTACGCAAGGCTATCGAAGAGGGTAAATTAGAGAGCTTTGTGACGGATTTTTACCAACGTCAGGGTCGAACTGTTCCACCGTTGAACGTTGATTAATTTTAATAATGAGGGAAATTCAATGAGCTTTTTTATTTCTGATGCGGTAGCCGCTTCTGGTGCAACGGGACAAAGCAGCCCAGTGTCTCTGATCCTGATGCTGGTTGTGTTTGGTCTGATTTTCTATTTCATGATCCTGCGCCCACAGCAGAAGCGCACCAAAGACCATAAAAAGCTGATGGACTCCATTGCCAAAGGCGATGAAGTGCTGACTAACGGTGGTCTGGTTGGTCGCGTAACCAAAGTAGCTGAAGCTGGCTACATTGCTATCGCGCTGAACGACACCACTGAAGTGGTTATCAAACGTGACTTCGTAGCTGCCGTTCTGCCGAAAGGCACCATGAAGGCGCTGTAATCTACTGTTTTCCCAAAGGGAACTGCCGTGTTAAACCGTTATCCTTTGTGGAAGTACATTATGCTGGTCGTCGTGTTTATCGTCGGCCTGCTTTACGCACTTCCCAACCTGTATGGTGAGGATCCGGCTGTTCAAATCACTGGCGCGCGCGGCGTCGCCGCCAGTGAGCAAACGCTGATCCAGGTCCAGAACACCTTAAAAGAAGAAAAAATTACCGCTAAGTCTGTGGCACTGGAAGAGGGCGCAATTCTTGCTCGCTTCGACTCCACTGACATCCAGCTGCGCGCGCGTGAAGCGCTGATGAGCGTGCTGGGTGACAAGTACGTCGTGGCGTTAAACCTTGCTCCGGCAACCCCGCGCTGGTTAGCGTCGATTTCCGCAGAGCCGATGAAACTCGGTCTTGATCTGCGTGGCGGCGTGCACTTCCTGATGGAAGTGGATATGGATACCGCGCTCGGTAAATTGCAGGAACAAAACATTGATGGCCTGCGCAGCGATCTGCGTGAAAAAGGCATCGCCTACACTACCGTTCGTAAAGACGATAACTATGGCCTGAGCATTACGTTCCGCGACGACGCGGCGCGTAATCAGGCGATTGATTATCTGGCTCCGCGTCATCGCGATCTGGTTATCTCTAAGCAAGGCAGCAACCAGCTGCGTGCGGTGATGACCGATGCGCGTCTGAATGAAGCGCGTGAGTATGCCGTTCAGCAGAACATCAACATCCTGCGTAACCGTGTGAACCAGCTTGGCGTTGCCGAACCTCTGGTTCAGCGTCAGGGTGCTGACCGTATCGTGGTTGAACTGCCAGGTATTCAGGACACGGCGCGCGCGAAAGAAATTCTTGGCGCAACCGCAACCCTGGAATTCCGTCTGGTGAATTCCTCCGTCGATCAGTCCGCTGCCACATCTGGCCGCGTACCGGGCGATTCCGAAGTGAAAAATACCCGTGAAGACCAGCCTGTTGTGCTGTACAAGCGCGTTATTCTGACCGGTGACCACATCACCGATTCCACTTCGAACCAGGATGAATACAATCAGCCGCAGGTTAACATCTCGCTCGATAGCGCAGGTGGCAACATCATGTCTAACTTCACCAAGGATAACATCGGTAAGCCGATGGCAACCCTGTTCGTGGAGTACAAAGACAGCGGCAAGAAGGACGCGAAAGGACGTGCCGTTCTGGTGAAAGAGGAAGAGGTGATTAACATCGCCAACATCCAGTCTCGCCTCGGTAACAGCTTCCGTATTACGGGTATCAGCAACCCTAACGAAGCGCGTCAGCTCTCCCTGCTGCTGCGTGCCGGTGCGTTGATTGCTCCGATTCAGATTGTTGAAGAACGTACCATCGGTCCAACCCTGGGTATGCAGAATATTCAGCAAGGTCTGGAAGCGTGTCTGGCGGGTCTGGCTATCTCCATCATCTTCATGATCTTCTTCTATAAGAAGTTTGGCCTGATCGCGACTTCAGCGCTGATTATGAACCTGGTAATGATTGTCGGTATCATGTCGCTGCTGCCTGGGGCCACGCTGACCATGCCGGGGATTGCGGGTATCGTATTAACCCTTGCGGTGGCGGTCGACGCTAACGTACTGATTAACGAGCGTATTAAGGAAGAAATCAGCAACGGACGTTCCATTCAGCAGGCGATTGACGAAGGTTATCGCGGCGCGTTTAGCTCGATTTTCGATGCGAACGTTACCACGCTGATCAAAGTTATCATCCTGTACGCGGTCGGTACTGGCGCTATTAAAGGCTTCGCTATTACTACCGGTATCGGTGTGGCGACTTCCATGTTTACCGCGATCGTCGGCACCCGTGCCATCGTAAACCTGTTGTACGGCGGCAAACGCATCAACAAGCTGTCTATCTGAGGAGTGCGTTGTGGCACAGGAATATACTGTTGAACAATTAAACTACGGCCGTAAAGTCCATGACTTTATGCGCTGGGACTACTGGGCCTTTGGCATCTCTGGCCTGCTGCTGGTGGCTTCCATCATCATTATCGGCGTCCGTGGTTTTAACTGGGGTCTGGATTTCACTGGCGGTACTGTCATTGAAATCAGCCTCGAACAACCGGCCGATATGGACCAGATGCGTGACGCGCTGGAAAAAGCAGGCTTTGCCGATCCACTGTTGCAGAACTTCGGCAGCAGCCGCGACATCATGGTGCGTATGCCACCGGCCAAAGGGGAAACCGGCGGCCAGGAGCTGGGCAGCAAGGTGTTGAGCGTGATTAACGAAACCACTAACCAACATGCTGCTGTAAAGCGCATCGAGTTTGTGGGGCCAAGCGTCGGGGCTGACCTGGCAACTAACGGCGCAATGGCGCTGCTGGTGGCGCTGATCTCTATCCTCGTGTATGTCGGATTCCGCTTTGAGTGGCGTCTGGCGGCGGGTGTCGTTATCTCGCTGGCGCACGACGTGGTGATCACCATGGGCATTCTGTCGCTGTGCCAGATTGAAGTTGATTTGACCATCGTCGCGTCGTTGATGTCGGTTATCGGCTACTCGCTGAACGACAGCATCGTGGTATCGGACCGTATTCGTGAAAACTTCCGCAAAATTCGTCGCGGTACGCCTTACGAAATCTTTAACGTGTCCCTGACCCAGACGCTGCACCGTACGTTGATCACATCCGGTACCACTTTGATGGTTATCCTGATGCTGTTCCTGTTCGGTGGTGCGATGCTGAAAGGCTTCTCACTGACCATGCTTATCGGTGTTACCATCGGTACGGCGTCGTCCATCTACGTAGCTTCCGCGCTGGCGCTGAAACTCGGGATGCGACGCGAGCACCTGCTGCAACAGAAAGTGGAAAAAGAAGGCGCCGATCAGCCTAATATTCTGCCGTAAGTTCTGCACTGCAAAATCGAATCCCGGTCATATGACCGGGATTTTTTTATGCCAAAAATCCGCGTTTCCGGTAGGGTGAACAGATAATCTCTGTTTAAAGGACACTACAGAAATGACCACTCCCACCCCCGTTTCACTTCAGCCGATACCTCAGCCACCGTGCTGGACGAATCTGCCTTCCGTTACCCTAAATGACGCCACACTTGCCGGGCGCAAAGCGCGCGTGCTGGACCGGATGCGCCAACAGGGGTTGGACACGCTGATTGTTTACGCCGACAAAGAGCACGGCGGAAACTTTGAATATCTCACCGGCTTTATCCCGCGCTTTGAAGAGGCGCTGCTGGTGTTGCATCTGGATGGTGAGGCGGGGCTGGTTCTCGGCAACGAAAACCTCAAACTGGCGGCGCATGCGCGGCTGAAAAAACGCGTGCTGCATGCGCCATGGTTCTCTCTGCCGAATCAGCCAATGGACACCGTTCAGCCCCTTCATGAGGTTCTGCAACGCGCCGGTATTACCGGGGATAAAACGCTGGGTCTGGCGGGCTGGAAGCTGTTCACTGGCATAAACGACAACACGCGGCAGATGTTCGATATCCCGTCGTTTATCGTTGATGCGGTCCGTGAGGCTGCGCCCAGGGCAGAACTGCGTAATGCCACCGGCGTGTTTATCTCCCCGGCGTATGGCGCGCGGGTTATCAATAATGCCAATGAGTTAGCGCATTATGAATACGGCGCCAACCTGGCTTCAACGGCGATACTTCGGGCGCTGAATGCGGTCGCACCGGGTAAAACGGAAAAGGAGATTGCCAGCCTGCTCGCCGCTGATGGCCAGCCGCACAACGTGGTGTCCATCGCTGCCACCGGCGATCGTTTCGCCCATGCGAATCTTTATCCGGGTGATAAAACGGTGCAGCTGGGGGATAAGTTTTCTCTGACGACTAGCTTCAAAGGTGGGCTCAGCAGCCGTGCGGCCTACGTGGTCGAAAATGCCGGACAGTTGCCGGATGCGGTCAGCGATTATCTGGATGTCGTCGCGATTCCGTATTTCCGCGCGGTGGTCGCGTGGCTGGAAAATATTCGTCCGGGCATGACCGGCGGTGAGCTGTACCAGCTGATTGAAGACGTGCTGCCGAAGGCTGAATATCACTGGCATCTCAATCCGGGGCATCTTGTGGCGGATGAAGAATGGCTGTGTTCACCGGTGTCTGCGGGCTCTGACATTCCGCTGGCCAGCGGCATGCTGCTGCAAATCGATATTATTCCTTCCCGGGCGGGATATGCAGGGGCGAGCATTGAAGACACGGTGGCGCTGGCAGATGAATCGTTACGTCAGCAATTGGCGGCGGACTATCCGCAGCTGTGGGCGAGGGTGCAGGCGAGACGGGCTTTTATTGAAAAAGAGGTCGGGATTCGTTTACCCGAGTGGGTGTTGCCGTTCTCAAATACCGTAGGATATTTGCGGCCGTGGTTACTGGACCCTGCGAGTGCGTTGTCGTGTAAGTCGTGAGTCTTAATATGTCCGGTGGCGCTAAGCTTACCGGGCTTCGCGTAGACCCGGCAAGCTTGCGCCGCCGGGCTTTTTCACTAACCGCGGATTATCAGAAGTTATAACCGACAACCAGGTAGCCACCCCAACCGGTAGAGCGGACGCTGAAGTCGCCGTCACCGAAGTTCAGGCTTGCATCGTCGTTCCACTGGCCACCGTTGTGCCAGTAACGTGCGACCACAGAGTAATGCCAGTGATCGTAGTTCAGTGCCAGAATGTGGCTGGACGCGATGGAGTTATTGGTTCGCGCTTTCTTACCGTTCAGGTCACGGAAGTCTTCGTTACCCAGGTCTGAACCCCAGTCAAAGTTGGTGAAGCCGATGTAGCTCAGTTGGCCGCCCCACAGTTGGGTGATTGGCACAAAGTATTTCACCTTGAAGCGGTAACCATCCCACTCGTTTTCGTTCGCGGCGCCGTAGTTCTGCCACTGGTATTTGGCATACACATTCAGGGACAGGCTCATTGGCAGGCCGGTATCAATATCGGTGCCCAGACCCATGTACCAGGTGCTTTGCTTACTGGCATCGTTGCCGTGAGCACCCATGTCATAGATGTAGTTGTTCGCGAAGTACCACTCTTTGAATGGGCCGAATGCCAGGCTGGTGCCGGTCAGCTTATCAATGGAGAAGCGCGGTTCAATTTCCATGAACATACGTGAACCGTCGTCCCAGATACCGGTGTCGTTACCGTTACCCGCACCGAAGGTTTTTGGGATATCGATATAGCCGTAGAAGTCGAACCAATCTTTCTTGGCGAACGCTTCGTATTCCAGGTAAACGTCATTATTGATTTTCGGTCCAAAGCGGGTGTGGTAGCTGCCTACCACGTTGACGCTCTGATGCCACCAGTCAGAGACATACTCTGGTTTGGTAGTTTCGGCTGCGTTTGCCGTGAAAGTCGAAGAAAGCGCGAGCACTGCACCGGCTGCAATTAATGTTTTTTTCATCATTATGCCACTTGTTGAAATCCCTTTCGGGGAGTGAAAAAGAACCGCTTGGGCGTTTCTAAATGTAACTGTTTTCTGCGAGGCCTATTATAAGAATCATTGCTCACAAAAATATGTGGTGTTTCACAGTTTTCTCAAGTACGTAATCGATTGCGTTCACGTTTGCGTGCATTATCGGCGGGGATTGTACGGATTCTCTCAAATGTTTCCAGGGATTTCTGAAAAACAGCAAAGATTGCAGTGCGTGTTGAAGGGTGATGAAAAAGGGGAGGGAAACCGGATAACCGTCGCTATCCGGTGATAAGAAATTACTGAACGCTGGCGGGCTGAATATCGTGAATACGCACGAAAACGGGCTGCTTTGGATCAGTGCCGCTGAGCTGAAGTGGAATATCCACATCGCTCGGCGCGAGGACGCTGGCCGGGGCGTTGATCAACTGGTTTTTGACGTTCACTTCCTGATAGTTGTCAGTGGTGCCCTGAATCAGGCCCCATTCGGCGGTGCCGCTAAACGCGGGAAGCGGATCATTGGATTCGCCCTGAATACGCAGCGTGGCGCGCATACCGTCGGCATTTTGCGCGATATTAATCAGCGACATTCTCAGCGTACCAATCTGGCTTTCCAGGCGGGCTGGAGTATTAGATCCCGGCAGCAGATACACACCGCTTGCAGATTTCGCATTCAGGGTGTTTTGCTGGGTTATCTTCACGGTTTCCTGATTCAGCGTGGTCATATCTTTATTGAGCGCGGTGACGCTCTGCTGCATCTGATGTACTTCGTGCTGCTGTGCACAGGCGCTAAGGGTAAACAGGCTGCCCAGCGCCAGAATTCGTACTAAACGTCGTGTCATCGTTAGGTGTCCTTTCAAGGTTCTGTCGACAGTAATGGTAGCAGTATCGTCCTGGATGCCATCGGGGGATTGTCTCAAAATGACGCCGTGGGGTGGGTCGTGGTAAAATAGGAATATGTTATTTTTCTTCGTCAGGACGCGCCATGCATTGCCCATTTTGTTTAGCCGTAGATACCAAAGTGATCGACTCCCGTCTGGTAGGAGAAGGTTCCTCAGTGCGCCGCCGCCGTCAGTGCCTCGTGTGTAATGAACGTTTTACAACCTTCGAAGTGGCCGAACTGGTGATGCCGCGGGTGGTGAAAAGTAACGACGTCCGCGAACCGTTTAACGAAGACAAACTGCGCAGCGGCTTACAAAAAGCGCTGGAAAAGCGCCCGGTCAGCTCTGATGATGTCGAAATGGCGGTTAACCACATTAAATCGCAGCTGCGTGCCACCGGCGAACGTGAAGTGCCAAGCAAGCAAATCGGTAATCTGGTCATGGAACAGCTGAAAAAGCTCGATAAAGTGGCTTATATCCGCTTTGCGTCAGTCTATCGCAGTTTCGAAGACATCAAAGAATTTGGCGAAGAGATCGCCCGTTTACAGGACTGATCGATGCTTGACGAAATGTATATGGCCTGTGCGCTGAAGCTGGCGAATCAGGGGCGCTTCACTACTCATCCGAATCCACGCGTTGGCTGCGTCATCGTGAAAGACGGGGAAATCGTCGGCGAAGGTGCGCATTACCGCGCGGGCGAACCGCACGCCGAAGTCCACGCCCTGCGCATGGCGGGCGAGAAAGCGAAAGGGGCAACGGCATACGTCACCCTCGAACCGTGCAGCCACCATGGCCGTACACCGCCGTGCTGCGAGGCGCTGATTACCGCAGGCGTCAGCCGCGTGGTTGCTGCGATGCAGGATCCTAATCCGCAGGTTGCGGGGCGCGGGCTATACCGTTTGCAGCAGGAAGGCATTGAGGTCAGCCACGGGCTGATGATGAGCGAAGCGGAAGCGCTGAATAAGGGCTTCCTGAAGCGGATGCGCACCGGTTTCCCGTACATTCAGCTGAAGCTTGGCGCGTCGCTGGATGGCCGCACGGCGATGGCCAGCGGTGAAAGTCAATGGATTACCTCGCCGCAGGCGCGCCGCGATGTGCAGCGTCTTCGCGCGGAAAGCCACGCCATTTTGACCACCGATGCCACGGTGCTGGCCGACGATCCGGCGTTAACCGTGCGTTGGGATGAATTGAATACCGATGTGCAGGCGCATTATCCGCAGGAAAATCTGCGTCAACCGCTGCGTATTGTTATCGACCGTCAGAACCGCGTGACGCCGGAACATCGCATCGTGCAGCAACCGGGCGACATTCTGTTTGCGCGCTGCAAAGACGATACCCGTGAATGGCCGGACAATGTGCGCAACCTGAACGTGCCGGAACATAATGGTCATCTCGATTTAGTCCTGCTGATGATGCAGTTGGGCAAACAGCAAATTAACAGTCTATGGGTGGAAGCGGGCCCAACGTTTGCCGGGGCATTGTTGCAGGCAGGTCTGGTTGATGAGCTGATTGTTTACGTTGCGCCTAAACTGTTAGGCAGCAATGCACGTGGTTTATGTGTGCTGCCAGGGCTTGAGAAACTGGCCGATGCACCCCAGTTTAGTTTCAGCGAGATCCGCCAGGTAGGCCCGGATCTGTGTCTGCATTTAATACCCGCGTGAAGCAGCCCTAAATAGGGAAGCCGTACGCGAATAATTATGATAAAATCCGCCCCCCTCGGGGTAAGTCGAATCCCAAAAGGAAAAGTATGAACATTATCGAAGCTAACGTTGCTGCCCCGGACGCTCGCGTTGCCATCACCATTGCGCGTTTCAATAACTTCATCAATGACAGCCTGCTGGAAGGTGCGATTGACGCCCTGAAGCGTATTGGTCAGATGAAAGACGAAAACATCACCGTCGTTTGGGTTCCTGGCGCATACGAACTGCCACTGGCAGCCGGTGCACTGGCGAAAACCGGTAAATACGATGCAGTGATCGCGCTTGGCACCGTTATCCGCGGCGGTACTGCTCACTTTGAATACGTGGCCGGTGGAGCAAGCAATGGTCTGGCGCAGGTTGCGCACGACAGCGAAATCCCGGTCGCTTTTGGGGTTCTGACCACCGAAAGCATCGAACAAGCCATCGAACGTGCTGGCACCAAGGCCGGTAACAAAGGTGCAGAAGCTGCACTGACCGCGCTTGAAATGATCAATGTATTGAAAGCCATCAAGGCCTGATTTTTTTGTAAGGGGAATTCCGTGAAACCTGCTGCTCGTCGCCGCGCCCGTGAGTGTGCTGTCCAGGCGCTTTACTCCTGGCAGTTGTCTAAAAACGACATCTCTGATGTTGAATACCAGTTCCTGGCGGAACAGGACGTGAAAGACGTCGACGTCGTGTACTTCCGTGAACTGCTGACCGGAGTGGCGACCAACAGCGCGTATCTCGACGGCCTGATGAAACCTTATCTGTCCCGTCTGCTGGAAGAACTGGGTCAGGTAGAAAAAGCTGTGCTGCGTATCGCGCTGTTTGAGCTGGCTAAACGTGATGATGTGCCGTACAAAGTGGCCATCAACGAAGCTATCGAACTGGCAAAAACCTTCGGTGCCGAAGACAGCCATAAGTTCGTTAACGGCGTGCTGGATAAAGCAGCTCCGGCAATCCGTCCCCGCAAAAAGTAATCTGCAGGCCGGAGAAAGCGGTTTCACCGTTCTCTCCGGCCTTCTCTTTTCTCTGCCGAGGCATAACGTATGGCATGTGGCGAATTCTCCCTGATTGCCCGTTATTTTGATCGTGTAAGAAGTTCCCGTCTTGATGTTGAAACCGGAATCGGTGACGACTGCGCACTGCTCAATATTCCTGAAAAACAAACTCTCGCGATCAGTACTGACACTTTGGTGTCGGGCATTCATTTCCTTCCTGATATCAATCCTGCCGATTTAGCCCGCAAAGCGCTGGCGGTGAATCTCAGCGATCTCGCTGCGATGGGCGCTGATCCTGCGTGGCTGACGCTGGCATTAACGCTGCCGTCGGTAGAAGAAGCCTGGCTTGAAGCATTCAGCGACAGCCTGTTTGAACAACTCAATTATTACGATATGCAGCTGATTGGCGGCGACACCACTAAAGGGCCGCTGTCGATGACACTGGGTATTCACGGCTTAGTGCCGGAAGGCCGGGCGTTGAAGCGTTCTGGCGCAAAACCAGGTGACTGGATTTACGTCACCGGTACGCCGGGCGACAGCGCTGCCGGGCTGGCGATTTTGCAGGACCGTCTGCAGGTGGATAACAAAGAAGACGCGGATTATCTGGTTAAGCGTCATCTTAATCCGACGCCGCGGATTCTGAGTGGTCAGGCGCTGCGTAATCTGGCGCATTCGGCCATCGATATTTCCGATGGGCTGATTTCCGATCTCGGGCATATTCTCAAAGCCAGCGGGTGCGGCGCGCGGGTAGATCTCGATCTGCTGCCGTATTCTGAAGTGATGAAGCGCCACGTCGAGCCCGAACAGGCGTTGCGTTGGGCGCTTTCTGGCGGTGAGGATTACGAACTGTGCTTCACCGTGCCGGAGCTTAATCGTGGTGTGCTGGATGTCGCTTTGGGCAATTTCGGCATGGGCTTCACCTGCATTGGCCAGGTCAGCGCCGACATCGAAGGGCTGCATTTTCAGCGTGACTGCAAACCGGTAACGCTCGACTGGAAGGGGTATGACCATTTTGCGCAGTAAAGACGTAGCAAAAAGCCGCCTGAGCATGCTTAACCCGTGGCATCTGCTGGCGACCGGTTTTGGCAGCGGTCTTAGCCCGATAATGCCAGGCACGGCGGGCTCGATTGCGGCCATTCCCTTCTGGTATCTGATGACCTTCCTGCCATGGCAGCTCTATTCGCTGACGGTGATGCTAAGTATCTGCATTGGCGTATACATCTGCCATCGCACGGCGAAAGACATGGGCGTGCATGACCATGGCAGCATCGTCTGGGACGAATTTGTCGGGATGTGGATTACGCTGATGGCCATTCCCACCAACGACTGGCAGTGGGTCGCTGCTGGATTTGTCATCTTCCGTATTTTCGATATCTGGAAACCGTGGCCGATCCGCTGGTTCGATCGCAACGTTCATGGCGGGATGGGAATTATGGTCGACGATATTGTCGCCGGAGTGATTTCCGCGGGACTGTTGTATGTGATTGGGCATCACTGGCCGATGGGAATTATTTGATAAAACCCTCACCCCGACCCTCTCCCTAAAAGGGAGAGGGAGGAAAGCGTTCGAGGATTATTCCCTCGCTCCTTAAGGGAAAGGGCTAGGGCGAGGGGAGACTCACTTATTTAAATCCTACCACCGGATGAGCCTGATACGGCGTTTCCAGTTCGGCAATCTGCTCCGGTTTCAGGGTGATATCCACCGCATTCAGTAATTCCTCGAGCTGTTCTTCCCGCGATGTACCGATAATGGGTGCTGCCACGCCGGGTTTGCTTAACAGCCACGCCAGCGCTACTTGTGCACGCGTCACATCCAGCTCATCCGCAATGTTCGCCAGCCGTTCCGCAATATGTGCGTCATTCTCTTCGGTGGTGCTGTAGAGTGTTTTACCAAATTCATCGGAGACCACGCGGGCAGTCGTTTCACCCCATGGACGCGTCAGACGACCACGCGCCAACGGGCTCCACGGGATAACCGCCACGCCCTCCTGATAGCACAGCGGCAGCATCTCGCGCTCTTCTTCGCGATAAATCAGATTGTAATGATCCTGCATGGTGACGAACCGCGCCCAGCCGTGCTGTTTTTGCAGTTCCAGCGCCTGTGCGAACTGTGACGCATGCATGGATGATGCACCGATGTAACGCGCTTTTCCGCTCTTAACTACGTCGTTCAGCGCTTCCAGCGTCTCTTCAATCGGGGTGTCGTAATCCCAACGGTGGATTTGTAGCAGGTCGACGTAATCCATCCCCAGACGCGTCAGGCTGTCGTCGATAGAGCGCAGGATTTGCGCCCGGGAAAGCCCTTGCGGTAAATCCCCTGTTTGATGGTAAACCTTGGTCGCCACGACCACCTCTTCACGACGCGCGAAATCACGCAGCGCACGGCCAACGATCTCTTCGCTGCTGCCGTCGGAGTAGCTGTTGGCAGTATCAAAGAAGTTAATCCCGCCTTCAAGGGCGTGTTTAATGATGGGGCGGCTACTTTCCTCCGGCAGCGTCCAGGCGTGATTCCCACGGTCAGGTTCGCCAAAAGTCATACAGCCAAGACACAGTCGGGAGACGTTGAGGTCGGTTGTTCCCAATTTATTGTATTGCATGCTTCCACTCCTGCGATGAACGTAATGTTAAGCATAGCAGGAGCGGAAAGGGGGAAAGGATCAGGCCAGCCAGGCCGTGATTTTTGCTTCGATTCCGGCGGCGTCGAGACCGATATCTATCCGCGCTTCTTCCTGCGTTCCCTGCGGGATAAAGACATCCGGCAGGCCAATATTCAGAACCGGCACCGGTTTGCGGTGTGCCATCAGTACTTCATTTACGCCGCTGCCTGCACCGCCCATGATGGCGTTTTCTTCCAGTGTGACCAGCACCTCATGTCGGGCGGCCATGTCCAGAATTAACGTTTCATCCAGCGGTTTCACAAAGCGCATATCGACCAGTGTGGCATTGAGATTTTCGGCCACCACGGCGGCATCCACCAGCAGCGTACCAAAGTTGAGAATCGCGATTTTCTCGCCCTGGCGTTTGACGACGCCTTTACCGAGCGGCAGTTTTTCCAGGGGGGCCAGTTCGACGCCGGTACCGCTGCCGCGTGGATAGCGAACGGCACTCGGGCCATCGTTGTAGTGATAGCCGGTAAACAGCATCTGGCGACATTCGTTTTCATCGCTCGGGGTCATGATGACCATTTCCGGAACGCAGCGCAGATAGGAGAGATCGAACGCACCCTGATGGGTTTGACCATCAGCGCCAACGATGCCCGCGCGGTCAATGGCGAACAGCACCGGCAATTTCTGGATTGCGACGTCGTGAATGACCTGGTCATAGGCGCGTTGCAGGAAGGTCGAGTAAATCGCTACCACCGGCTTATAACCGCCAATCGCCAGACCCGCAGCAAACGTCACCGCATGCTGCTCGGCAATCGCCACGTCAAAATACTGGTCAGGGTATTTTTTAGAGAACGCGACCATTCCGGAGCCTTCACGCATTGCCGGAGTGACCGCCATCAGTTTGTTGTCTTTCGCCGCTGTTTCGCACAGCCAGTCGCCGAAAATTTTCGAGTAACCCGGCAGGCCACCGCTGCTTTTCGGCAGCACGCCGCTGGTATGGTCGAATTTTGGCACCGCGTGGAAGGTGATGGGATCTTTTTCTGCTGGCTCATAACCACGACCTTTTTTGGTCATGATGTGCAGGAACTGCGGGCCTTTCAGGTCGCGCATGTTTTTCAGCGTACTGACCAGCCCTAACACGTCGTGTCCGTCGACCGGGCCGATATAGTTAAAACCAAGCTCTTCAAACAGTGTGCCCGGAACCACCATGCCTTTGATGTGCTCTTCGGTGCGTTTGAGGAGCTCTTTAATCGGCGGGACGCCTGAGAAGACTTTCTTGCCGCCTTCACGCAATGACGAATAGAGCTTACCGGACAGCAGCTGTGCCAGATGGTTATTCAGTGCGCCGACGTTCTCGGAAATCGACATTTCGTTGTCGTTGAGGACAACCAGCATATCCGGCTTGATATCGCCCGCATGGTTCATCGCTTCAAACGCCATCCCGGCGGTGATCGCGCCGTCGCCAATGACGCACACGGTGCGACGCTGTTTGGCTTCTTTTTCTGCGGCGACAGCGATGCCTATCCCGGCGGAAATAGAGGTAGACGAGTGCCCGACGCTCAGCACGTCGTACTCGCTTTCACCGCGCCATGGGAACGGATGCAGGCCACCTTTCTGGCGTATGGTGCCAATACGATCACGACGGCCGGTCAAAATTTTGTGTGGGTAAGCCTGATGACCTACGTCCCAGATCAGCTGATCGAACGGGGTATTATAGACGTAATGCAGCGCCACGGTGAGTTCCACCGTGCCAAGCCCGGAGGCAAAGTGTCCGCTGGAGCGGCTCACGCTGTCGAGCAGGTAGCGACGCAGTTCGTCGCAGAGCTTCGGCAGGCTCTCTTTTGGCAACAGACGCAACTCCTGAGTGGACTCCACCAGTGCCAGCGTCGGGTATTTGGCTATATCAAAACTCATCAGAGACTCATCATTTTCCTCGTCATACTTCAGGCTGCATAGGCGTTGGCTGCCTCGTTCACCTCAGTCACTTATTTATGTAAGCTTCTGAGGGTTCACAGTGTTGTCGCCTTTCTGCAACCTGAATTATTTCGAGGAGGTTGCTTATTTATCGCGCTGAATAATGTAATTCGCTAGCGCTTCCAGTGCCGTGGTGTCCAGAGACTGCGCGGCCAGTACAGTTAATGACTGGCGGGCCTCTTCAATGAGATCACGGGCTTTTCGTTGGGCTTGCTCAAGTCCCAACAGGGCAGGGTAGGTGCTTTTACCAAGCTGCTGGTCAGCGCCCTGGCGTTTGCCAAGGGTCGCAGTATCCCCTACCACATCCAGAATGTCATCTTGCACCTGGAATGCGAGGCCGATGCTTTCCGCGTATTTATCCAGCACCGGCAGGGCCGCTTTGCCCTGCTCACCAGCGCTCAGTGCACCCAGACGCACGGCAGAGCGGATAAGCGCCCCGGTTTTGTGGCGATGAATACGCTCAAGTGCGTCTAAATCAACCTGCTTACCTTCTGCTTCCAGATCAAGCGCCTGACCGCCGCACATCCCTGCCACGCCGCTGGCCTGAGCCAGTTCTGACACCATCGCCAGACGGAAACGGTCTGACACTGTCGGCATCGGTGCATCACTGAGTATAGAAAACGCCAGCGTCTGTAGGGCGTCGCCGGCCAGAATGGCATTGGCTTCACCGTATTTAATGTGGCAGGTCGGTTGGCCGCGACGCAGATCGTCATCGTCCATCGCCGGCAGATCGTCGTGGATCAACGAATAGGCATGAATGCATTCCACCGCCGCGGCAGGGGCGTCCAGCGTGGAAAGACTCACGTTGAACATGCCGCCGGTGGCATACACCAGGAATGGTCGCAGGCGTTTCCCCCCTAAGAGTGCACCATAATGCATGGCTTCAACCAGCGGAGTGTTCTGAAAGGGCTGCGGAGCAATAAACTGACGCAGCGCTTCATTGGCCCGGTCGACGCAGGCCTGTAACTGTTGCGAGAAATCCATTGGTTACTCAGCGTCCGGCGTGAAAGGGGTCAGCGGAGCGTCTTGGTTATCGGCGAGCAGGATTTGTACCCGCTGCTCCGCCTGTTGTAGCTTCACCTGACCCTGGCGCGCCAGCTGAACGCCGCGCTCGAACTCGTTCAGGGCGTCTTCCAGCGGTAAGTCACCGTTTTCGAGACGGGAAACAATCTGCTCAAGTTCAGTCAGTGCGCTTTCAAACGTGGCTGGCGCTTCATTTTTCTTTGGCATAGTGAATGTTTGACTCTTGTTGTGTCGCGACCCGCCTATGGTAGCGAAGTCCTCGGGCATATGAAATAACGCATAATGGTAATGCGCAGGTTGACCGCGATGGTGGTATACTTGCGCGCCTGGATGCAGCCGGGATGTCATGGCTGCTGTATTTTTTGTCCACAAGCCCAATCGGGTTTGCCAACGAACCATTGCCGCCATGAAGTTTATCATTAAATTGTTCCCGGAAATCACCATCAAAAGCCAATCTGTGCGGTTGCGCTTTATAAAAATTCTGACCGGGAATATCCGTAACGTACTCAAGCAGTACGACGAGACCCTTGCCGTTGTTCGTCATTGGGATCACATTGAAGTTCGCGCCAAAGACGAAGATCAGCGTCCGATTATTCGTGATGCGCTGACCCGTATTCCCGGCATCCACCATATTCTGGAAGTGGAAGATGTGCCTTTCACTTCGCTGCACGATATCTTCGAGCAGACGCTGCCGCTGTGGCGCGAAACGCTGGAAGGTAAAACTTTCTGCGTTCGTGCAAAGCGTCGTGGTAAGCATGACTTTACCTCTATTGAAGTAGAGCGTTACGTGGGCGGTGGGCTGAATCAGCACATCGAAACTGCGCGCGTGAAGCTGACCAAACCGGATATCACGGTCAACCTGGAAATTGATAACGACCGTCTGCTGCTGGTTAAAGGCCGCTACGAAGGTATCGGTGGTTTCCCGATTGGTACCCAAGAAGACGTGCTGTCGCTGATTTCCGGTGGCTTCGACTCCGGCGTGTCCAGCTACATGCTGATTCGTCGCGGTTGTCGGGTGCATTATTGCTTCTTCAACCTGGGCGGCGCTGCACATGAAATCGGTGTACGTCAGGTGGCGCATTATCTGTGGAACCGCTTCGGCAGTTCACATCGCGTACGCTTCGTGGCGATCAACTTCGAACCTGTGGTGGGTGAAATCCTCGAAAAAGTCGACGACGGCCAAATGGGCGTGGTGCTTAAACGCATGATGATGCGTGCTGCGTCTCAGGTTGCTGAGCGCTACGGCGTGCAGGCGCTGGTCACTGGCGAAGCGCTGGGCCAGGTGTCCAGCCAGACCCTGACCAACCTGCGTCTGATCGACAACGTGTCTGATACCTTGATTCTGCGTCCGCTGATTTCTCACGACAAAGAACACATCATCGATCTCGCGCGTGAAATCGGCACTGAAGATTTTGCCCGCACCATGCCGGAATACTGCGGCGTGATTTCGAAGAGCCCGACCGTGAAAGCGGTGAAGGCAAAAATCGAAGCGGAAGAGCAGAATTTCGATTTCGCTATTCTCGACAAAGTGGTGTCGGAAGCCAACAACGTCGATATTCGCGAGATTGCGCAGCAGACTCAGCAGGAAGTGGTTGAAGTCGAAACCGTGACTGCGTTTGACGCGACCGATGTGGTGCTCGATATTCGTTCTATTGACGAACAGGACGACAAACCGCTGAAGCTCGAAGGTGTGGAAGTGGCGTCCCTGCCATTCTATAAACTCAGCACCCAGTTTGGTGACTTTGACCAGAGCAGAACGTACTTGCTGTGGTGCGATCGCGGCGTGATGAGCCGTCTGCAGGCGCTGTATCTGCGCGAGCAGGGCTTTGCTAACGTGAAGGTTTACCGCCCGGAATAAACAGCAAGGCCTTCTCAGTGAGAAGGCCTTTAGTGTTTGCACCCTCTCCCTGTGGGAGAGGACCGGGGTGAGGGCATCAGCACGCACGGTTTGTGGCATTAAACCGCACTATTTCCAGCGAGATGACGATGCAAAAGGTGCACAAGTATATTGAGATTAAGGAACGCATTAAGAGCGACATCCTCAATCAACTCTATAAAAAAGGTGAAAGCATTCCCTCCGAGCGCGAACTGGCAGGCCTGTACGGCGTGACCCGCGTAACGGTGCAGAAAGCGATGGATAACCTGGTTCAGGAAGGGTTTATCGAGCGCATTCACGGCAAAGGGATGTTCGTGCTGAAAAACAGCGCCACCAACGTCTACCTTTTGAATAACGAAACCAGTGACAGCATCCTCGGCTTTTCCCGTGAATTTCAGGGGCGAGTAAAGGTCAGCAGCCAGTTGTTAGCGTTCAATGGCATTCAGGCTGATGCCACGCTGGCGCAGCATCTTGAAATCTCTCCTGGCGATAACGTCTGGTTTATCCGTCGTATCCGACTGCTCGACGGCAATCCGGTGCTGGTGGAAGACAGTAATATCCCGCAAAGCGTCATCGACACCATTCCTGAGGACATCCTCAGCGAAGGATCGCTGTATGGCTATATTGAAGAGTACACCGGGAAGACAATCAAAGACGCTGACTCCATAATTGAAGCCGCGCTGTTTGACGATGAACTGGCACCGCTGCTCAATATTGCCAGCGGCCAGCCGATGTTGAAAATTACTGAAGTGACGCGCCTTGCCGACAAAACGGCGTTTAACTACTCCATCAGCTATAACCGCGCCGATATCTTCCGGGTCAAAAACCTACGCATCGAACGCTAACAGGCGCCAAAGCGCCTGTTAGATTTGCACTACAGCGCGCTTGCCGCTGCGCTATCGATATACAAACTCGCCTGTGACACCGTTTTGACTAGCGTCGATGGAATATCGCGACTCGTCGGGTGGTTCACTGTCTGCGCCACAATGGCTGCTTTCTTCTCGCCGCTTGCCATCAGCACGATATTTTTCGCCGCCAGAATCGTTTTCAGACCAAGCGAAATTCCCTGTTTTACCTCGCGTGGCGTATCGAAATACTTCACCGAAACCGCCTGGGTGACGTCATCTAAATCAATCACGTGGCAGGTGTTATCCGGCGACGCACCTGGCTCGTTAAAGCCAATGTGACCATTCATGCCAATGCCAAGCACGATGCAGTCAATGGGCCCATGCTGCTCAATATAACCATCCACGCGCTGGCACTCTGTCTGCGGGTCGGCGGTGAGCCCATCGAAGAAGCAGATTTGCTCCTCACGCAGCGTCAGCTTGTCGAAGAAATGATGCCAGACCATTTCGCGGCAGCTGCCTTTGTCCGCCTTGCCAAGACCGAGCCATTCGTCCAGCCCGAGAAACTGCGTGCGGGAAAAGTCCACGCGGCCCTGCTTTTGCGCGTCGACCAGAGCGGCAAAGACGCCCAGCGGCGTGTCGCCGCCCGCAATGCAGATCAGCGCATTGGGTTTTTCGTTCACGCAGTGAATCACATTTTGCGCGACCGCCTGACACAGCTGCGGGTAGTCCGGGGAAATTAACGTTTTCATCGCTGCTCCTTAGCTTTTTGAATGATATTGCGGTAAATAGCGCTGATTCACTTCCAGATATTCATCGAGAATTTTCTCGGCAAGCGTCGCCGACGGTACCAGCGGGTTAATGGTCAGCGCCATAAGGGCGGTGCTGTAATCACCGGTGACTGCGGCTTCGACGGTCAGCTCTTCATAGGCTTTGACGCTTTGGATCAGACCGCGAATTTTGACAGGTATTCGTCCGTACGCCAACGGGTGCGCGCCGTTACGATCGATAACCGCATTGGTTTCTAGCGTCACGTGATCCGGCAGGTCCGGTGTCGCACCGTTGTTGACGGTGTTTACCACGTGGATCTCTTTTTTGTCGTTAAAAATCGAACTGATAATCGAGCAGGCGGTATCCGAATACCAGGCGCCGCCACGTTTTTCCAGCTCTTTCGGTTTATGGGAAAGGTGCTCATCCTGATAAAGCTCAAACAGGCGTTGTTCAATCTCGCGGGTTTGCTCACCGCGGGTGCCTTTGGTACTAGCATCTTTCTGCGCCGCCTCAACCATTTCACGGGTCAGGAAGAAGTACTTTAGATAGGAAATTGGATACATATGTAACGCTTTGGCAAAGCGGGAGGAGAAACCGATGTCCGGAATGTTTTTCAGCGAGTTACTGGCGCTGCCCTGCGCCAGTTTTGCCATGAAATCATCAGTATAATCTTCGCCTTTAATGAAAATCTGATCGGCGAAAATCAGATGGTTCAGGCCCATGATACGGGCATAAACGTCCTTCTTTTCTACCTCATAGGCCTTGGCGATATCCATCAGCATGCTGTTGGCGCCGCTGCAAATCCCGATGCTCTTGATGTTCGAATGGCGGGTGATAGCTTCGGTGACGATTCCAGCCGGGTTGGTGAAGTTAATCAGCCACGCGTCCGGACAATATTTTTCCATGTCCCGGCAGATATCCAGCAGCACCGGGATCGTACGCTGGGCTTTCATAAACCCGCCAGGGCCGGTGGTTTCCTGGCCCAATACGCCATATTTCAACGGGATTTTTTCATCGTTGATGCGCGCATCGAGAAAACCGACGCGCAGCTGGGTAGTCACGAAATCGGCGTCTTTCAGCGCTTCGGCGCGGTCGAGGGACAGATGAATGTTCATCGGGATCCCGGCCTCTTTCACCATACGCTGCGCCAGCTTGCCGACAATCTCCAGCTTCTCTTTGCCTTCTTCGATGTCCAGCAGATAGTAATCGGTAACGGGCAGTTCATCGTAACGTTTGATAAAGCCGTCAATCAGTTCCGGGGTATAGCTTGAGCCACCGCCGATGGTGACAATTTTGAGCTTTTTCATCAGATATCCTTTTTACAATGCGGAGTCAGTGTTCAGTACGGATTCGCTTGCGCGTTGTTCTTCATGACGCTCTTTTTCCAGTTGTTGGCGTTCGAGCAATTTGAAGAACGGGAAATAGATAGCGACGGAAATTACGATGGTACAGACAGACCAGATAACCGCCGGAATATTGCCGCCGGTGACGAACCATGCCGCAAAAATTGGCGGCATGGTCCAGGGGATTTGCAGTACCGGGCGACCGATGATGTCGAAATACATCAGGCTGTAGGTGGAGATACACAGCAGCATTGGGGTCAGAGTGAACGGGATCATCAGCAGCGGGTTGAAGACAATCGGGCAACCGAAAATTACCGGTTCGTTGATACAGAACACCGCCGAAGGTAGCGACAGTTTGCCCACAGATTTATACAGTTTGCTGCGGGAACGCAGCATCGCCAGCACCAGACCGAGCGTGGCGCCGGTGCCGCCGATACACATAAACACGATGTAAAAGCCATCGGCGGTGATGTGTGGAATGGGCTGGTGGTTTAAATACGCCTGGGTGTTTTCGGCGATATATTTCAGGAATATCGGGCTGGTGATGCCGGACAGTACGTTGTCACCGTGAATGCCGCAGCACCACAGCAGCGAAATCAGGAAAATCAACACCAGCATGCCCGGCAGCGAGCCGAGGCCGCTTACCAACGGGCTAAGGATCTGGGTGAAAAATTCATTGATGTCAAAGCCGAGCATTACCCGGACAAACCACACCAGCGTGATGGCAACCGCAGCTGGAATCAGGCTCGCAAAAGATTGGGCCACGGCGGGCGGAACGCCGTCCGGCAGCTTGATAACAATTTCTCGGCCAATAAACCAGCGAATGATATGCACCGTCAGCACCGCCAAAATAATGGCAGAGAACAGGCCCGCAGCGCCGAGGTTATCGACGTTCAACTGATATTTATCGTTGAGCTGTGCCAGCAGGAACACCACCATGGTGACCGCGCTGCAGGTAATCGCATTTAGCTTATATTCCTTCGCGAGGTTGTAGCTGATCCCCACGGCGGAAATAAGGCCGATTGCGCCGAAGGTAACGGCAACCGGCGCGCTGATTTTGTCAGCCCACGGGCCCAGCCATTCGCTCCAGCCGGGGATCGGTAAATTGGCGATGATTAAGAAAAGACTGCCGGTGATGGTGAACGGCAGCGTCAGGGCAATCCCGTTACGGACCGCCACCAGAATTTTGTTTTCACCAATCCGGATTAGGACGGGGATGACCTTGCTCTCAATAAACGTAATCACGGGCTACTCCTCTTTATGAGGTTTTTATGCCTCCTTCTGGCGCGTGTCAGGAGGTGTTTTTTAAACTGGTATAGTCCAGTTTAGATTGAGTTTTCCACGGAATATTTGGAGTGTCAAGGCAGGGGGAATAACGCGTTTTTGGTTTAATGAATTGAAAAATAAGCGCTAGTTGATGAAAGCGCTGAACAGAAAGGAGAAATTTAATGCCAGAAATGTGAGCGCCGCCACGGGCGTGGCGACGATTAATTCGTTGAGACGTTACTCGTAGAAGTTGTAAATCCCAGCCGGTAACACCAGCTGTGAAGCAACTTCCCAGGCTTTTTCGCGGCCAACCAGCAGGTCGATGATTTTCAGGCCGAAGTCGATGCTGGTGCCCGGGGCTTGGCTGGTGAGCAGATTCACTCGGGGATCCCAGACGACGCGTTTATCCTGCCATTGATCGGCAGGAATGGTGTCTTTCAGCCCCGGGAATCCGGCCATGTTGCCGACAGGGAAGATATTGTGCGGAACCAAAACCGTGCCCGCTGCGGCGCAAATGGCTGCCACGATCCGGCCTGAGCGGTGAAATTGTTTTACCGTTTCCACCAGAATGGTGCTGTCGCGGAAATATTCGGCACCTTTTAAGCCACCAGGCAGAATGATGATGTCAAAATCGCCGTCAGCCACCTGTGCCAATGGTGCATCGGCCAGCAGTTTTACACCGCGTGAGCAGGTGATAGCCAGCTCGCCATCACTGGCAACGCTTGCCATGGTGACCTTGATCCCGCCACGAACCAGCAGATCGATGGTGGTCACGGCTTCCATTTCTTCACTCCCAGGGGCGAGACAAACCAGCGCTGATACGCTCATACGTGTTCTCCTTACGTTTAATCTGTTCAAACAGGCGGGCGTTTTCCGGCACCGTAATACCGTGGGCACGCGCGCGCTTTAGCAGGTAGCCACTTATGTAGTCGATTTCAGTCTGGCGCTGGGCGCGAACGTCCTGCAGCATGGACGAAATATTGCTGGCAGTGCTGTCGATGATTTGCCAGGTGTAAGCCAGTAAATCTTCCGTACTGGAATGATGGCCTTCACGCTGCATCACCGCAGCCACTTCGTGACAGATGCGTTCAACTTCATCCGGGTAGTTGCGCAGTTCGCCGTTCGGGCAGTCGTAGAGGGTAGTGAGTGGGTTAATCACGCAGTTGACGGCCAGTTTCTTCCAGCTCGCGGCGCCCAAATCGTTATGCCAGGCCACATCCGGCAGCGCGGCGTGCAGTGTATCCGCGAGGGTACTGTGCGCTTGCGCGAGGAGATTGGCCGGACCAATGTGCGTGGTGCCATTGGCGACGTGAATAATCAGATTGCCATCACGGCGTGCCGCCTGGGTGGTCAAGCCCATCAGCAGCGGTTGCTTCACACTGCGCAGCTCTTCCAGGATGCCCATTCCGTTATGCACAAGCAGTATTGGGCAGCTGGCCGGGAGTTTACTCGCCAGATTTTTTACCGCTGTCGAGACCTGCCAGGCTTTCAGCGTAACTAACAGTAAGTCGCTGTTGGCGAGAAACTCAGGATCGTTGGCGGTCAGCAGTTCGTTGAAGACGCGCCCGTCAGTCTCCTGCAGATTCACACTGCACCAGGGGGCAGGGACGCGTAGCCAGCCCTGCACCTCATGGCCTTGCCGGTACAGCGCAGTCAGCCATAATTGTCCAAGGGCGCCGCATCCGAGCACGGTAATCTTCATCGTTCCTCCTCACCTGCTACGGGATCAGGCGTTATGTTACTATTATAGCGCCGACGATACCCCCTGACTCGCAGGGATAACAGGTTGTGTTCTCTGACTTTGCGGGTATTATGCATCGCAACAAAAAGAGAGGGAGAATAAAACATGCCATCTTTCGATATTGTCTCTGAAGTTGATCTTCAGGAAGCTAAGAACGCGGTCGATAATGCGGCCCGTGAAGTGGAGTCGCGCTTCGACTTCCGTGGTGTAGAAGCCAGCATTGAGCTGAACGAAAAGAACCAGACCATCAAGGTGCTGAGCGAATCTGATTTCCAGGTCAATCAGCTGCTGGATATCCTGCGTGCCAAGCTGCTCAAGCGCGGCATTGAAGGCAATTCCATTGATGTACCAGAAGAATATACCCACAGCGGTAAAACCTGGTTCGTTGAAGGGAAGCTGAAAACCGGCATTGAAAGCGCGGTGCAGAAGAAGCTCATTAAGCTGATTAAAGACAGCAAACTGAAAGTGCAGACGCAGATTCAGGGTGAAGAAATCCGCGTGACGGGCAAAGCCCGTGACGATCTGCAGGCGGTCATGGCGCTGGTGCGCGGCGGCAATCTCGGACAGCCTTTCCAGTTCAAGAATTTCCGCGACTAATAAAAAACCACCTTCGTGAAGGTGGTTTCATTGAACTCAAAAAGCGGGCGATGCCCGCTTTTTTTATGCCTCAACGATCGTCTGTTCAACCTCAAAGCGGTTGGTCACTTTGCTGTCGATCTTCACGTACGCTGAGCGTTCGGCGGCAATCACTAATACTTCTTTTACGCCGTCTTTTGCCAGCAGACGCGCTTTCAGTGCTTCATCCGCATCAACATCATCAGGCAGGGTGACGCGCAGGCTACTGACGTATGGCGGCTCCTGCATGGTCATGGCGACCAGTAGCCAGACGGTTGACAGCAAGGCGCCCATCAGGAACACCGTTTGCGAATCAAAGAAACCGTCGAGCCAACCCCCCAGTGAGCCACCAATCGCTACGCCCAGGAACTGGCTGGTCGAATAAATCCCCATCGCGGTACCTTTGTAACCCGCCGGAGATTCTTTGCTGATAAGAGACGGCAGCAAGGCCTCCATCAGGTTGAAGGCGAGGAAGAACAGCTGAACCCCGGCGACCAGTTCCCAGAAGTAGGCGCCCGAGCCCCACAGTACAATCTCAGCAATCAAAATGAGGGCGATGCAAATCAGGAACACGCGCTTCATGCGGCGTTTCACTTCGGCATAAATGATAAAGGGTATGACTGAAACGAATGAGACGAGCATGGTGACCAGGTAGATTTTCCAGTGCTCGGCTGCCGGGAAACCCGCAGCTTCAAGCTGCCCAGGCAGGGCAACAAACGTCGACATCAGCAGAATGTGCAGGCACATTATGCCGAAATTCAGCTTCAGCAGTTTTGGCTCCATCAGCACCTTGCTGAAGCAGCCCTTTACCATGCCCGATTCGCGGTTGAGGACGTGGTTGTCACTGTTGGGTACTACCCAAATTGTTAGCAGAATACCAAGCGTCGCCAGCCCGGAAATCATCCAGAACAGCGCATGCAGGCCGAGTTTGTGAGTAACGATCGGGCCCAGCACCATGGCAATGGCAAAAGTGACCCCGAAGCTGACGCCAATAAACGCCATCGCTTTGGTGCGGTTCTGTTCGCGGGTCAGGTCTGAGAGCAGTGCCATCACGGCGGCGGCAATGGCGCCAGAGCCTTGCAGCGCGCGGCCAAGAATGATCCCCCAGATAGAATCCGACATCGCAGCAATCATACTGCCGACGACGAAAATAAGGAGTCCGCCGACGATCAATGGCTTACGGCCAATACGGTCTGAAAGCAGGCCGAATGGGATTTGAAAGATTGCCTGTGCGAGCCCATAAATTCCGATAGCGATACCAATCAACGCTTCGCTGGCACCCTGTAATGCCATGCCGTACGTGGTCAGAACTGGCAGAACCATAAACATGCCGAGCATACGCAGTGAGAATACGGTCCCTAAACCCCAGGTCGCGCGCAATTCGCCTGGCGTCATCTTAAAATCGTTCATTTCCACCTCAGTATAAAAGCAGCGCTTAGTGTAAAGCCGGGGAAGGGTAGGGTAAACAAGCGGTTGTTTAGCAAATATTACATCGTGACGCATTGATCTAACGAATAAAAAAGGGTGCCGAAGCACCCTTTTAACGCGATGGTTGGCTTACCAGACGTAAGCCAGAACCGAATGCGAATCCGGAACCATAAAGTCGACTGACATCATTACCGACAGCGAGGTGATGGCGACGATAGAGAAGACGAACAACTTGCGCGCCCAGACTCTGTCATCCGCCACTTTATATCCACGCAGCGCCATTCCAAGCCACCAGACACTTACTGCCGCCGCTACAATCAGATATTTATATCCAGCGTAGCCACCGAGAGTCAGCATCAGCGTTGCAACAGCAAAGGCGATGATGTAGAGCGTGATGTGGTTTTTGGCAACGGAGATCCCCTTAACAACCGGCAGGACCGGAATGTTTGCCGCCTGATAATCCTTAAAGCGGAAAATCGCGATGGCGTAGGAGTGAGGCATCTGCCACAGGCTGAAAATCGCCAGTAGAATAGCCGCACCGCTGTCAAAGTTGCCGGTAACGGCACAGTAGCCAATCACCGGCGGCGCTGCGCCAGAGAGTGAGCCAATCAACGTGCCGTAGACGGAATGGCGCTTCATATACAGGCTGTAAACGCCCACATAAACCACGAAGCCCATCACGCCAAGCCAGCAAGCCAGCGGGTTAGCGCCGAACCACAGGAGCATAAAGCCAGCAACACCCAACAAGGTGGCATACACCAGCGAAACGTTCGGAGAAATCAGGCCTTTAACCAGCACCCGATTTTTGGTCCGTTCCATCTTCCTGTCGATATCCATGTCGATGTAGTTGTTAAACACACAACCGGACGCAACGACCAGCGACACACCAATCAAGGTATAGACAAACAGCGGGTAATCGATGCTGCCTTTAGAAGCCAGCAGGAAGCCGCCGATGACCGAGATCAGGTTACCGAAGATGATGCCTGGTTTTGTAACTTGCAGGTATTGCTTAAACATACTCGCCGCTCTTATCGAACCATCATGTTGTAGTTAAGGTTCCACATGATCCAGATTGAACCTATCACTACAATCGCAATGATTAGTACAGTAAAGATGAATGCCGTCAGATTCCAGCCCTCATCAGACTTGGAGTTCATGTGCAGGAAGCACACCAGATGCACCAGAATCTGTACTACCGCAGCTACCAGTACGCAGCCAATCAGGACTGCGTGAGATGCGGTGCCGTTCATCACCATCCAGAACGGGATTAGCGTCAGGATGATCGACAGGATAAATCCTGTCATGTAGGTTTTTACGCTACCGTGGGAAGCGCCGTGATCGGTTGAATGACTCATTACATCGCCCCCATCAGATAGACTACAGAGAACACGCAGATCCAGACTACGTCCAGGAAGTGCCAGAACAAGCTCAGGCACAGGATACGGGTGCGGTTGGTCGGGGTCAGACCGCGACGGTTAATCTGGAACATCAGAACTGCCATCCAGATAAGACCAGAGGTCACGTGCAGACCGTGGGTACCAACCAGCGCGAAGAACGCTGACAGGAAGCCACTACGATCCGGGCCCATACCTTCCATGATCAGGTGATGGAATTCATAGATTTCCATCGCGATGAACCCTGCACCGAACAGCCAAGTCAGCGCCAGCCAGGAAACAACCTGGCTTTTGTTGTTCTTATACATGGCGATCGCCGCCATGCCATAAGTAATGGAGCTGAACAACAGCAGGGCGGTTTCAACCAGTACGAACGGCAGCTCAAAAATGTCTTTACCTGCCGGGCCACCAGCGGTGTTGTTAACCAACACCGCATAGGTTGCGAACAGAATAGAGAACAGAACGCAGTCGCTCATCAGGTAGATCCAGAAACCGAAGACTTTCATCGGTCCTGCATCATGATGCCCATGTTCGTGCGCGTGGGCATGCGCGTTAGTCAGAGTATCAGTTGACATTTTTCAGCCCTGCCTTAGATATCTCATCGAAATGCTGGTTTTCCAGTGTTTCGATTTCTGCCACAGGCACGTAGTAATCCACGTCCTCGTCGAAGCTTTTTACAATCCAGGTGATGATGATGCCGAGGAAGCCAACGATCGCCATCCACCAGATATGCCAGATCATGGCAAAGCCAAACACCGTTGCGAAGGCAGCAATCACAATGCCTGCACCGCTGTTTTTCGGCATATGAATCTCTTCATAGCTCGCTGGTTTCTTGTACGCTTCGCCTTTCTCTTTCATTTCCCAGAACGCATCACGCTCATGAATGTGCGGGACGTGTGCAAAGTTATAGAAAGGTGCAGGAGAGGACGTTGACCACTCCAGCGTACGGCCGCCCCATGGGTCACCGGTCCAGTCACGGTTCTGCTCGCGGTCGCGAATAGACACGTAGTACTGAATCAGCTGGCATGCAATGCCGCAGGCAATCAGCGCCGCACCACATGCTGCAACAACCAGCATTGGGTGGAATTGTGGATCAATCTGTTGGCTCAGGCGACGGGTCATACCCATGAAGCCCAGCACATACAGCGGCATAAATGCCACGAAGAAGCCGATGATCCAGAACCAGAATGCGCGCTTGCCCCAGGTTTCATCCAGGGTGAAACCGAACGCTTTCGGCCACCAGTAGGTGATCCCTGCGAAGCAACCGAACACGACACCACCGATAATGACGTTATGGAAGTGAGCAATCAGGAACAGGCTGTTATGCAGAACGAAGTCCGCGCCCGGCACCGCCAGCAGAACACCGGTCATACCGCCGACCGAGAAGGTCACGATAAAGCCGATAGTCCACAGCATTGCGGAGTGGAACACGATACGACCCTGATACATGGTGAACAGCCAGTTGAAGATCTTAACCCCGGTAGGGATTGCGATAATCATGGTTGCAATACCGAAGAAGGCGTTTACGTTCGCGCCAGCACCCATGGTGAAGAAGTGGTGCAGCCAAACAATGAACGACAGAACGGTAATACACACGGTTGCCCACACCAGGGAGGTGTAACCAAACAGACGCTTACGCGAGAAGGTTGCCACCACTTCTGAGAACACACCGAAGACTGGCAGAACCAGAATGTACACTTCCGGATGGCCCCATGCCCAGATCAGGTTGATGTACATCATCATGTTGCCGCCCATTTCGTTAGTGAAGAAATGGGTACCCAGATAGCGGTCGAGGGTCAGCAAAGCGATGGTGACGGTCAGGATCGGGAATGATGCAATAATCAGGACGTTTGCGCACAGAGAGGCCCAGGTAAATACCGGCATCTTGAACATGGTCATGCCAGGCGCACGCATCTTGATAATGGTCACGAAGAAGTTGATACCGGTCAGGGTAGTACCAATACCGGAGAGCTGAAGCGCCCAAATCCAGTAATCGACCCCGACGCCGGGACTGTACTCAATACCTGACAGCGGCGGATAGGCCAACCAGCCGGTCTGTGCGAATTCACCCACACCGAGAGACAAGTTAACCAGAATCACACCGACAACCGTGAACCAGAAGCTGAGGTTGTTCAGGAACGGGAACGCAACGTCGCGTGCGCCGATCTGCAGAGGAACAACTACGTTCATCAGGCCGATAACCAGCGGCATTGCGACGAAGAAGATCATGATAACGCCGTGGGCGGTAAAGACCTGATCGTAGTGGTGAGGTGGCAAGAAGCCCGCTTCACCTGCCGAGGCCAGAACCTGCTGGCTACGCATCATGATGGCATCCGCGAAGCCACGAATCAGCATCACGATACCGACGACGCAGTACATCACGCCCAGTTTTTTGTGGTCGACCGAAGTCAGCCACTCTTTCCACAGGTAGGTCCACTTACCGAAGTAAGTGATCAGGCCCAGTAAGGCCGCACCACCGATGATAATTGCAGCCACCGTAACCACGATAATGGGTTCGTGGTAGGGCACTGCATCCAGTGTCAATTTTCCGAACATCGTTTCTTCCTCGGCCCCTTAATGAGCGGTTTCCGCGTGGCTCATGTCCATGCCTTCCATCCCTTCGTGTGAGGCGTGCTCACCGGCAGGTTGGCTCATGTCCATGTGACCGTGACCCATGTATTTGTTGATAACATCTTTGAACAAATCAGGTTTCACGCTGGAGAAGTATTCCACCTTGTTGTACTCGCTCGGTGCTGCCAGTTTTTCATAAGCATCCATATCGTTCATGGCGCTCTGAGACTGTTTCACCTTCGCGACCCACTGGTCGAACGTAGCGCGATCCGGTGTTGCAGTAGCTTTGAACTTCATACCAGAGAAGCCCTTGCCACTGTAGCTGGCGGAGATACCGTCGTAGGTGCCCGCTTCGTTGGCAATCAGATGCAGGTTAGTCTGCATACCGGCCATCGCATAAATCTGGCTGCCCAGACGCGGGATAAAGAACGAGTTCATCACGGAATTGGAGGTGACTTTGAACTGAACCGGAACGTTCGCCGGGAAAGCGATTTCGTTAACGGTCGCAATGCCCTGCTCCGGGTAAATGAAGAACCATTTCCAGTCCATGGAAATCACTTCGATAGTGATTGGCTTCTCGGCATGGGCCAGCGGTTTGCTAGGCTCAAGCGCATGAGTGGTTTTCCAGGTCAACACGGAAAGGAACAGGATGATAAGGATAGGCACCGTCCAGACCACAGCTTCCACTTTATTGGAGTGTGACCAGTTAGGGCTATACTTCGCATCTTTGTTGCTCGCACGGTATTTCCAGGCAAAACCAACGGCCATCAAGATGGCGGGAATGACGACGATTAACATCAGGCCAAATGCCGTCAGTATCAGCGAACGTTGCTCCAGTCCAATCTGTCCTTTGGGGTCAAGTAGCGCAGAATCACAACCACTGAGTAAAACAGTGCTGGCGATTAATGACAACCATCCCAAGCTTTTATTGTATTTCCTGAGTCTCATGTAACGACCTCAATTCCACGGGATTTGGTGGCGTTTAAAGTGTGGGGGCATTTTACGGGAAGGTTACATTACTGTAAACATGATTGGAGAAGTGTCTTTCGGGTGTTACTGGGTTCTGCCGCCCCTGTCACAGATGTTGCTGATTGTGTCTAAAATCCAGGCGGATAGCGCATTAGCAGAGTTTTATAACGAAACGAGGTGGATTGAATCTGTTTCTCTGGTAATAGGTATAAACAATGCGAAAAGAACACAAAAAGTTAACAATTAATTATCAAGTTAACGACATCATAAAAACAAAAAAATAATCGAACGAAAGCTGAATCGGTTAAGGAAATATGCCGAAACTTAAAAAGCGCCAGTAATTTCCGAAATTAAATAACGCACAAAATAACAATCGGGAAAAATGAATGGATTATTGCCGTTATAATTACTGAAAGTAACTACAACGACAAGTAACGTTTATTTAATGTTCATGCGAGGTGGGTTTTGCGTAATGCCATCGCGTCGAGAATGCCACCCAGCACAATGCCGCAAATGGCAATCAGCGCACCCACTTCCAGCAGGCCTGTCAGGAACGAGAAGGCCGTCAGGTCAAGCGCGTTCATGATCAGCAGCAGCAGCCAGACACCGATGACCAGACAACCCATGGCGAGGATCCGCAGGGCCACGGAATAGAGGTTTTTGAATTCTGTCCGCGCCATAAAGCTTTCGCTCCGCCAGGTGTATTCCAGCGTTTGTCGACACAACAGCAGCAGCAAAATACCTGGAATAGCAGCAAATACTGAGAACAGATAAAACGTCGGCCAGCCGTGCGCTTCGACGAACCAGCCCGCAATCGGGCCGACATACACGCGACCCACCGCAGAAAGGGCTGAGAGCAGCGCGAACTGTGTCGCCGAGAAGGATTTGTTGCACAGCGTCATTAACAATGCGACGAATGCCGCCGTTCCCATCCCGCCGCACAGGTTTTCAAAGAATACTGCCGTGCCCATGGTTAACATGCTTTTGTCCGTAATCGACAACAGCCAGTAACCGGCATTGGATGCGCCCTGCAAAATACCGAAAATCAGCAATGCGCGGAACAGGGATAAACGCTGCATCAGCACGCCGCCGTACAGTGCACCAAGGATAGTGGCAAACAGCCCGAGGGTTTTATTCACCACGCCGACTTCGCCTGCATCAAAACCGACACCTCTTATAAGGAAGGTGGTGGTCAGACTCATCGCGAATGCGTCGCCAAGCTTATAAAGGACAATCAGCAGCAGAATTAGCCAGGCATTATTACGGCCAAAGAAATCACGCAGCGGTTCAGCCACGGCCTGTTCCAGTGTTTTCGGGGGCGGAATGACGTCGCTCGGTTCGGGGGCAAAAAGTGTCGCGATAATGCACGGGATCATCAGCGCCGACATCAGCCAGTACATGGCCTGCCAGCCGAGCCACTGATCGGCCAGCCACAGTGCCAGTCCGCCGGATACCAGCATCGCCAGACGATAGCCCAGCACGCTGATTGCTGCCCCGGTGCCGCGTTCCTCCGGCGACAGAACGTCGGTTTTCCATGCATCGAAAACAATGTCCTGCGACGCCGAACAGAAGGCGATCACCACCGCAAGGGCCGCCATCCAGCGCAATTGCGAAGTCGGTTCAAGGAAGCCCATCGCCGCAATCGAGAACAATAACAGGATCTGCGTGGTCAGCAGCCAACCGCGGCGGCGCCCCAAAAATGGCGGTGTGTAGCGGTCCATCATCGGCGACCACAGGAATTTAAAGACGTAAGCCTGGCCGACGAGAGAGAAGAAACCGATGGTTTTGAGATCGATGTTCTCGACGGTCATCCATGCCTGAAGTGTGCCGGATGTGAGCGCCAGAGGTAAACCGGAGGCGAAGCCGAGTATCAGCAGGATCGCTGATTTGGGCTGCTGGAAAATACGTAAGTATTGGTTGGACATGGGCATAAATAACTGACCCGGCGCAGGGCCGGGTCAGAAAGACTTAACGGGCGTTCTGTTTGATGAAGTCGTGGACGCTGGTGTCCTGCGCCATATCGGAAATGGTATCCGTCAGCACGCTGTTAACCGCGTTAGCAATGTTTTGGTTGTTCGCTGTGAAGGCACCTTCAACCTGATAGCTTGCGCGATAGTTTTTGTTCATCTTATTGCCGTTCTTCGCGGTGGCGATGATGGCGATGTCAGCTTTGGTAGAGATGTTGTAGCGCACGTTGCCCTGAGACACGTCTGCATACAGGTTGTTGACGATGATCTGCAGATCGACGGCACCGCTCGGCCCAATCATATAACCGCGTGCGGTCATCTGCTTCTCAAGCACTTCCTGCAGCAGGAAACGCAGGTCGCGGGAAGCTGTCAGCGTCACAAGTTGGTTATCACGAGTCACTTTAGCCAGCGCCTGGTCCGTACGCTGATCAGCGCCGTTGATGCTGACAGTCACGCCCATCAGGCTTGGATCCTGTGAAGGTAGGGTGATTTTTGGTGCTACATCAATCGTCGTTTGCGGCTTGGCACAACCGGCCAGCATAAATATCGCAACCAACGGGAAGAGGATTTTTTTTAACATAATAAGACTCTCAGCGTCACAGTTGTTCAACGGGCGAAAAATTCCCGCCATCATAACATTGCCAACGGCAAGGGGAAGTGGGCAACGCATGTAAATTCATCGTGTTGAGCGTTTTCTGAGCGTAAGGCCGATTTCGCACTCTTTTTTGCGATTATTCGTATACGGGAGGGGACAACGCTCATCCGTTTGACTGAGAAATACAGACGAAAGCTAAATTTTTGTTGTCTTGATGTAATGGAAACGGTAAAAGCGGCTAACATTTAAAGGGAAGGGCGGCATCTCAGCGTTGTCGGAGGAGTAAATTCATGATGATACGTGAACAGATAGAAGAAAAATTAAGGGCAGCGTTTGAACCCTTATTCCTCGAAGTGGTGGACGAAAGTTATCGCCACAATGTCCCGGCCGGCTCCGAAAGTCACTTTAAAGTGGTGCTGGTCAGCGATCGCTTTGCCGGCGAACGTTTTCTTAACCGTCACCGCATGATTTATGGCACTTTAACCGCTGAATTGTCCACGACCGTGCATGCGCTGGCGTTGCATACCTACACCGTGAAAGAGTGGGAAGGGTTGCAAGATACCATCTTTGCATCCCCACCTTGTCGTGGCGCGGGCAGTATCGCGTAAAATTCGCATTTGCAACTGCCGGAACTTTTCCAGTATGTTGCGTACAGATTAAATGAGAAACGGCCTGCGGGCCGTTTTGTTTTGTTTGAATTTTGAGCGAGTAACGCATTTTTTGGGGCAAAATTACCTCAAAACTGTGAAAAATGGCGCATCCATGCGGCATTACCGTCCTCGACTCACTACAGTGATGCCGCTATAATGCTGCGTCTTATTTTCGGAATGTCTTCGGGATGATTCTGGCAACAGGGATTGTATTCTGCATTGAAGAGAACATCCCGGTTCTGCGAAGCCATCGATACGTGCTTCCAGAGTTGACCGAGCACTGTGATTTTTTTGAGGTAACAAGATGCAAGTTTCAGTTGAAACCACTCAGGGCCTTGGCCGCCGTGTAACGATTACTATCGCTGCTGACAGCATCGAAAAAGCTGTAAATAGCGAGCTGGTCAACGTAGCGAAAAAAGTTCGCATCGACGGTTTCCGTAAAGGGAAAGTACCGATGACTGTTGTTGCTCAGCGTCATGGCGCCTCTGTTCGCCAGGACGTGCTGGGTGACCTGATGAGCCGCAACTTCGTTGATGCGATCATCAAAGAGAAAATCAATCCAGCAGGCTCCCCGACTTACGTTCCGGGCGAGTACAAACTGGGTGAAGACTTCACTTACGCTGTTGAATTTGAAGTTTACCCAGAAGTTGAGCTGCAGGGTCTGGACGCAATCGAAGTCGAAAAACCGGTTGTTGAAGTGACTGATGCTGACGTTGACGGCATGCTGGACACTCTGCGTAAGCAGCAGGCGACCTGGAAAGATAAAGAAGGCGCTGTAGCCGATGAAGATCGCGTTACCGTAGACTTCTCCGGTTCTATTGACGGCGAAGAATTCGAAGGCGGCAAAGCCACTGATTTCGTGCTGGCAATGGGTCAGGGTCGTATGATTCCAGGCTTTGAAGACGGTATCAAAGGCCACAAAGCTGGCGAAGAATTCACTATCGACGTGAACTTCCCGGAAGATTACCACGCAGAAAACCTGAAAGGTAAAGCAGCGAAATTCGCTATCAACCTGAAGAAAGTTGAAGAGCGTGAGCTGCCAGAACTGACTGCAGAATTCATCAAACGTTTCGGCGTTGAAGATGGTTCTTTCGATGGTCTGCGTGCTGAAGTACGTAAAAACATGGAACGCGAACTGAAAGGCGCGGTTAAAAACCGCATCAAGTCTCAGGCAATCGACGGTCTGGTTACCGCCAATGACATCGACGTTCCTGTTGCCCTGATCGACAGCGAAATCGACGTACTGCGTCAGCAGGCTGCACAGCGCTTTGGTGGCAACGCCAAGCAAGCGATGGAACTGCCACGCGAGCTGTTCGAAGAGCAGGCTAAACGCCGCGTTGTTGTTGGCCTGCTGCTGGGCGAAGTGATTCGTACCCACGAGCTGAAAGCTGACGAAGACCGCGTTAAAGTCCTGATTGAAGAGATGGCTGCTGCGTACGAAGATCCTACAGAAGTCATCGAGTTCTACAGCAAAAACAAAGAGCTGATGGACAACATGCGCAACGTAGCTCTGGAAGAGCAGGCTGTTGAAGCCGTTCTGAACAAAGCGAAAGTGTCTGAAAAAGCGACTTCTTTCAACGAACTGATGAACCAGCAGGCGTAATTAACGTCCTCACGGTTTAAAGTTTGAGCGAAAAACCCGTTGCCTTTGGTAGCGGGTTTTTTTTATCAGTGTAATAGATGACGATACGTGCCAAAACGCTGTTTCGGTGTTAGCGTTACAGCAAAATATTGTTATGCTTGAAATAGGGCATTGTCACCCCCATAAAAGGGGAAGCAGTAGATTGACTGGCTGATGATCCGTCCGCAAGGTTACAATCAGTACAGCAGGTATTTTCACTTTTTATCCAGGAGACGGACATGTCATACAGTGGCGAACGAGATAACTTTGCACCCCATATGGCCCTGGTGCCAATGGTCATCGAACAGACCTCACGCGGTGAACGTTCTTTTGATATCTACTCCCGTCTGCTCAAGGAGCGCGTTATCTTTCTGACCGGCCAGGTGGAAGACCACATGGCGAACCTGATCGTAGCGCAGATGCTGTTTCTGGAAGCGGAAAACCCGGAAAAAGACATTTACCTGTACATCAACTCCCCAGGCGGCGTCATCACTGCAGGGATGTCCATCTACGACACCATGCAGTTCATTAAGCCAGACGTCAGCACCATTTGTATGGGGCAGGCGTGTTCAATGGGTGCATTCCTGTTGACCGCCGGAGCTAAAGGCAAGCGTTTCTGCCTGCCAAACTCCCGCGTGATGATTCACCAACCGCTGGGCGGCTATCAGGGCCAGGCAACGGATATTGAAATCCATGCCCGCGAAATCCTGAAAGTTAAAGCGCGCATGAATGAACTTATGGCGCAACACACGGGTCAATCTCTTGAGCAGATTGAACGCGACACCGAGCGCGACCGCTTCCTCGCTGCGTCTGAAGCAGTTGAGTATGGCCTGGTCGACTCCATTTTGACCCATCGTAAATAATGCCACTGCGTCGAGTGCCGCTATACTGTTTAGGGCGGCATTCCGTTAAGACTGGCATTTGCGTCGTCATGTGCGGCACAAAGAACTTAGAAAGAGGTTTGGACTCATGACAGATAAACGCAAAGATGGTTCAGGCAAACTGTTGTATTGCTCTTTTTGCGGCAAAAGCCAGCACGAAGTGCGTAAGCTGATCGCCGGGCCGTCCGTGTATATCTGCGACGAATGCGTTGACTTATGTAACGACATCATTCGCGAAGAAATCAAAGAAGTAGCCCCGCATCGTGAACGCAGTGCGCTGCCGACTCCGCATGAAATCCGCCACCACCTGGACGATTATGTTATCGGGCAGGAACGTGCGAAGAAAGTGCTGGCTGTGGCGGTATACAACCACTACAAGCGTCTGCGTAATGGCGATACCAGCAACGGCGTTGAGCTTGGCAAAAGTAACATTCTGCTGATTGGCCCAACCGGTTCCGGTAAGACGCTGCTCGCGGAAACGCTCGCACGCCTGCTGGACGTTCCATTTACTATGGCTGATGCAACCACCCTGACCGAAGCCGGTTACGTGGGTGAAGACGTTGAGAACATCATCCAGAAACTGTTGCAGAAATGCGATTACGACGTGCAGAAAGCACAGCGCGGCATCGTTTATATCGATGAAATCGACAAAATTTCCCGTAAATCGGATAACCCGTCGATCACCCGTGATGTGTCCGGTGAAGGCGTTCAGCAGGCTCTGCTGAAGCTTATCGAAGGCACCGTTGCTGCTGTTCCGCCGCAGGGTGGCCGTAAGCATCCGCAGCAGGAATTCCTGCAAGTTGATACGTCGAAGATCCTCTTTATCTGTGGCGGCGCATTCGCTGGTCTTGATAAAGTGATCGCTAACCGCGTTGAAACCGGTTCAGGTATTGGCTTTGGCGCGACCGTAAAAGCGAAATCTGAAAAAGCGAACGAAGGCGAACTGCTGGAGCAGGTAGAGCCGGGCGATCTGATCAAGTTTGGTCTTATCCCGGAATTCATCGGTCGTCTGCCGGTTGTCGCAACACTCAACGAGCTGAGTGAAGATGCGCTGATTCAGATCCTGAAAGAACCGAAAAACGCCCTGACGAAGCAATATCAGGCACTGTTCGGCCTTGAAGGTGTTGATCTGGAATTCCGTGACGAAGCGCTGGATGCGATTGCACGTAAAGCGATGGCCCGTAAAACCGGTGCCCGTGGTTTGCGTTCAATCGTCGAAGCGGCACTGCTCGATACCATGTACGACCTGCCTTCCATGGAAGACGTCGAAAAAGTGGTTATCGATGAGTCCGTCATCGAAGGTCAAACCAAGCCGTTGCTGATTTATAGCGCCGCTGAAACGCAGCAGGCTTCTGGCGAATAATTCACCAAATTACTCAGTCAGTTAACCAAAAGGGGGATATTTTATCCCCCTTTTACTTTTCCTGTATTCCTCCCGTTGAATGTATGGGAAACATCCCCATATACTGGATTACATGTTAACGGTGGCGTGAAGCACTGTGGCGCCATTGACTACCCTGGCGGACACTAAACTAAGAGAGAGCTCTATGAATCCTGAGCGTTCTGAACGCATTGAAATCCCCGTATTGCCGTTGCGCGATGTGGTGGTTTATCCGCACATGGTCATTCCCTTATTTGTAGGGCGGGAAAAATCTATCCGTTGTCTCGAAGCGGCCATGGACCATGATAAAAAAATCATGTTGGTGGCTCAGAAAGACGCGTCAACGGATGAGCCGGGTGTAAACGATCTTTTCACCGTCGGGACCGTGGCCTCTATTTTGCAGATGCTGAAGCTTCCTGACGGCACCGTCAAAGTGCTGGTTGAAGGCCTGCAGCGTGCGCGTATTTCCGCGCTGTCTGACGACGGCGAGCATTTCTCGGCGAAAGCGGAGTACCTCGAGTCTCCGGCCATCGACGAGCGCGAGCAGGAAGTTCTGGTCCGCACGGCTATTAGCCAGTTCGAAGGCTACATCAAGCTCAACAAGAAAATCCCACCAGAAGTGCTGACGTCGCTGAACAGCATCGATGATCCTGCACGTCTGGCGGACACCATCGCAGCGCACATGCCGCTGAAGCTGACGGATAAACAGTCCGTGCTGGAAATGTCCGACATCAACGAGCGTCTGGAATACCTGATGGCGATGATGGAATCGGAAATCGATCTGCTGCAGGTTGAGAAACGCATTCGCAACCGCGTCAAAAAGCAGATGGAAAAATCTCAGCGCGAGTACTATCTGAATGAGCAAATGAAAGCTATTCAGAAAGAACTCGGCGAGATGGACGATGCTCCGGACGAAAATGAAGCGCTGAAGCGTAAAATTGACGCCTCTAAAATGCCGAAAGAGGCAAAAGAGAAGACTGAAGCTGAGCTGCAGAAGCTGAAAATGATGTCGCCTATGTCTGCGGAAGCGACAGTCGTTCGTGGCTACATTGACTGGATGGTGCAGGTTCCCTGGACCGCACGCAGCAAAGTTAAAAAGGATCTGCGTCAGGCGCTGGAGGTACTCGATACCGACCATTACGGTCTGGAACGCGTGAAAGATCGCATTCTCGAGTATCTCGCAGTCCAGAGCCGCGTGAACAAACTCAAAGGCCCAATTCTGTGTCTGGTTGGACCGCCAGGGGTGGGTAAAACGTCTCTGGGTCAGTCCATCGCGAAAGCGACCGGACGTAAGTATATCCGTATGGCACTGGGCGGCGTGCGTGACGAAGCGGAAATTCGCGGTCACCGTCGGACTTACATCGGTTCCATGCCGGGTAAACTTATCCAGAAAATGGCGAAAGTGGGCGTTAAAAACCCGCTGTTCCTGCTGGATGAAATCGACAAAATGTCCTCCGACATGCGCGGAGATCCGGCGTCAGCTCTGCTGGAAGTCCTTGATCCAGAACAGAACGTGGCCTTTAACGATCATTATCTGGAAGTCGATTACGATCTCAGCGATGTGATGTTTGTGGCGACCTCTAACTCCATGAACATTCCGGCTCCACTGCTGGATCGTATGGAAGTGATTCGTCTGTCCGGTTACACCGAAGACGAGAAGCTGAATATCGCGAAACGTCATTTGCTGTCGAAGCAAATTGAGCGAAATGCGCTGAAGCCAAGCGAAATTACGGTCGATGACAGTGCGATTGTCAGCATCATTCGTTACTACACCCGCGAAGCGGGCGTGCGTAGCCTGGAGCGTGAAATCTCCAAACTGTGCCGTAAAGCGGTGAAACAGCTGCTGTTGGACAAAACGCTCAAGCACATTGATATCAATGGTGAAAACCTGCATGACTATCTCGGTGTGCAGCGCTTTGACTTTGGCCGTGCCGACAGCGAAAACCGTGTCGGCCAGGTGACTGGCCTGGCGTGGACCGAAGTGGGTGGCGACCTGTTGACCATCGAAACCGCGTGCGTTCCAGGTAAAGGCAAATTGACCTATACCGGCTCGCTGGGTGAAGTGATGCAGGAATCCATTCAGGCGGCGCTGACGGTGGTTCGTGCGCGTGCCGAGAAGCTGGGTATAAACGGCGACTTCTACGAAAAACGCGACATTCACGTTCACGTTCCGGAAGGGGCTACGCCGAAAGACGGTCCAAGTGCAGGTATCGCAATGTGTACTGCGCTGGTGTCGTGTCTGACTGGTAACCCGGTTCGTGCCGATGTGGCGATGACGGGAGAAATCACGCTGCGTGGGCAGGTTCTGCCTATCGGAGGTCTGAAGGAAAAACTGTTGGCAGCCCACCGTGGTGGTATCAAGACAGTTCTCATTCCTGATGAAAATAAACGCGATCTGGAAGAAATTCCTGATAACGTGATCGCCGATCTGGATATCCATCCTGTTAAGCGAATTGAAGAAGTTCTGGCCCTTGCACTGCAAAATGCACCGTATGGCATGCAGGTTGAGACCGTAAAATAGTGACATCGCGCAAATAGCGTTAATAAAAACGGGGCTGTCAGGTGATTTCGCACTTGCCAGCCTTTTTTTGTATAGCTAATTTAGATTGCTGGTTGGGTATGTCATATACAACGGGTGTTGTAAGGGCATGACACTCCTGATATAACTGCTGCGCCGTCGCATTGCGAAGGATTCCAGTGCGATATAAATTATAAAGAGAGGAAGAGAATAGTGAATAAATCTCAACTGATTGACAAAATTGCTGCAGGTGCGGATATCTCTAAAGCTGCTGCTGGACGTGCGTTAGACGCTTTAATCGCTTCCGTTACCGAGTCTCTGCAGTCTGGGGATGACGTTGCACTGGTTGGTTTTGGTACTTTTGCTGTTAAAGAGCGTGCTGCCCGTACTGGTCGCAACCCGCAAACAGGTAAAGAGATCACCATCGCTGCTGCCAAAGTGCCAGGTTTCCGTGCAGGTAAAGCACTGAAAGACGCGGTAAACTGATCGCTTTCCCGTTCAGGGAATGTGACAAAGTACAAGGGCGCATCATCAGATGTGCCTTTTTTGTTTCTCCAGCCTGACTTTATGCGACTTTAGGCGAGTTGTGGGCTGACAATAACCCTCGTTTCTTGTCAAAATACGCCCTCACGTACAGCCGCTCTCATGGTATGCTGTGCGAGGATACAGTCACCTACAGCGGAGCGTTGTTACACCATGATGGACTCCTTACGTACGGCAGCCAATAGTGTCGTGCTCAAGATTATTTTCGGTATCATTATCGTGTCGTTCATTTTGACCGGCGTGAGCAGCTACCTGATTGGCGGAAACAAAGATTACGCCGCGAAAGTGAATGGCCAGGAAATTGGCCGCGCACAGTATGAAAATGCCGTTTCCAGTGAGCGAAATCGCATGCAGCAGCAGTTGGGCGATCAGTTCTCTGAACTGGCTTCCAACGAAAACTACATGAAGACCATGCGTCAGCAGGTGCTCAACCGTCTTATTGACGAATCCCTTCTCGACCAGTATGCGAAACACCTGAACCTTGGTATCAGCGATGAGCAGGTGAAACAGGCGATTTTCCAGACTCAGGCGTTTCAGGCCAATGGCAAATTCGATAACCAGCGTTTCAGCGGTATCGTAGGCCAAATGGGCATGACGACCGATCAGTACGCGCAGGCGCTGCGTAACCAGCTGGTCACTCAACAGCTGATCAACGCCATCGTAGGTTCTGAGTTCATGCTTCCGGGTGAAACGGACGAACTGGCTTCCCTGGTTTCCCAGCAGCGCGTCGTGCGCGAAGCCACCCTTGATGTGAATGCCCTGGCGGCGAAGCAGCAGGTGAGCGATCAGGAAATCAACAGCTACTACGAGCAGCACAAGAATGAATTTGTTGCGCCGGAGCAGTTCCGCGTCAGCTACATCAAGCTGGACGCCGCGGCGATGCAGGAAACGGCATCTGACAACGACATCCAGTCTTACTACGATCAGCACCAGGATCAGTACACTCAGCCGCAGCGTGTACGCTACAGCGTGATTCAGACCAAAACCGAAGCAGATGCAAAAGCGGCGCTGGATGAAATCACCAAAGGCGCAAACTTTGCTGACGTGGCGAAAGCGAAATCCACCGACATTATCTCTGCCAAAAATGGCGGCGACATGGGCTGGCTGGAAGCGTCTACCACGCCGGACGAGCTGAAAAATGCGGGTCTGAAAGACAAAGGCCAGCTGTCCGGTGTTATCAAATCTTCCGTCGGTTTCCTGGTTGCGCGTCTTGATGACATTCAGGCTGCGACAATTAAACCGCTGGCCGATGTTCATGATGATATCGCGGCGAAAGTGAAGCAGGAAAAAGCGCTTGATGCATACTACGCTCTGCAGCAGAAAGTGAGCGATGCGGCGAGCAACGATAACGAATCTCTGGCGGGAGCAGAGCAGGTTTCCGGTGTTAAAGCTGTCGAAACTGGCTGGTTTGGCCACGATAACCTGCCAGCTGAGCTGAATTTCAAACCGGTATCTGACGCTATCTTTGAGGGCGGTCTGGTGGGTCAAAATGGCACGCCGGGTAGTAACTCTGACATCATCACCGTCGATGGTGACCGTGCGTTCGTGCTGCGCGTAAGCGAGCATAAAGCTGAATCGGTCAAACCACTGGCAGAGGTGAAAGCGCAGGTGACGGACATCGTCAAGCACACCAAAGCGGTGCAGCAGGCGAACATCAGCGCAGAGAAGCTGCTCACTGACCTGAAAGCAGGTAAAGGCGACGACGCGATGAAAGCCGCGAACCTGAGCTTTGGTGAAGCGAAGACCCTGAGCCGCACCGGTCAGGATCCTCTGAGCCAGACCGCGTTCACGCTGCCATTGCCGCAGAAAGGCAAAGCGAGCTACGGTGTCGGTTCTGATATGCAGGGTAACGTTGTTATTCTGTCGCTGGACGAAGTGAAAGATGGCACCATGCCGGAAGCACAGAAGAAAGCGATGGTTCAGGGGATCACCCAGAACAACGCCCAGGTGGCTTTCGAAGCACTGATGGCAAACTTGCGTAAAGAAGCGAAGATTAAGCTGGGCGACATCGCTGAACAACAGCAATAACGTCGAGCACGCTCGCAGAATATCGTAACGCACTGCAATATTTAAAGGCCGCTTTCGCGGCCTTTTCCAATTCTGAAATCTGCCCTTTGTACTGTTTTCTTCCTCTGGTTATCGTGGCGTCGCTGTCAACACACAAGGAGATACAGCATGAAATCAGGAATCAAAACCGTACTTCTCGTTCTTACTCTCGCCATTTCAGGTATCGGTTCCCACGCTCTGGCTGCCACAGCGTCAGGTAAACCCCCTGTGGACGCCAAATCCGCAGCAGCCCCTGCGAGCGCTGAAAAACTCAACGCGCCTGTCATTGCGAAACAAAGCGCTGGCGATAAGGTCAGTATTAACACGGCCAACGCCGATGAGCTGGCCCGGGTAATGAATGGCGTAGGGCTGAAGAAAGCCCAGGCTATCGTCAGCTATCGTGAAGAATACGGCCCCTTTAAAGCTATTGACGATCTGCGCCAGGTGCCGGGTATGGGAGGCGCACTTGTCGAAAGAAATCTTTCAAATCTGATGCTCTGACCACCCGGGAGTTTGCACAGTAGCAAAATAATGCCAGACTAAAGAGGTCGTACCAGTATGCGACCTCTGACTCTATAAATAACAAAGGCTATTGCGCTATGCAGACCCAAATTAAAGTTCGTGGATATCACCTGGATGTTTATCAACATGTTAATAACGCTCGCTACCTTGAGTTTCTCGAAGAGGCTCGCTGGGATGGGCTGGAAAGCAGCGCGGGCTTTCAATGGATGAGTCAGCACCACATCGCGTTTGTGGTGGTGAATATCAACATCAACTATCGTCGTCCCGCGGTACTGGGCGACCTGCTCACCGTCACCAGCAAGGTGCAGCAACTGAATGGTAAAAGCGGTGTGTTAAGCCAGATTGTGACGCTGGAGCCTGAAGGGGAAGTGGTGGCCGATGCGCAGATTACGTTTGTGTGTATCGATCTGAAAACACAAAAAGCGTTACCGCTGGACGGTGAACTTCGCACTCATCTGGAAGAAATGGTCGAATAAATTGAAACGGTAGGAAAGAACCCCGGCACGCAGAATGCCGCCGGGGAGAACGCGCTTACTTCAGGCCGGTTTTCGCTTTTAATGCCGCCAGTACGCCGGTTTTGTCGGCCAGATAATGATTCAGGCCATTGGCGCGAAGCGTGCAGGCAGCGCAGTGGCCACAGCCATCGCCTTTGATGCCGTTATAGCAGGTGAGGGTTTCGCTGCGAACCATATCGAGATGGCCCCAGTAATCTGCAAGCGCCCAGGTTTCTGCTTTATCTATCCACATCAGCGGCGTTTCGAAGCGGATCTCTTTCGCCATACCGAGGTTCACTGCGTGGTTGAGCGCTTTAACGAACTCATCACGGCAATCCGGATAGCCGGAGAAGTCGGTTTCGCACACCCCAGTGATCACCGCTTCAGCTTTGACCTGATAAGCATAAATCGCGGTCAGGGTCAGGAACAGAATATTGCGGCCCGGCACGAAGGTATTCGGAATGCCGTTGGCTTCCGGTTCGTAGTCCGGAACCGGAATACTGTCGCGGGTGAGGCTACTAACCGCAAGTTCATTCAGCAGGGTAACGTCCAGCACTTTGTGTGCACGAGCACCAAGCTTCAGTGCAAGTTCGCGTGCGACATCAATTTCCGCTCGATGGCGCTGTCCGTAATCAAACGTCACGCAGTGTACTTCATCATACTGCTGTAAAGCCTGGACCAGGCAAGTGGTGGAGTCCTGACCTCCGCTGAAAACCACGACGGCGCGTTTCATAGCAAATCCTGTCAATATTTAAGAAAACACTATGGTAGCGTTTGGCGACGATGTCGACCAGCTACAAGACGTGCTTTACGTTTCCGTAGAGGCGGGCAGCCAGGCCTCAGTGAAGTCGAACCAGCCTCTGGCGTTCAGGCGAATACCGTTCACACCCGGCGGTGCGCTGATTTTGTACTGATAGTTAAACAGCGGCGTCAGCACTGCCGCATCCATCAAATGATGGAAAACGTTTTGCAGGGCCGCATGGCGCGATTCAGATTTTTTCTGCGTCTGAACCGCGTCAAGTGTGGCCTGAAGATGGGAATACTGTGCCGGGCTGAGCGTATGTGGCCACAGAGGATCGCAGCGCAGCCATTGTTCGAGTGTGTATTCAGGTGTGTCGCCAATCAGCCTGTCGCCCATCACCAAATCCGCCTGCGATAAATTCGGGCAGCCGTCCCAGGTTTTGGCATCATGGAAAATAACCGTCAGCCTACAGCCCCGGATCTCCAACGCCTGACGAAGCTGTTCGGCCATAGTGTGAAGTTCAACAGGCAAATGGTAGATGAGCGTCAATGTCGCCGGGAAGGTGACAGACTCTGAGTCTTCTGCCAACGGAATTTCCCAACCGGGTAGCAGTTCATGGCTCGGCGTAATCAGATTTTCATCCAGTGGCAGCGTCTGCATCAGCGATGTTCGGTGAATGAGCGTAATCAGTTTTTGCGCCTGAGGCGTGGTCAGCGCCGCGCTCTTGCGCAGCGTCAGGTAGCAAAAACCGAGACTAATACTGTCGCTCACCAGCCGTAATTTTCGCAGGTCGTCCGCTTCACCAATCGCCAGCTGCACCGGGTGACGACAGCTGGTGCCCAAATCCTGCTCAAACAACTGCGGTGTAATCCAGTATTCAATGGTCTGCAAAAGCGGATGCGTCAGATGATAGCGGTTATGGCTTTCTAGTCTTACCAATTCAGGTTCGAAGATTTTCAGTCGGAATGGACCGGTGCCGATGGCTGGGTTATCCGGATGCGCCAGCACGCTGCAATAGCTGGCCAGACGATGCGCGAGCCAGAAGTCAGGCTTGACCAGCGTGAAAGTCAGGCACTGCGCGTGAGTGATTTCGATGCGCTGCACACTGGCGAACAGCGTCCGCAGAGCAGGCAGCGCGAGTAACATTTCCAGGCGCCGATGCAGCTGCGCGGTAGCAACCGCATCGCCATTGTGCCAGTGCAGCGTCGAACGGATGTAAAAGTGCCAGCGTAAACCGTCGGCCGACACGTCCCAGTGATGGGACAGGTCGCCGAGCGGTTCAGCGGTATTTTGATGAAAGCGAGTCAGGCCGGAAAAAATCTGTCCTGCCAGATGCTGTTCCGCACGACCAGGCAGAAAACCAGGGTGCAGCGGTTCGAGTGGGCGATAGTAGGGAATACGCAGCGTCGGGGTGTTGTTCTGCCACTGGCCGCCGAGAAACGGATGCAGCAGGGCGCGCAACTCCGGGGCTGCAAGCTGTGCCAGCTCCAGCGCATTCTGCTGTTGGCCGAGTGTTAGCGCTTGCTCCATCATCTCATTGCGCAGCGTCTCGGGCGTGACGTGAAAAGTCAGCGTGCCGCGCTTTCCACGGCCTGACTGGGCCTGCCAGCGAAGCCAGCCGGAGTCCTGCGCCTGACGCAACAGCGTACGCACATGTCGCTCGCTGCAAAAACAACGTTCCGCCAGTTCGGCGACGGTAATTTGTTGCGGTGCGCCGGAAGAAGGCTGCCACAGGCGTTGAAATTGATTAAGTCTGTTGAGTTGGCGCATCGTCGCTCACTTGATAAACCCGGAACAATAAAATTCATTCATTCACTATTCCTTCCGTATATCTCAGGTGATACTTTCGCACAAGAGACTCTCATCACATTTCCGGGGAACAACATGGCAAGACTGGCTGCATTTGATATGGACGGGACGTTGTTAATGCCCGACCATCGTCTGGGTGAACAAACGTTGAGTACGCTGAAACGCCTGCACGAGCGGGACATCACACTGACGTTTGCCACCGGCCGCCATGTCCTGGAAATGCGTCACCTGATTGGTAACTTCTCCCTCGACGCCTTCTTGATAACCGGAAATGGTACGCGCATTCATTCTCTGGAAGGGGAAGTGCTGCACCGTAGCGATCTTGATCCCGAAGTGGCAGACCTTGTTCTGCACAGCCACTGGGATACGCAGGCCAGCATGCATGTGTTTAACGACAGCGGTTGGCTGACGAACAGAGATATTCCGGACATGCTACAGGCGCACGTTTATAGCGGGTTCCGTTATCAGCTCTGCGATTTCAAACGCCTGCCAGCCCATGACGTTACCAAGATCTGTTTTTGCGGCGATCATGACGATCTCAGCCGCTTACGGATCCAGCTCAATGAGGCGTTGGGTTCCCGCGCCCATCTGACGTTTTCAGCTTTCGAGTGCCTGGAAGTGCTGCCCGTTGGCTGCAATAAAGGCGCTGCGCTATCGACTCTTAGTACTCATCTTGGCATGACGATGGAAGACTGCATGGCATTTGGCGATGCGATGAACGACAGCGAAATGCTGGGCCAAGTCGGAAGAGGTCTGATTATGGGCAACGCCATGCCGCAGCTGAAAGCGGCGTTACCGCACTTACCGGTTATCGGTCACTGCCAGAATCAGGCGGTGTCCCACTTTTTGACTCATTGGCTGGATACACCACATCTCCCTTATTCCCCCGAATGACGAGACCCTTCCGGCAAGCCAGGCTTCGTATGATGCCTGGCTTTTTTCTTTTATGCGTCCACTGACTGGCTGAATTGCTTTCTCAAACATCACGCTGGTGTTACTGCCCGATAAGCTCTGACAGCGCAGCCTGCGACGGGGCAAGATCGCCAATATTTGCGGCCACCCATTGCGGGTTGTAGTAGGTTTCGAGATAGCGTTCGCCGCTGTCACACAGCAGGGTCACAATCGAGCCGGTCTGACCCGTACTGCGCATCTGCGCGGCAAGCTGTAACGCGCCCCACATATTGGTTCCCGTTGAAGCCCCCACTTTGCGGCCCAGCTGCGTTTCCAGCCAATGCGCAGTGACGACGCTTGCCGCATCCTGCACGCGCAGCATGTTATCGACCACGTCAGGAATGAATGACGGCTCGACGCGCGGGCGACCAATCCCTTCAATTTTGCTGCCAACTGGGCTGCGCAATGTTGCATCGCACTGCTGCCAGTAGTCCATAAACACCGAGTTCTGCGGGTCAACCACTGTCAACTGCGTGTCGTATCCCTGGCAGCGAATATAGCGCCCGATGGTAGCCGACGTGCCGCCGGTGCCTGCACTCATCACGATATGCGCCGGAACCGGGTTCGGCTCGTGCTGCATCTGACGGAAAATGCTGTCGGCGATGTTATTATTGCCGCGCCAGTCGGTCGCGCGCTCGGCGTAGGTGAACTGATCCATATAATGACCGTTCAGCTCGCGGGCCAGCATTTCAGAGGCTTCGTAGATTTCGCAGGCGCTTTGCACAAAGTGACAGCGACCGCCGTAAAATTCGATTTGTTCAACTTTGCGTTTCGCAGTGCACGACGGCATCACGGCGATAAACGGCAGGCCGATCAGGCGCGCAAAATAGGCTTCGGAAACTGCCGTTGATCCTGACGACGCTTCGATGATCGTTGTGCCTTCTTTGATCCAGCCGTTGCACAAACCATATAAAAACAGTGAGCGCGCCAGGCGGTGCTTGAGACTGCCGGTTGGGTGCGTGCTTTCATCTTTCAGGTAGAGCTGAATGCCGGGGAAGGCGGTCAGTGTCAGGCGAATCAGGTGCGTGTCCGCAGAGCGCTGATAGTCGGCGTTAATTTCACTGATGGCGTGTTTTACCCAGGTGCTGTTCATCATTACGTCCTGTTTGTCATTTTGTGCCCAGCTTAACGGAAAGCACGGAAAAAATTGTTGCTATATAGCCTTTGAAATACAATTAAGAGAGAATATTTTTCTCCATGGGTCGCTAATGATAGATAAAATTGACCGTAAGCTACTGGCGCTGTTGCAGGAGGATTGTACCCTCTCTTTGCAGGCGCTCGCCGATGCCGTTAATCTGACCACCACGCCCTGCTGGAAACGCCTGAAACGCCTCGAAGACGAAGGTGTTTTGCGTGCACGAGTGGCACTGTTGGATGCAGAAAAATTAGGGCTCGGACTCACGGCATTCGTGCTGATAAAAACCCAGCATCACAGCAGTGAATGGTACAGCCGCTTTGTGTCACAGGTGACGCAAATGCCTGAAGTGCTTGGCTTCTGGCGCATGGCGGGTGAGTACGACTATCTCCTGCGGGTACAGGTAGCGGACATGAAACGCTACGACGACTTTTACAAACGACTGGTTAACAGCGTGCCGGGCTTATCTGACGTGACATCGAGTTTTGCGATGGAACAGATTAAGTACACTACCGCGCTGCCGGTTGAATAATTCTCTGGGTAATTCTGCGTGCGATTATTTGCTCAACTCAGCTGGTATTTCCGTCGGGAATGGCGCCGCTATCTCGGCGCGGTCCTGCTGCTTATCATTATTGCCATCCTGCAACTGATCCCGCCGAAGGTGATGGGTATCGTGGTGGATGGCGTGACGCAACAACACTACACCACTACGCGGATCATGATGTGGGTGGCAACGCTGGCGCTAATTGCGGTGGTAGTGTATCTGTTGCGCTATGTCTGGCGTGTGCTGCTGTTCGGCGCGTCTTATCAGCTCGCCGTTGAACTGCGTGAAGATTATTATCGTCAGCTCAGCCGCCAGCATCCTGAATTTTACCTGCGCCACCGCACCGGGGATTTGATTGCTCGCGCCACCAACGACGTTGACCGCGTGGTGTTTGCCGCCGGTGAAGGCGTTCTGACGCTGGTGGATTCGCTGGTGATGGGCTGTGCGGTGCTGATCGTCATGTCGACTCAAATAAGCTGGGAACTGACGTTGCTGGCGCTGGTGCCGATGCCGATTATGGCGTTGGTTATCAAGCGTAATGGCGACACGCTACATAACCGCTTTAAGCTGGCGCAGGCGGCATTCTCCGGCCTGAATGACCGTACGCAGGAAAGCCTGACCAGCATTCGCATGATCAAAGCTTTTGGCCTGGAAGACAGGCAGTCCGCGCAGTTTGCGGCCGATGCGGCAGATACCGGCGCGAAAAACATGCGCGTGGCCCGGGTGGATGCCCGTTTCGACCCTACGATTTACATCGCAATCGGTATGGCAAACTTACTGGCTATTTCCGGCGGAAGCTGGATGGTGGTGCACGGCAGCCTGACGCTCGGTCAGCTCACCAGCTTCATGATGTATCTTGGCCTGATGATATGGCCAATGCTGGCACTGGCGTGGATGTTTAATATCGTCGAGCGCGGCAGTGCCGCTTATACCCGAATCCGCGACATGCTCGCCGAAGCGCCGGTGGTGGACGACGGTACGCAAATACTGACGCCCGATCGCGGCACGCTGGCGGTGAATATACGCGAGTTCTGCTATCCGCAAACCGAAAAACCGACGCTGCATAATGTGCAATTCAGCCTGCAGTCAGGCCAGATGCTGGGGATCTGCGGCCCAACCGGCGCCGGGAAATCAACGGTGTTGTCGCTTATCCAGCGTCATTTTGACGTCACCGAAGGTGATATTCGCTTCCAGGATCTCCCTCTGACCGCGCTCCAGCTCGACAGTTGGCGTAGCCGCCTGGCAGTGGTCAATCAGACCCCGTTCCTGTTCTCCGATACCGTGGGCAGCAATATTGCGCTCGGCAAACCGGGTGCGACGCAGGAAGAGATTGAGCATGTGGCACGGCTTGCCAGCGTGCATGAAGATATTTTGCGTCTGCCGCAAGGTTATGACACAGAAGTGGGCGAGCGCGGCGTGATGCTGTCCGGTGGGCAGAAGCAGCGTATTTCTATCGCCCGCGCGCTATTACTGGATGCTGAAATTCTGATCCTCGACGATGCACTGTCCGCGGTCGACGGGCGCACAGAGCATCAAATCCTGCACAACCTGCGTCAGTGGGGCGAAGGGCGTACAGTGATTATCAGTGCGCATCGCCTGTCGGCCTTGACCGAAGCCAGTGAGATTATCGTCATGCAGCATGGACACATTGCCCAGCGCGGCGAACACGAGCAGTTGGCGATTCAGTCCGGCTGGTATCGCGATATGTATCGTTATCAGCAGCTGGAGGCGGCGCTCAACGACGTGCCGGAAGAGCGGCGTGAGGAGGAATCCGATGCGTAGTTTCGGACAACTTTGGCCAACGCTCAAACGCCTGCTGGCCTACGGATCGCCGTGGCGTAAACCGTTAGGCATCGGGATGGTGATGATGTGGATTGCCGCCATCGCGGAAGTCACAGGCCCGCTGCTGATAAGCTATTTCATCGATAATATGGTCGCGAAAAGCTATTTGCCGTGGGGCATTGTTATCGGTCTTGCCGCATCGTACGTTGGCCTGCAGCTGCTGGCGGCATCCTTGCACTATGCGCAATCGCTGCTGTTTAACCGTGCCGCGGTCGGCGTGGTGCAGCAATTACGGACCGACGTGATGGACGCCGCGCTGCGCCAGCCGCTTAGCGAGTTTGATGTGCAGCCGGTCGGGCAGCTGATTTCACGTGTGACCAATGACACCGAAGTGATCCGCGATCTGTACGTCACCGTGGTTTCTACGGTGCTCCGCAGTGCGGCGCTGATCAGCGCTATGCTGGTGGCAATGTTTAGCCTCGACTGGCGCATGGCACTGGTGGCGATCGCCATCTTCCCGGCGGTTATCGTGGTGATGCTGATTTACCAGCGCTACAGCACGCCGATTGTGCGTCGCGTCCGCGCCTATCTGGCGGATATCAACGATGGGTTCAACGAAGTTATCAACGGCATGAGCGTCATTCAGCAGTTCCGCCAGCAGGCGCGTTTTGGCGAACGGATGGGGGAAGCGAGCCGCTCGCACTACATGGCCCGCATGCAGACTCTGCGTCTGGATGGTTTCCTGCTGCGTCCTCTGTTGAGCCTGTTCTCCTCACTGATTCTCTGCGGCCTGCTGATGCTGTTTGGGATGAGCAGCACCGGCACGATTGAAGTCGGTGTGCTGTATGCGTTTATCAGCTACCTCGGGCGTTTAAATGAACCGTTAATCGAACTCACCACCCAGCAGTCGATGCTGCAGCAGGCGGTGGTGGCGGGCGAGCGGGTGTTTGAACTGATGGACAAACCGCGTCAGAACTACGGTGCAGACGAAGTGCCGTTGCAAAGCGGGTCTATCGATGTTGACGATGTCTCTTTCGCCTACCGTGGCGACCGTCTGGTACTACAGGACATTAACATTAGCGTGCCGACGCGCAGCTTCGTGGCGCTGGTTGGGCATACCGGCAGCGGTAAAAGTACGCTCGCCAGCCTACTGATGGGCTACTACCCGTTGAGCAAAGGGGAAATTCGCCTCGATGGACGCCCGCTGTCGTCACTCAGCCACAGCGTTATTCGTCAGGGCGTGGCGATGGTTCAGCAGGACCCGGTGGTGCTGGCCGAATCGTTCTTTGCCAACGTCACGCTGGGCCGTGATATCAGCGAAGAACAGGTCTGGCAGGCCCTTGAAACGGTGCAGCTCGCAGAACTGGCTCGCAGCATGATCGACGGGATTCACACCCGGCTCGGCGAGCAGGGCAACAATCTGTCGGTCGGACAGAAACAGTTGCTGGCGCTGGCCCGCGTGCTGGTGGATACCCCGCAAATTCTGATCCTTGATGAAGCTACCGCTAACATCGATTCCGGCACCGAGCAGGCGATTCAACAGGCACTGGCGCTGGTTCGACAGCGTACGACGCTGGTGGTGATTGCCCACCGTCTCTCGACCATCGTTGAGGCCGACACCATCATGGTGCTGCACCGTGGCCAGGCGGTAGAGCGGGGCACGCATCAGCAACTTCTTGAAGCCAAAGGGCGTTACTGGCAGATGTATCAACTGCAGCTTGCCGGTGAAGAACTGGCGGCCAGCATCGAAGAAGAAACGCTTATCGCCTGATGCACCACGATTAAGCAATTTACTCACACCAGCACGCGCTGGTGCAAAAACAAAACGCATCTTGCACCGCAATGGTGCGTTTTTATTTTCCTTCCTGCCTCTCATCTTCGTTAAGTCGAACAGTGCTGCTCGCCGCAGCCACAGAAAAGGCCAGAATCCTCTGAATGACCTCCGGTTTTAATTTCTGGCACGCTGATTGCTTTACCTCATATGTGTTAGCTGCCGCCATTACCGAATTCTGACTGGAGGGGATCTATGAAGCTGGTTACCGTGGTGATTAAACCATTCAAACTCGAAGACGTTCGCGAAGCGCTGTCTTCCATTGGTATTCAGGGGCTGACCGTTACCGAAGTGAAAGGCTTCGGGCGTCAGAAAGGCCATGCCGAGCTTTACCGCGGCGCTGAATATAGCGTCAACTTTCTGCCGAAGGTGAAAATCGATGTGGCGATCGCTGACGATCAACTCGATGAGGTGATCGACGTGATCAGTAAAGCGGCGTACACCGGCAAGATTGGCGACGGCAAGATCTTTGTCGCCGAGCTGCAACGCGTCATTCGCATTCGTACCGGCGAAGCCGACGAAGCGGCTCTGTAACTCCTGGCACACAGTGATAGGGATCGAGAAAATGAACAAAACTCTAGTGAAAATAGCCCCAGCTGTATTGGCACTGTTGCCGGGCCTGTCTCTGGCAGCGCCTGCGGTCGCCGATAAAGCTGACAACGCCTTTATGATGATCAGCACCGCGCTGGTGCTGTTTATGAGTATTCCCGGGATTGCGTTGTTTTACGGCGGCCTGATCCGTGGCAAAAACGTGCTTTCCATGCTGACGCAGGTCACCGTCACCTTCGCACTGGTTTGCGTGCTGTGGGTGGTTTACGGCTATACCCTGGCGTTCGGCACCGGCGGCAACTTCTTCGGCAGCTTTGATTGGGTTCTGCTGAAAGGCATCGAACTGAAAGCACTGATGGGCACTTTCTATCAGTACATCCACGTGGCCTTCCAGGGCTCGTTTGCTTGTATCACCGTCGGTCTGATTGTTGGCTCGTTGGCGGAGCGTATCCGCTTCTCCGCAGTGCTGATTTTCGTGGTGGTGTGGATGACCTTCTCCTACGTACCGATTGCGCACATGGTATGGGGCGGCGGTTTGCTGGCCACGCACGGCGCACTGGACTTTGCGGGCGGCACCGTTGTTCACATCAACGCCGCCGTTGCGGGCCTTGTGGGTGCATATCTGATTGGCAAACGCGTGGGCTTTGGCAAAGAAGCGTTCAAACCGCATAACTTGCCGATGGTTTTCACCGGGACCGCCATTCTGTACGTGGGCTGGTTCGGCTTTAACGCCGGTTCCGCAAGCTCCGCCAACGAAATTGCTGCACTCGCTTTCCTGAACACCGTAGTGGCGACTGCGGCTGCGATTCTGGCCTGGGTCTTCGGTGAGTGGGCGGTACGCGGTAAGCCTTCTCTGCTGGGGGCATGTTCCGGTGCTATCGCTGGTCTGGTGGCGGTCACGCCTGCCTGTGGTTACATCGGCGTGGGTGGTTCCCTGATTGTCGGCATCGCGGCGGGTCTGGCCGGTTTGTGGGGCGTCACGGCGCTGAAACGCTGGCTGCGTGTAGATGACCCATGCGATGTGTTCGGTGTGCACGGCGTATGCGGGATTGTGGGTTGTATCCTGACCGGTATCTTCGCATCGACATCACTGGGTGGCGTCGGCTATGCGGAAGGTGTGACCATGGGCCATCAGGTTCTGGTACAGCTGGAAAGTATCGGTCTGACGATTGTCTGGTCTGGCGTGGTGGCCTTCATCGGTTACAAACTGGCTGACCTGACAGTGGGGCTGCGAGTTCCGGAAGAACAGGAACGCGAAGGTCTGGATGTCAACAGCCATGGCGAGAATGCGTATAACGCCTAAGTAAAAGCAAAACGGCAATCTTGAGATTGCCGTTTTGAGTGTTTGCCCCTCTCCCACAGGGAGAGGGGACCGACTGAGACCGCAAAAGTCTAACCGCGATTACGCATCACGCCTTCTTGTACCGTCGATGCGACCAGCACACCATCCTGAGTATAAAACTCACCGCGTACAAAACCGCGCGCGCTAGAAGCTGACGTGCTCTCCACGCTGTACAGCAGCCATTCATTCATATTGAATGGGCGATGGAACCACATAGAATGGTCAATCGTCGCCACCTGCATCCCTTTTTCAAGGAAGCCCACGCCATGCGGCTGAAGGGCAACCGGCAGGAAGTTAAAGTCAGACGCATAGCCCAACAGATACTGATGCACGCGGAAATCATCGACGACTGTACCGTTGGCGCGGATCCATACCTGGCGTTTTGGCTCAGCCACGTGGCCCTTCATGGGGTTATGGAACTCGACCGGACGGATCTCCAGTGGTTTATCACACAGGAACTTCTCTTTCACCTGTGGGGGCAGTAGATGCGCCAGCTGACGGGCGATATCCGTTTCGGATGGCAGCGAATCAGGGGCTGGGGCCAGCGGCATCTGTTTTTGATGTTCGTAGCCCGATTCCGGCGCCTGGAAAGAAGCGGTCATATAGAAAATCGGTTTGCCGTTCTGGATAGCCGCCACGCGACGGGCGCTGAAACTATTACCATCGCGCAGAACTTCCACGTCATACACAATCGGCTTCTGGCTGTCGCCCGGGCGTAAAAAGTAGCTGTGGAACGAATGCACCAGACGGTCGACAGGCACGGTTTCTTTGGCGGCATACAACGCCTGACCGACGACCTGGCCGCCAAATACCTGGCGTAAGCCCAGATCCTCACTTTGACCGCGGAACAATCCCTCTTCAATTTTTTCCAGATTTAACAGGGTTAGCAGATTAGAGAGAGCCTGACTCATAAATGTCCTCAAAGGTAAAAAGACCGCATTCTGCGCGGGAATAGCCACAGTATAACGCAGTTTTCGAAGTGGTCCGATGGGTGCAATTATCTGAATAACGGCGCGATTACAGGCAAATATCTGAGATCTGTGCCACACTTACTGCGCCACAAATGTTTTGACCACTCACTCTTGCGGGATTTAATCCTGTGAGTGCATGGATGATAAGGAGAACATAATGAAAGTCGTGCACATGTTAAGTGGTTTAGCGGTTGCGGTTGCACTGTCTGCCTGTGCTCAAAAAAGTGCGGATATCAAGACACCTGCGCCAAGCCCGAACCCCTCTGAGGCTACACAACCTGTAATTCAGCAACCTAACGTTTCCGGTACCGCCTGGATCCGCCAGAAAGTGGCCTTGCCACCGGATGCGGTGCTGACGGTAACGCTGTCGGATGCTTCTCTGGCAGATGCGCCTTCTAAGGTCATTTCACAGAAAGTCACGCGTACGGAAGGTAAACAGGCGCCGTTTAGCTTTGTGCTGCCGTATAACCCGGCAGATATTCAGCCAAACGCGCGGATCTTGTTGAGTGCGGCAGTAACCATCAACGATAAACTGGTGTTCATTACCGATACGGTGCAGCCAGTTATCAATAACGGTGGTACCAAAGCTGACCTGACGCTGGTGCCTGTGCAGCAAACTCCAGTGCCGGTGGCGACTGATGGTGGTGCGGCTACAACCGTGCCATCGACTTCACCGACTCAGGTGAACCCTTCGTCTGCCGTACCTGCCCCGACGCAAATCCCATAATGTCGGTTTCCCTCCTCCTCGCGGGGGAGGGATCAGTAATTCCAGCGATACTTCTGCATATCAATTCTCCCGCTACCTGATACCTGTACACCTTCCGACAGCAGCGCCTGGCGCTGACGCTGAAGGTCTGGGCCGGTCAGGGAAATATTCCCATGACGATTCACTACCCGATGCCACGGCAGGGTTGATCCTTCCGGTAAACGGCGCAAAACGCCACCAACCTGACGCGCCGCACGAGGCGAACCCGCCAGTCGCGCGACGTCACCGTAGGTCGTGACTGCACCTTCCGGGATGGCTGCAACGATTTGCCACACCCGGTGCGGAAATGAATCAATGGGTTCCATAGCGCTTTCCAGTTGGGAAAAGCACAGGATAAGCGACGCACTTCAGCTTGTGAAGGCGGAGATCACTCGGGCTGTTGGAAGGTAAACTCCAGGGCCAGGCCAATAACCTGCGACGTACTAGGGGCAAACTCATCGCGTTTGACCACCTGATTTTCGAGGAATTTAAGCTTTCTGGAGGCGGTATTGATAATCAATTTACCGCGCAATTCCGGCAGCACTTGGGTACTGATGGGATAGGTTACGCGCCCGGAAACCGCCACGGGCAGCCTGCGCAGCGGCACGTGGCCCACCACACCAAGCGAGGCGAACAGCACCGCAACTGGCGTGACAAACAGCAATGCATTGGGACTAACGCTGATAAAATCCAGCACCACATTGGGGCGTAAATAGTTTAGCCCTTGATGGGCAAGAGTCACTTCGTCGATAGCGGGCATTGGCAGCGTGAGTGTCAAAGGCAGTGAATTGATCATTGTCGACCCCTAAAAGAAGAAAGACGGATGTCCGATGGCATTAAAACAGTCTGGACACTCTCCCAGGTTTTGCTGAGAGCAAGTTCGCAATATGGAAATCTTGTTCCTGCAGGACGGCCAGGAAAGGCACGGTCGAACAATAAACCATCATCCAGACCGCGGTGGGTTGCAATTGCCGGGCCGCACAGGGATAATGCGCCAGCGCGTTAGGAATAACGCTCTCAATGGGGGCTCTGTTGGTTCTCCCGCAACGCTACTCTGTTCACCAGGTCAGATCCGGAAGGAAGCAGCCAGGGCAGACGACGTGTGTGCCGGGATGTAGCTGGCAGGGCCCCCACCCAATTCTGGGTAACACGCTGATTCCCCCCCTTCTTTTTTATTTTTTTCACGCCTTTCAGACAATGCCATCGTTCGCCAGTGTTGGCTATGTACTCTATGCAATACCAAGATAAACAACAGCCCTGACGAGAGGACTAAATAAAGAATATTCTTGCTTATTGAGGGATGTTATTTATATGACTGGTCGCTTCATTTTTCGGATTTTTCTCGGGATTTGTGCAAAATGAAAGCGTTTTTGTTTAAATTTAAATTTAATGCTGTTTCTTTAGTTTAATTAATTTCATAGGGATGTAATACCATAGTCTTCGCTCTATAATTATTCTGTAATTTTTTATTTGGTAGTGCTAATTTTGATGTTAAAGAGGAATGGAATATGGTGATTTGCCCACCAAAACGTCCCTATGATGCAATTGACACTTTAATCAAAGCTCTGACGCCTTTAGGCGAAAAAATACATATTGTTGCACGAAAAAGAATTGCCTGGGGGACGCGTGAGAAATCTTATGTTTATTTGGTCATACAAGGGGAAGTCTCAGTATTAAGGATATCTGATGGTCTTCTTTTGGGGACAACAAGCGAGCCTCATGTCCTCGGTTTTACAGAAATGTTTTGCCCTATCCGCAGTAATCTTATCCGAGCAGAAACCAACAGTATTCTGATCCGTGTCGACGCAGCGTTGGTGGTTCCTGAGATTGAGCGATTACATCTGTGGCGGGCGGTTGCAGAGCTGGCAACGTACCACACTACGTACATGGTGTATCGCGATATGCAGCTCGTAAACCAACGTACTCCGCCCGTTATCTACCAGTATTTGCAAGAAATGGATCAGCTGCCAGAGGAGAGAAAATATCAAATCAATATTCTCAACTATATTCAAGAGCGTAGCGGCTTGTCGCGTAGCAGCATTCTGAATGTTGTCTCAACGTTAAAAAAACATAAATATATTGACTACGAGAGAGGGGGCTATCAGCTCAAAGTCAATAACTTGCCAGTCTGATGTTTTAACCACTGTCTAATTTCTCTTTCACGTGTGATAGTCAACAGCGATATTAGATTCAACCTTTTTCGTGTGAGTTATATTGCGCAACGATGAACCGTCGTTGCGCAATATAACTAACGGAAGTGTTTACCTGTTTAATTCTGCTCCAACACAAATAAAAATTTACCAATCGAATGTTATTAGCCTGCGTTTACAGTCTATTTCTGTTTCTTTGCCCGACCTGGCCATACGTCCACGCAGTTACCGGCAATCAGCGTCAGATTGAGCTGTTCTGACAAATGGCGGTCTTCTTCCGTCCAGGAGTCCAGCGGCTGCCTACCACCCCAGATTGTTATCGCGTGTGGCGCATCCGGCCGGTAGTTAAACTCACCCAGTTCCAGCGTCTTTCCGTTTTCGAGTTCCACCACCACCGTTTCACCTTCAACCTGATGCAACGCTCCGGTGCTATCGGTCACAAAAATCTTCATGTTTAACCTCATCTCAACTTTTTTTTCAGTGTATCGCATTCCGATGCATCCCGGATAAACGCGCTATCAACCTCTAAATTTTAGTGTTACTGCGTGGTATTTGAAGCAAGAATAAACAGCTTGTCACGTCATTGAAATAATACTGTCATCTGGCTGTCATATATTAGGCAGACAATTATTATGGGTAGTTGATTATTTCAAATATATGAAAAAAGTATTACTGGATTGCCTAAAGATGTTCGTGTATTAATTATGTTAATTTATTGCACGGTAAGTTTGACCATGACCACTGCGGTTTTGAATGTTAAAATTGAAAACGATTTAAAAGAGCAATTACGTCATTATGCGGAAGTCCATAACGAGACCCTAAGCGCAGCAACCCAACGTCTGCTGCAGCTGGCGCTGGAAACGGCATCAGAGGTGGGAGTATCCGAAGGCGAGGTAGACAGTCAGCATACCGAAGAAGAATCATCCCCTCTTACTCCTAAAGAAATCAAAGCGATACGCAAAATTCTGAGGAAGAGAAAATGAAACAACAACTTTCAACAGCCGCTAACTACGGCGAAGCCTGTGAAATGCTCCGCTCCGGGTATGCTAAGCATGTCCGCCTGAACTGGAATGTCGGCAGCGATGAGTTCTTTCGCATTGCATCCGACTGGTGCGACACCGGTGCAAAAATTAAAAAAGACGGTGACAGCTTTATTATCTCAGTCAAAGGCTTCCCGATCCCGCGCCAGCATTAATATACCCGTCATACTGAAACCTAAGAACAGGATAATTTTCGGCGATAATAAAGACATAATAATCTCATATCTCACGGATGATATATTGGACGAGCGAATAGTCGCTTTTAGCTCGTCACTATTTTAGTAGATTATTTTTCTTGTTCGTAAATTATTCTGCTGACCGTTCAGAGAATTCCAGACGGGTTGCAAGGTTTTGAAGGCGATTCTCAGCGTTTCATCGTTCAGCGTAAACGGCAACCGCAGCCAGCGGTCGAACGCCCCGGCCAGTCCAAATCGCGTTCCCGTTCCCAAATGAATCCCCACACTTTCGGCCCGGGCGGCGAACAGCGTCGAGAGCATATCCGGTAATTCCACCCAGAATGACAACCCACCTTCCGGCTGCGTATAGCGCCACTGAGGGAAATATTCCGCCATTAACGCGCTGCACATATCCCGACGGGCGGCGAGCATCTGTCGTCTTTGCGGCAGCAGGCGGTCGGCATTTTCCAGCAGCCAGCCGGTGGCAAGCTGTTCCAGCAACGGCGAGCCTAAATCCAGCGTATCCCGCGCCTGTACCAGCGAAGAAAGCGTGCGCGATGAGGCGCGGATCCACCCGAGTCGCAAACCGCCCCAAAAACTTTTGCCTGTAGAACCCAGCGTTATCACCGGCGCATCGGTGTTGAATGCAGCCAGAGGCGGTGGCGGTGGGGCGTTGTACCAGAGATCGACCATGGTTTCGTCAATCACCAGCGTGGTGCGGGTGCGCGCTGAAAGATCGGCGATGCGCTGGCGAGTCGGGCCGTCCATACAACGTCCGGTCGGGTTATGAAAGTCAGGCATCAGATACGCCAGACGCGGTGACGTTTGCGCGAATGTGGCGGTGAGACCGTCTACGTCCCAGCCTTCTGCGGGCAGTGACACACCAACCGGGCGGCAGGACGCACCCTGGATCGCTGCAATCGCCAGCGGATAAGTTGGGTTGTCGACCACCACCCGATCGCCAGGGCCAGTCAACAGCCGCAGAATCAAGGCCAGCCCGCTCACCGCCCCGTTCACAATCATAATTTCGTCAGCGCGCGTTGGCAAACCGCGGGCGCAATAGTGTTGCGCAATGGTTTCACGCAGCGCCGGTAAACCCTGCTGATCGTAACCGGTGCTGGCTAAATGCTGTGGTAAAAGAGACAGCGCGTGATGATAAGCCTGATGAATTTCTGGCCCGGCGTTGAGTGCGGCAATGGATAAGTCCAGTGCCTGCACGGTATTCATTCGGGTCGGAACCTGAGGCAGTTGCGCCGGCAGGATCACCCGGGAACCGCTTCCATGACGGCTGACTACGTAGCCTTCATCACGCAGTTGGGCCAGTGCGCTGGCTACCGTGGTGCGACTCACGCCGAGCGCGCTCGACAGCTCGCGCTCGCCCGGCAAACGGCTGTCGAGCGCCAGGCGACCGTCAAGAATTAACAGCCGCAGCGCCTCGGCCAGCTGACGCCAGAGTGGGGTGCGGGACGGGGTTTCCTGCCAGTGGCCCAGCAGGCTCACCAGCGACTGACTACCGGAACGACGAAGAGACATAGCAGTCCACTTTTACAAAACTGGTCATTAATAATAAGTCCATTTTTAACGATGATGCGTTTTTCAGCAACTCATATAGAGGTCGTTATGCTGCGTCGTTTGCTGCAACTGTACGTTGGGCTATGCCTGTATGGTGTTTCCACCGGGATGTTTGTGCAGGCCAATTTGGGCGCTGATCCCTGGGATGTGTTTCATCTTGGGGTAGGGAAAGTCTTCTCACTGGATATCGGCACGGTGATGATCCTCACCGGGGCGTTGGTATTGTTGCTGTGGATCCCCATCCGCCAGCGCCCGGGACTCGGAACTATCAGTAATGTGATTGTGCTCGGCCTGGCAGCGAATGCCACGATTGCTGTGATTCCCACGCCGGATGCACTGTGGCTACAAAGTGGGATGATGATCATCGCGGTGATATTGAACGCGCTGGCGACCGGGATGTACATCGGTGCCGGTTTTGGCCCCGGGCCGCGCGATGGCCTGATGACGGGGATCCACGCCCGCACCGGCTGGTCGATTCGAGGGATCCGCACCACGATTGAAGTCACGGTGCTGGTTATCGGTTATTTTCTGGGCGGCAGCGTTGGGATCGGCACGTTGGTTTATGCGCTGGCGATTGGCCCGTTAATCCAGCTCTGTTTACCGTGGTTCCGCACACAATCTGTGGCGCGGCCGGTGCTGAGAAAAGAGAAAATACTGAGCTAATTTACGAAGCGCTCACAGTCGGCGATAAAATTATCCGTTACACTGACAGCATTGCTTCCCGGATGTCGGATATATGAAAACCACCACTCTTTACGATGTTGCCCGTGTGGCGGGCGTCTCCTATCAGACCGTTTCCCGTGTGATAAATCAGGCGGCGCACGTCTCGGCGCGCACGCGTGAAAACGTCGAGTGCGCAATGGCGGAACTCAACTACGTTCCCAACCGTGGCGCGCAGCTTCTGGCGGGAAAACGCCAGCCGACGCTGGGGCTTATCAGCGCCGATCTGGCATTGCATGCGCCGTCGCAAATCGCATCAGCGGTGAAACAGCGAGCGGATGAGCAAGGCTACGCGGTGCTGATTTCGATGGTCACGGATAATGCGGAAATCTGCTGCCGGGAGGCGGTGCAAGAACTGCTGGCACAGCGCGTTGATGGCCTGATGATTAACGTCCCGCTGGAAGATGACGTTGCGCAGCGGCTACGGGAGCTGGCCGCACCGCTGCCGGTGCTATTTCTTGATGTCAGTGAACAGGCAGCGGTGAACAGCCTCGTGTTCAGTCCTTCGCAGGGGGCGCAGCTTGGTGTGGCACATCTGCTTGAACAGGGGCATTCACGTATTGCGCTGCTGGCAGGGCCTGCAACATCCGTCTCGGCACGGGCGCGCCTGGCGGGCTGGCAGCAGTCGCTTGCAGCGGCAGGGCTGACGCCATGCGCGGTAGCCAGCGGAGACTGGAGCGCGCAGTCGGGGTATGAAAAAGCTCACGGTTTATTGGCGAGCGTGACTAAACCTGACGCGGTACTGGTGGCGAACGATCAGATGGCGCTCGGGTTGATGCGGGCCTGTGCTGAAAAGGGCATTGCGGTGCCGGGGCAGCTGTCGGTCGTCGGCTATGATGACACCACTGACAGCGCTTGGTTTACGCCGCCGTTGACCACCATTCGTCAGGCGTTTCGCGAAGCGGGCGAGCAGGGAGTTGACTGGCTGACGGGCGAATGCGAGGCAGGCGTCATCAGCCAGACCCGGTTGCCGGTCACGCTGGTGGTGCGTGGATCAACCGCGCCGGCTCAGCAGGAACCGCAGGAGGATTTAGCCCATCGCTTACACCAACTGGCGGCGCTGGCGAACAAATTGGGCTTGCCATGATCGCTTTGTGATCGTGCTCGCTTCTTGTCGACAGGATCCTTTACCCTTCTTTCCGATCGGTGCATGCTGATTAAAATTGTGAGCGCTTCGCAAAGAGGTTTATCTGATGATATCTGCACCTACCACCCTGGCTCTGCAACTGGTTCGTCGTGACTGGGAAAACCCCGGCGTCACCCAATGGCATCGTTTAGCGGCCCACGCGCCGATGCATAGCTGGCGCGATCCCCTTGCGGCGCAGCAAGACGCGGCTTCAGCTTCGCTAAAATCCCTCAACGGCGAGTGGCGTTTTAGCTTCTTTAACGCTCCTGACGCGGTGCCGGATGTCTGGCTTGAAGGTGATTTGCCCGACGCTGTCGCCACGCCGGTGCCGTCGAACTGGCAGATGCAGGGTTTTGATACGCCGATTTATACCAATGTCACCTATCCCATTCCGGTCACACCGCCGCAGGTGCCTGCCGACAACCCGACCGGCTGCTATTCGCGCGACGTTGATGTCCCGGAAAGCTGGCTGCAAAAAGGGCAGACGCGAATTGTGTTCGACGGTGTGAACTCTGCGTTTCATTTGTGGTGCAACGGCGTGTGGGTCGGTTATTCCCAGGACAGTCGCCTGCCTGCGGAATTTGACCTTAGCGAGGTGCTGGTGGCCGGACATAATCGGCTGGCGGTGATGGTGCTGCGCTGGTGCGACGGCAGCTATCTGGAAGATCAGGATATGTGGCGGATGAGCGGCATTTTCCGCGACGTCTCGCTGCTGCATAAGCCCGCGACGCGCATTGCTGATTATTATCACGTCACAGATTTGAACGAGGATTTCAGCCGCGGCGTGCTCACGCTTAACGTGGCACTGGAAGGAGAGGCGTTTAACGAAACCGACGTGGAAGCGGTGCTTTGGCGTGATGGTAAGGAAATCGGCCGCCAACGGCAAAAGCCAGGTAGCGATATTATCGATGAGCGCGGCAACTGGGCCGAACGGCTGGCGCTGGCCATTCCGGTTAATGAACCGGAATTGTGGAGTGCCGAGATCCCGAATCTTTATCGACTGACCATCACCCTGTTTAACGCCGACGGCCAGGCGCTGGAAACCGAAGCCTGCGATGTTGGCTTTCGTCGGGTAGCCATCGTTGATGGCCTGCTGACCCTCAACGGCAAACCGCTGCTTATCCGCGGCGTGAACCGCCACGAGCACCACCCACAAACCGGGCAAGCCGTGGATGAAACCACGATGCGGCAGGATATTTTGCTGATGAAGCAGAATAACTTTAACGCCGTGCGCTGCTCGCATTATCCCAACCATCCGCTGTGGTATCGGCTGTGCGACCGTTATGGCCTGTACGTGGTGGATGAGGCAAATATTGAGACCCACGGCATGGTGCCGATGAGTCGTCTGGCGGACGATCCAGGTTGGTTACCGGCGATGAGTGAGCGTGTGACGCGCATGGTGAGCCGCGATCGCAATCATCCGTCGATCGTTATCTGGTCGCTCGGCAATGAATCAGGACACGGCGCGAACCACGATGCGCTGTATCGCTGGCTGAAAACCACCGATCCGACGCGTCCGGTGCAGTACGAAGGCGGCGGGGCGAATAGCGCCGCGACGGATATCGTCTGTCCGATGTATGCGCGTGTTGATCAGGATCAGCCGTTTCCGGCGGTGCCGAAATGGTCGCTGAAAAAATGGATTGGCCTGCCGGGTGAAACGCGGCCGCTGATCCTCTGTGAATACGCCCACGCGATGGGCAATAGCTTTGGCGGCTTCGCCAAATACTGGCAGGCGTTCCGCGAATTCCCACGTTTGCAGGGCGGTTTCGTCTGGGACTGGGTCGATCAGGCGTTGTGTAAAACCGATCCCGATGGGCAGACATTTTGGGCTTACGGTGGAGATTTTGGCGACACGCCCAATGATCGCCAGTTCTGCATGAATGGCCTGGTTTTCCCGGATCGCACGCCGCATCCGGCGCTGTTTGAAGCCAAACGGGCGCAGCAGTTTGTCCAGTTCCGTCTCCATTCGCTTGTGCCGCTGTGTGTGGAAATCAGCAGCGAATACCTGTTCCGTCATAGCGATAACGAGCGTCTGTGCTGGTGGATTTCGCGCGACGGCGAACGTCTGATGGAAGGAGAGTGCGAGCTTAATCTGGCGCCGCAGAGCAGCCAGTTGCTTGAATTGTCGGACCTTACGCTGCACGCGGGCGAGGGCGAAATCTGGCTGAACGTTGAGGTGTGGCAGACCGAGGCCACCGCCTGGTCTGAGGCAAATCATCTTTGCGCCTGGGATCAGTGGCCGCTGCCCGCGCCGCTCGCCGTGCCTGCCCCGTATGTTGCGGGCCATGCACCGGAACTGGTCGTGAGTGAAAAATCCTTCACCGTCACCCACGGTAGCCAGCGTTGGGATTTTTGCCGGGAAAGTGGGCATCTGAGCCAGTGGTGGCGAGACGAGCAGCCAGGATTATTGACACCAGTGATGGACAACTTCACCCGCGCGGCGCTGGATAACGATATTGGCATCAGCGAAGCCACGCGCATCGATCCGAACGCCTGGGTTGAGCGCTGGAAGGCTGCCGGACTGTACGCCATGAATGCGCGACTGCTGCATTGTGAAGCCCGCCAGCAGGGCGATGACGTGGCGATTCACACGCGTCACGTTTGGGAGCATCAACAGAAAGCGCTGTTTATCTCGGATAAGCGCTGGCGCATCGACGACAACGGCGTGCTTCATGCGGAGATTGACGTCGCCGTGGCGACCGATATCCCTGAGCCTGCGCGTATCGGCCTGTGTTGCCAGCTGGCAGACATTGCGCCAGAGGCATCGTGGTTGGGGCTTGGACCGCATGAAAACTACCCGGACAGAAAGATCGCCGCGCGTCAAGGGCGTTGGACGTTGCCGCTTGAAAAGCTGCATACGCCGTATATTTTTCCCACGGAAAATGGCCTGCGCTGCGACACCCGCGAACTGCACTATGGCGATAACCTCTGGCAGGGCGCGTTCCATTTTGGCCTGAGCCGCTATGGTCAACAGCAGCTGCATGAGGTGAGCCATCAGCATTTACTGCGCGAAGAAGCGGGCTGCTGGCTGAACCTGGACGCGTTCCACATGGGCGTCGGCGGTGACGATTCATGGAGCCCGAGCGTATCGCCAGAATTCCTGCTGTCCTCGCGCCGCCTGCGTTATGCGTTCAGCTGGCGTCGCGACTAAACTTATCAACGCCGGATGCGGTCAGAAACGCTGGCCGCACCGTTCACTTCGGAGGTTATCTCATGAAGTATGTTGATGGTTTTGTCGTTGCCGTACCTGCGGACAAAAAGGAGGCATATATCGCGCTGGCGGCAAAGGCGGCACCGCTGTTTAAAGAGTTTGGTGCAACCCGCGTGGTGGAATGTTGGGCAGACGATGTGCCGGACGGCAAGCTGACCGATTTTCGCATGGCGGTAAAAGCCGACGACAATGAAGAAGTGGTTTTCAGCTGGATTGAGTACCCCTCAAAAGAGGTTCGGGATGCGGCCAACGCGAAGATGATGACCGATCCGCGGATGAAAGAGATGGGCGACAGTATGCCGTTTGATGGTAAACGGATGATTTACGGCGGCTTCGCCCCGATCCTCGATGAGTAAATAATGAATAATACGGCTGTGCGGTGTGCCGCCAGCCGTTTTATTCAGGATACTTTGGTGAACAGCTGACGTTTGTCGATCCGTTCGCCGTCGGTACGAAATACGCCGTTTCCGGTGTAATGCAACGTCTTCGGCCATTCAGGCTGCGGCTTCACGCGTGCGGCGATAACCTCCATGACGAAGAAATTGTAGCGATCCACCACCGCATCGTCATATACGCGGCACTCAAAATTTGCGTGACATTCAGCAATCGCCGGGGCCGTTACGTGTTCGCTTTTTTCCGCAGTCAGACCAAATTCCGCGAACTTGTCATACTGATCGCCATCGCAGTTGCCGATCCTGGCCACCGTGTCGGCGAGAGAAACATCTGGCAGATTGATGACGCATTCGCCGCTCTGGCGAATCATGTCGAAGCTGATATTGCCGCTGGAAATCATCAGCCCTACCAGGGACGGTGAAAACTCAAGAATGGTGTACCAGCCGAGGGTCATGATGTTGCTTTTCCCCTGCCAGTGACTGCTGATGAGCACCACCGGTCCGGGTTCAAGCCAGTGCCGAACGTCGTGCAACGGCCAAGGTTTCTTTTGCATACGGGCGCTCCTGGGGTAGGTTCAGGCATTAAGGATAGTTTATGCCCGCGTGAGGTTTTCTTGCGCCCAGGTAATGAATTCCGCCTTTGGCAGCGCTTTGCAGAACAGCCAGCCCTGACCAAACTGCACGCCGTGTTCCGCCAGCCAGCAGCGCTGACACTCGGTTTCTACGCCTTCAGCCACCATCGCCAGCTGCAATGATTTGGCCATTTCAATAATGTGCGGAGTGACGTTTTTAAACTCCAGCGCATCGACAAACGACTTATCAATTTTGATGATGTCGACGTCAAGATTTTGTAGATAGCTGAGGCTGGAATAGCCGGTGCCGAAATCATCGATATACAGCGCATATCCCGCCTGACGCAGCTGGCTCAGAGTGCTGGCGCTATTTTTCAAATCGATAAAGCTGCGCTCGGTTAGCTCTAACGCCACTTGTGACGGCGTTAAATTCCATTTGTTCAACTGCTGCGCGAGCTGGGCAGGTAACCGCGTGGTGATCAAATCTTGCGGATCGAGATTGATCGAGACGTGCTGGGTCGGATGCTGCTTCAGCCACGGACCCAAATCCTCAAATACTTTCTCGACGATAAGGCCAGTCAGGCGGGTAATTAGCCCGGTTTGTCCAGCCAGCGGAACGAAAATCTCCGGTGACAAAAATGTGCCGTCCGGCTGGCGCCAGCGGGCCAGTGCTTCTGCGCCAACGATGCGGCCCGAGCGTAAAGAGACAATCGGCTGATAATACACGTCGAGGCTGCGGGAGTTGATGGCGTCGAGCATACGGTGATAGGGCGATTGCAGATTACGCACCATGCGCAGAATCAGCAGCGACGCGAGCACACTGATTAACACGCCGAGCGGCAGCCAGAGCAGCAGCTGCTGGTACCATTTGTCAGTCAGCGGCGCGACGGGTGCCCAGACCATCTGTGACAACCCAATATCCGGGTAATCACGCAGATTGTACAGCATGCCGTGATGTTCAAAAGTATGCTCGCCAGTGCGGCGAGCTTGTTCCCAGAGCCGTAGGTCGAAAGGGGCGGTTTGGGCGACGATGCTGTGGCTCTGGCTGCCAATCAGTACGGTGTTGATGGTCCAGGCCGCAAACGGTACCACGTCAACAAAAGACGCCGGGTCGATCATCACCATATGGCGTCGGCTTGCCAGCGCGACCATGTAATGAGGGATGCCTAAATCGTTGTTGTCGGTCAGCCATACGCGATAGCCGTCCGGCGTCTGGTAGTTCGTGGACGGAAACTGCATTTCGCTGCTGTGGCTTTCCAGCGATGAGCACTGAGGTTTCAGACCATTAAGCGCGATAATTTCCTGCACGTCGCGGTGGATGTAAGATGCGCGGCGTATGGCCTGCAGATGGGGTTCGCTACAGGTTTTGCCCTCAAATACGTCGACGTCTTTAAGGGCCGATTTGCTCTGTTCCACCACCCGATGGACGCGAAAAATGACGCGTTCGCCATAGTTATTCAGGTCACGAGTAAAGTCTTTTTCTGCCTGATAATGCGCGAACCACACGCTGAGCGTGACCGGCAACAGGACCGAGAGGATCAGCACACCCACGACCAGAGCGATCGTTCTTTTACTTGTCATGGGCCTGTTTCCCTTCCAGCGCTGAATTCGTCATGTTCTGCCAATTATATGCAATGATGGGATTAACTGTCTTTTTTCAAAGGACTGATTTGGGAAGTGCAGATGAAAAAAAATGAGTTCGTCACGCAGGATCTGCTCAGCAAAATTTATCAGCTGGGTGATGCTGCCCCGCGCAAACTGCCGCCTGAGCGACAGCTGGCGGAAGAATATGGCGTGTCGCGCTTTACGGTGCGTCAGGCACTGGAAAAGCTGGCGAGTATTGGCGTCGTCAGAATTGTGCAGGGATCGGGATGCTGGATTAACGAACAGGCGAGAAATAATCCGCTGGTGTACAACTCGATTACCGAAAAGCGTTTCGACCAGATGCGTTATCGGATGATAAGTCTGCATAAAAAACGCCCGAATCGCGAGGAGCAACAGATATTCGGGCTAACGGATGATGATTTTATCTGGCAGTTTTGTCGTCTGCGCTATGTGGACGACAGCCCAGTGCAAATCGAGGTGTCGCGCATGCCCTCGACGGCGTTCGCTGACCTCAATCAGCAGGTTATCGAACGATCGTTACAGCAATATGTTCTGGAAAAGGGCTATCAGATTTCGCACATGCTCACGACGTATCGGGCGGTAAACGTTAGTCGGGAACAGGCAGAATTATTGGGCTGCAAAAAGGGCAGCCCGGCGATGCTAATCAATAACCGTGGCATTCTGGCGGGTGGGCAGGTCTACGCCGTCAGCGACATTATCGACATCAACTATACCTGCACCTACGTAATCCCACATAACCGGGATAACCTCGCATTCCGCCAGCAACCAGGGTGATTACGGTGTGTGCAGCGAGCCGTCTGGCAGGCGGCTTTGGGTCCATTCATGCGGGCGGTAAACCACTGGATGCGCGAGAGCCAGCGCTTCGTTGAAATCGACGCCAATGCCGGTGGCCTGTGGCGGATAAATGTAGCCATCTTTGACTTCCGGTGCACCGGGGAATACCGCGTCGGTGGTGGCAGAACGCGGAATGTATTCCTGAATCGCGGCGTTGTGCAGATGAATATTCAGATGCGTGTTCACCGCCACGCCAATCGGCGTCATGTCGCCAGGGCCATGCCAGGCCAGACGCACGCCAAAGGCCTGACACAGCACCGCCAGCTTCAGCGCCGGGGTGATACCGCCAATCTGAGAGACGTGGCAGCGAATAAAGTCAATCTGCCGATTCACAATTATGTCGTGCCATTCCGCAGGGTTGTTGAACAGCTCGCCCAACGCCAGTGGAACGCTGCTCTGCTGGCGAATTTGGGCCAGCCACGGGGTTTGCTGCGGGGGCAAAATGTCTTCAATAAAGAACGGCTGGTAAGGTTCCAGCTGTTTGGCTAACTGCACCGCCTGCTGCGGGAACAAACGTTCGTGGACGTCATGCAGAATATGGAAACGGTGGCCGTAGCGTTCGCGCAGGGCGCGGAACATTTCCACCGTATTGCGCATGTACTGGTCCTGATCGAACCATGCGCCGGACGATGGGTTTTCCGGTGCATGCAATTCCGTCGGGGTGCCGCCATAAAAGCCGAGCTGGCAGCGGATATGGCGATAACCTTTTTCCAGTAGCCCGTCGACGGCGACGTACAGCTCTGCCAGCGTTTCACCGCTGGCGTGCGAATAGGCGGCGATCGCATCCCGAGATTTTCCGCCCAGTAGCTGATACAGCGGCATATTCGCCAGCCGCGCTTTGATATCCCACAGCGCCATATCGACCCCGGCCATGGCGTTGTTCATCGCCGGGCCGTTACGCCAGTAGGCGTTGACGTTCATCATCTGCCAGAGATCTTCGATATTATTGGCGTCGCGGCCAATCAGCAGCGGGCGCAGATATTCTTCGACCAGCGTTTTGACCGCCAGCGGGCGCTGCTGAAATGTGGCGCAGCCGAGGCCAATAACGCCTTTGTCAGTGGTAACACGCACCGTCACCAGATTATGGCGGTCGGGGCGGGTGATGAAGCAGTCGATAGCGGTAATAAGCGTCGGTTGCACGGAAAAAAGCTCCCTGTCTGAGACGAAAAAAGAACACGATTGATGATTTATCTTCGCCCTATTTTCAGGGGTAGGTAAACCTTTTTCTGGAATAAATATTTTGGTCTGGAATAGAGGGTTTATTGAATTAAAAACCAGACCAATTGCACTCGAAAACGACATTGATGGCTAATTAGATTGAGGAGTGTGAGGGCCTTCAAGTTTTATTGGTTTGTTTTACGCGGTGGGCTTGATTACCATCCGGATAACCAAAACACGTACACTTCGCAGGAGTCACTATGGGGACGCGAGACGCCATCACCCGGATTATTCAGCTGGTCGGTGGGCAAGATAATATCAATAAAGTCTGGCACTGCATGACCCGCTTACGCTTTGATTTAATTGATGATAGCAAAATCGAACAGAGCGAAATTCAGAAGTTGCCCGGCGTGCTGGGTGCGCAATTACAAAGCGATCAGTTCCAGATAATCATCGGCCCGAAAGTGAATGGCTGGTATGAGCAATTGCAGGAAACGCTGGGCCAGGGTGATGCGCCAGTCGCGTCGGATGCGAAAGGACGTAAAAGCCTGATATCGCTGTTTATGGATACCGTCTCCGGGGTGTTTGGTCCGATTGTACCGGCGATTGCCGGGGCCGGGATGATCAAAGGTTTGCTGGCTGGATTGATCGCACTGAAAGTGGTGTCGCCGAAAAGTGAAACGGTAATGGTCATCGACCTTATCGCCAGCGGCGTGTTCTATTTCCTGCCGTTTTTCCTGGCGGTTTCCGCAGCGAAAATATTTAAAACTAATGAATACCTCGCGGCTGCGGTGGCGGCCTGCCTGATGTATCCGACCTTAATCGACGCGGCGAAAGCGCTGGCGACGCACCAGCCGGATGCGGCTTCCGCGCTGTGGCTGATGAACGCGATCCCGGTGTCGGTGTTTAACTATTCCTCAAGCGTTATACCGGTGATTTTCTCGGTACTGGCGCTGAAATACATCCATAAATGGGTCGACAGCATCATGCCGGAGGTGCTGAAAACCGTGTTCACGCCAACGCTGACGCTGTTCATCGGCGCGCTGGCGGCACTGGTGGTGATCGGTCCGATTGGCATCTGGCTGGGTAAAGGGCTGGCGCTGTTTATTGAAGGCCTGTTCAGTGTATCGGCGAGCTTCGCCGGGCTGGTGGTGGGCGCAATCCGGCCGGTGGCAATCCTCACCGGGATGCATCACGCAATGACGCCGATTGCCCTGCAAAACTTCAGCGATCGCGGCTACGACATGCTGATGCCGATGATGTTTATGGCCAATATGGCGATTGCCGGCGCGACATTTGCTATCTGGCGTTTGAGTAAGGACCGTCAGGACCGTACGGTGACGCTGTCGGCGGCGGTTTCCGCGCTGCTCGGCATTACCGAACCGGCGCTGTTTGGCGTGCTGACGCGCTATAAAAAGGCTTTTATTGCCGCAACGATTGCCAGTTCAGTGGCCTCGGCGTTTATCGCGTTTTTCGGTGTGCGTCTGTACGGCTACATTTTGTCGAGCATTTTCAGTTTACCGGCCTATATCGGCCCGTATTTTGTCTTTGCGTTTTCGGGTGTGGTGATTGCGCTGGTGCTGTCGTTTACGCTGACCACGTTGCTGGTGGGCCAGGAACAAAAGAACGTCCGCTGACGCTACGAATGTAGGTCCGGTCAAAGGAAAGGGCGACATGTTCGACTTTTTTGTTGCCTACAGAAAAACCCTTCTCCTGGCATGGTTGATATTCATTCTCGGTCGGTGTAATTTATTGTTATGTTATACCATAACAATTGAGGTTAATTATGAGAGCCGATATCCATCCACACTACCGTACCGTGGTGTTCCACGACACCAGCGCCAACGAATACTTCAAAGTCGGGTCGACCATTAAAACCGACAGGGAAATCGAACTGGACGGGGAAACTTTCCCGTACATCAACCTTGAAGTGTCGTCTAAGTCGCATCCGTTCTATACCGGGAAGCAAAAAACCTTCTCGAATGAAGGCAGCATGGCGCGTTTCCGTCAGCGTTTTGGCGGCTTTCTTGATGCGAAAAGAGGCTAAAAATGCAGGTTCTGAATTCACTTAAAAGCGCGAAACAGCGCCACCCGAATTGTCAGATTGTAAGACGCAAAGGGCGGCTGTACGTCATTTGCAAAACAAACCCCCGCTTTAAAGCTGTGCAGGGGCGTAAGAAAAGACGTTAACCTTTTGGCTGTCGCCAACTTTCCAGGGAAGTCCTCTGTTTGCCGTCGGCAGTAAAATTGTCGGCGGCAAGCCATTTCCGCATTGCCCCATCTACCTCAGGCCATTCCTGGTCGATAATAGAAAACCAGTCGGTGTCACGATTGTGCCCTTTGATAACCAAAGCCTGACGGAAATGCCCTTCATACTGGAAGCCCATGCGTAGCGCGGCGCGGCGCGACGGTTCATTCAGACTGTTACATTTCCACTCGTAGCGGCGATAGCCGAGAGTGTCGAACGCGTAACGCATCAGCAGCCATTGCGCTTCGGTGGACATCGGCGTGCGGCTCAGAAGAGGTGAAAAATGCACATGGCCCACTTCAACGACGCCATTTTTACTGTCGATGCGCATCAGCGCCAGCGTGCCAACTGGCTGCCCGCTCTGCTTATCGATGACGGCGAAGTGAATCGGGTCCTGTAAGGTCACCACACTTTGCACCCACGCGCGGTAGCTTTCCACGTCGGTGTCCGGCTCGCGCAGCAGCCATGTCCAGGCGCGGGTATCTTCCGCCAGCTGATAGGCGGCAAACAGTGCCTCGGCATGTTCTGCCCGTAAAGGTTCGAGGCGGCACAGACGGCCTTCCAGCGTTTCACGACCCGGATGCGGGCGCGGCTGCCAGTCCGGAAGCGCTTCTCCAACCGGCTGACCAAACTCATTATTCTGACTCATACTGACTCCTTTTTGGACGCGTTTATGCAGAATAGGGCGCTGATGGTTCCCTGGAAAGAGCCACTGGCGTATCTTCTTGTGGTACCACGAGGAGAGCCGATGAATATTCCTGATGATGCATTTTATGGGCTGTTGGCGAAGGCCGTGCAGTTGCGCGACGGCGAAACGCTGCAGCGGACGATTTACCATGCGTTGCGCAATGCCATTCTGAACGGGCAACTGCAGCCACAGAGCCGTCTGCCCGGCTCGCGCGCCATTGCCCAGCAGCTGCAACTTTCGCGTAATACCATTAACGCCGCGCTGGATCAGCTGGCGACGGAAGGCTATTTGCTGCGTGATCGACAGGGCTCTCAGGTGGCGAGGCTGCCACATTCCCCGGCGAATGAAACGACCCCGTCCTCGGTAATTAGCCTGCCAACGCATCTGGCGCAGCTGCCCTTGGCTACGCGTCGGGATTCACCGGTGCTGGCGTTTACACCGGGCACACCTGCGGTGAACTATTTCCCGTTGCCACTTTGGCGTCGTCTGCTCGACCGCGTATGGCGTGATGAAGGCAGCACACTATTGGGCTACGGTGATTCCGCTGGCGAATGGTCGCTGCGGGTGGCGATTGCCCGGCATCTGGCGCTGTCACGCGGGATTGACTGTGATGCAAGCCAGGTGGTGATTACCGAAGGCGCACGTGAAGGGCTGAATTTGTGCACCCAGCTGCTGAGTGAAAGAGGCCAGCCGGTGTGGTTTGAGGACCCCGGTTACTTTGGCGCACGCAGCGCGTTTATTTCCGCCGGATTGCCGATTCATGGCCTGCCGGTGGATGAAGAAGGGATGTGCTTTACCTCGGCGGCATTGCCCACGCCGCGATTCATTTTCACCTCGCCTTCGCACCAGTATCCGCTCGGAAATCTGATGAGCGCCACGCGACGTCTGGCATGGCTGGAGTTCGCCCGGCAGCACGACGCGTGGATTATTGAAGATGATTACGACAGTGAGTTTCGCTACAGCGGCGAGCCGATTCCGGCGATGCTCGGGATGGTGCCGAATGCGCCAGTGGTGTATCTCGGGACTTTCAGCAAAACCCTGTTTCCGTCGCTGCGTATCGGATTTGTGGTGATGCCCAAAGCGCTGGCAAAATCGGTGCAGCCTGCGATTGATTCGTTGTTACGCGGTGGGCATCGCGCCGAGCAGCGAACGTTGGCCCATTTCATTGAGGAAGGGCACTACGCGCGCCACCTGGCGTCGATGCGTCGTTTATACCGTAAGCGTCAGGCGCAGCTACGGGCGTCCATTCAGCAGGAGCTGACGTTTCCACACCAGATTTCTGCCGGGGAAGGGGGAATGCACCTGACGGTGAAAATCGCCGGGATTGATGACGGAAAGGTGGTGGATTTAGCGCGCCAGTTCCAGCTGGCCCCGGCGGCGCTGAGTCGTTTTTATCTTGATCCGACTCAGGGTGAAACCGGGCTTGTGCTGGGGTACGGCAATACGTCGGCTTCACGATTTACGGCCGGTATCCGTACCCTGAATCAGCTTATCGCACAGACTCGGCGCGCGTCAGAGTGAAGATGTCGTAGAACGACAGTTCGCCTTTAGTGGCGATCATTTTCTTCAGCTGGCTTTTCTGCGGCTCTGCCACGCGCGGCGACTGCATGATGCTGTCGATTAGCGCTTCGGGTACGAAACGGGTGTTGTACCATTCGCCGTTGTAGCAGACGCGGAAATCGAGCACGTCGATATCTTCGTAACGGTAGCGCGGGGCCACGTCAAAAAAGAAAAATCCATTCATCACGATGAACAGCACCACCAAAAGCCATTGAGAATCCGCCAGCGTTTCCGAACGGTACATCACAATCCAGGTGGCGAGGAAACCGAGATACATGGCGATAAACAGCCCTGGGAAGCGGCGGATAAAGCTGGTGCTGAAGCGCGGACGGTTGTCACGCTTCTCGGTGCTGTTCAGCTCGTTGATGGTGCGGGTGAGCAGTTGTTGGATTTCGGACATCTGCGCCTTCTGTTATGCCTGAATCGGGGATGCCCTATTTTATGTTGCGTTAATTCAGGCGGAAAGTAACAGTTCAGTGACAGAAAAGCATAACAGTCAGGCGAGCATTTTAATTATCTTCGCCGGATTGCCACCCACTACCGCATTGGCCGGAACATCTTTTACCACCACGGCACCGGATGCAATCACCGCGTTATCACCGATAGTGACCCCAGGATTAATGATGGCCCTTCCGCCAATCCAGACGCTGTTGCCAATCGTTACCGGTTTTCCGTATTCCGCACCGCTATTACGCTCGTCGGCATCCAGCGGGTGGGTGGCGGTATAAATATGTACGCCGGGGGCAAGCATACAGTTATCGCCAATCTGAATCGGACAGACGTCCAGCATCACGCAGTCGAAATTAGCGTAAAAATTATGGCCGAGGAAAATGTTGTAACCGTAATCGCAGCGGAAGGTGGGCTCAATATACGCGTCTTCAGCCCGCCCGAGCAGTTCACCGAGTAAGCGGGAACGTAGCGCTTTCTCCTCAGGCGAGGAGTGGTTGTATTGATGTAGAGCGTTTCTGGCGCGTAAACGGTCGGCACGGAGGGTGGCATCACCCGGACGATACAGCTCTCCGGCGATCATTTTACGTTTTTCTTCACTCATGTGATTCTCCTTTTAATCAGAGAGTCACAGTATAGGCTGTCGCGCCAATGGGGAACGTTCCCTGGCTCGGCGTGTGACTTTTATCACATTGTAATCTGTACCGTTGTCAGTAAAGAAAGTAAGAGGAAGGGGGAAGCATAAGCTGTGTTAATTAACGTATAAATTTCCACACTGATGATGGGATTTTATCATAGAGCTTATTCATTGTGAGTTCTGCGAGACGATGATCTGCTGCTGAGTAAAAAACAGCCAATTCATTATCTGAGAGTTCATATTTATTCTTTTCAATAACGCGTTCTAATGTATCAAGCGTCTGACAACGTCGCAGTCGCATCAAATAATCAGTTTTTGTTAAAGGTTGATCTGACATAACTTCACCTTTTTGATTGTAATAATTTTAACAAGAAAGACTTACAGGGTTCGTCCGGCTAAGATTGACAAAGCAACGGAAGAGTCTGTTTCCAGACTTCCGCCATTTCTGCAGGTCATCTGCATTAATGCCGTAGTTACTGAACAACATAAAGGTATCGTCCAGATATTCATCAATTTGCGCGATCAATTTATTGTCTTCGTTATACTTAATTTTGTAATTAAGTGCGAAGGTTGCAATATGCTCGATCAGTTCATTGAGTTGAAGATTCAGCGCCGACGTAGGGTCATTAACCCAGCCAGCTCGGTTTTCTTCAAGGTTAGCGAGACAGTCATGATACAGCGTTTCACAGAGAAATTTAAGCTGTGCGAGATCATGTCTTTTTGGCGAGTACTCGTCCATAACGCATCCCCTTATGATTAATCAACAAACACCGTGTGGGATGGATACTACTGTCTGACCCGGAACATACGCTGTGAACCTGATAGTGTAACTATAATCTACTCTGAAAAAGATTTCACCGCGCTATTACGAAAAATTACAATTACCGTTATTTAGCGCGTCATCATCCACATTTCACGACATTTCTAATACCTATGACGTAAGGCTGTAATCGGAAGAGAGGCATGGACGCGCTTATTTTTCATTAGCTTATGCTTAATGAAAACCCGTTTTAGCAAATAGCCATTTAGTGCAAGGCAATCAAACTGAGAGTAATCTTAAGTGATCGTCTCAAGGCCAGGCGGAATTTACGCATATTGCCTGCGGAAAATATCCATATTATTAAGATTATATCCCTGATGATTGTTGTCGATAAATAAACTATTGCGCAATACGTGCGATTCATCTTATGAGACAAAAAAAAGAAGGGCCGCAGAAGCGGCCCTTTTTCATTACAGAAAACGGTAATTAATGACGTTCTACCGGATGACTATGTTCAACATCTTCGTTCTTTTTACTGAAACGGCGGCGAACCACCACGAAGAACACTGGAACAAAGAAGATAGCCAGAACAGTCGCGGTGACCATCCCACCCATTACGCCAGTACCTACGGCGTTCTGTGCACCGGAACCTGCACCAGTACTGATAACCAGCGGCATTACCCCGAGGATAAACGCCAGGGAGGTCATCAGAATCGGACGCAGACGCATACGGACCGCTTCGAGCGTCGATTCAATCAGGCCTTTACCTTCTTTCTCCATCAGGTCTTTGGCGAATTCCACGATAAGAATCGCGTTCTTCGCCGACAAGCCAATGGTTGTCAGCAGGCCTACCTGGAAGTACACGTCGTTGGTCAAGCCGCGGAAGGTGGCGGCTAACAGTGCGCCTATAACCCCGAGTGGTACCACCAGCATGACCGAGAACGGAATCGACCAACTCTCGTACAATGCTGCCAGACACAAGAACACGACAATCAGTGAGATTGCGTACAGGGCAGGAGCCTGGTTACCAGACAGACGTTCCTGATAAGACATCCCGGTCCAGTCGTAACCCACGCCGGTCGGTAATTTGCCCGCCAACTGTTCCATCAACAACATGGCTTCACCGGTACTTTTACCCGGTGCTGCCTGGCCGAGGATTTCCATAGACGGCAGACCGTTATAGCGTTCCAGACGCGGCGAACCGTATTCCCAACGCGAGGTAGAGAAGGCGGAGAACGGTACCATTTGTCCATTGCTTCCACGCACGTACCAGTTGCCAATATCGTTCGGCAGCATACGGTATGGCGCTTCTGACATCAGGTACACCTTCTTAACGCGGCCACGGTCAACGAAGTCGTTCACGTAGCTCCCGCCCCAGGCGGCTCCAAGCGTGGTGTTGATGTCGCTAATGGACACGCCCAACGCCTGTGCTTTTTCCTGATCGATATCGATTTTGAACTGCGGCGTATCTTCCAGTCCGTTCGGACGTACACCGACCAGAACATCAGGATGTTTGGCCACTTCACCGAACAGCTGATTACGTGCCTGAGTCAGTTTTTCGTGGCCCAAGCCGGCCTGGTCAATCAACTGGAAGTCAAAGCCGGTTGCCGTACCCAGTTCAACAATTGCAGGCAGGTTAAAGGCGAACACCATCGCATCTTTAATCTGCGAGAAACGACCCATTGCTCGTCCGGTAATCGCTTCAACTTTGTTTTCTGCGCCTGGACGTTCACTCCAGTCCTTCAGAGAAACGAACGCGATACCGGTATTCTGGCCACGACCGGCGAAGCCGAAGCCGTTAACCGCAAACACGGACTCAACGTTATCTTTCTCTTTGTTGAGGTAGTAATCCGTCACCTCATCAAGGACTTTCTGCGTACGTTCCTGTGTCGCACCTGCAGGCAGCTGCGCCATGGTCAGGAATACGCCCTGGTCTTCATCCGGTAAGAAGGAGCTTGGCAGACGAACGAACAGATAGGCCATGCCCACCACGATGATGATGTAGAGCAGCAAGTAACGACCAGTGCTGCGCAGAATGTTGCCTACGCTGTCGGTGTAATGATGCGTGCTCTTATCGAACATGCGGTTAAACCAGCCGAAGAATCCTTTATGCTCGCCGTGGCCACCTTTCTGAATTGGTTTCAGCATGGTGGCACACAGGGCAGGAGTCAGAATCAAGGCCACGAGAACCGACAGTGCCATCGCCGAGACGATGGTGATGGAGAACTGACGATAAATCGCACCGGTTGAACCACCGAAGAATGCCATTGGTATAAATACCGCGGACAGTACCATCGCGATACCCACCAACGCACCCTGGATTTGGCCCATGGATTTGCGGGTGGCTTCTTTTGGTGGTAGCCCTTCCTCGGCCATAACACGTTCGACGTTCTCAACCACCACGATGGCGTCATCCACCAACAAGCCAATGGCGAGTACCATCCCGAACATCGTCAGGGTATTTATCGAGTAACCGAAGATGGACAGTACCGCAAATGTCCCGAGCAATACGACCGGCACGGCGATGGTTGGAATCAGTGTTGCTCGGAAGTTCTGCAGGAACAGATACATCACGAGGAACACGAGAATGATCGCTTCAACCAGCGTTTTCACCACTTCATGAATGGAGATTTTCACGAATGGGGTGGTGTCGTACGGATAAACGATTTTCAGACCTGATGGGAAGAACGGTTCCATGCGTTTCAGTTCTGCACGGATAGCCTCGGCGGTGTTCAGCGCGTTAGCACCAGTCGCCAGCTTGATCCCCAGACCTGATGCAGGTTGTCCGTTAAACTTCGCGATAACGTCGTAGTTTTCGCCACCGAGTTCGATTTTCGCTACATCACGCAGACGAACCTGCGAACCATCCGAATTCACTTTCAGCAGAATTTTACCGAACTCATCCGTATTGGTCAGACGTGTCTGCGCAATGATTGACGCGTTCAGTTGCTGGCCTTTCACTGGCGGGGTACCGCCTAACTGACCGGCTGCAACCTGGGCGTTCTGGGCTTTCAGAGCCGCGATCACGTCAACCGGCGTCAACTGGAAGTTGTTCAGTTTGTTCGGGTCCATCCAGATACGCATTGCGTACTGGGAACCGAATAGCTGAACATCACCGACGCCGGAAGTACGGCTGATCGGATCCTTCATGTTGGCCGCAACGTAGTCGGAGATATCGTCCTGGGTCATGGTACCGTTGGTGTTGATAACACCGACAACCATCAGGAAGCTACTTGACGCTTTTTCAACGCTCACACCTTGCTGCTGAACTTCCTGCGGCAGAAGTGGCATCGCCAGCTGCAGTTTGTTCTGCACCTGAACCTGGGCGATATCCGGATCGGTACCGGATTCAAACGTCAGTGTAATGGTCGCTGTACCCGTGGAGTCACCGTTTGAAGACATATACATCAGGTGATCGATACCGTTCATGTTCTGTTCGATAACCTGGGTCACGGTGTTCTGCACGGTTTCAGCATCCGCTCCGGGATACATCGCCGTGATGGCAATTGCCGGTGGCGCAATCGTTGGATATTGCGCTATCGGCAATTTGAGGATCGCAAGTCCCCCAGCCAGCATGATAATAATGGCGATCACCCATGCGAAAATGGGGCGATCGATAAAGAAATTAGGCATGTCTTAACGTCTCCTGTTTAAGTTAAGACTTAGGCTGTTCTGACGCAGCATTACCTGCGGTTTGCTGCTGATTGTCAGAAGTGACTTCCTGCGCTTTTACCTGAGCGCCCGGTTTCACTTTTTGCAAACCGGTAATGATGACGCGATCCCCTGCTTTCAGACCATCGGTAACCAGCCATTTGTCGCCGATTGCCTGAGTTGCAGTCAGCTGACGGACTTCAACTTTATCGCCTTCACCAACAACCATTGCGCTGGCATCACCACGCGGAGTACGAGTAATACCCTGCTGTGGTACCAACAATGCAGTTGGGTTCACACCTTCTTCCAGCTTCGCCCGCACGAACATCCCTGGCAGCAGGGAGTGGTCTGGGTTAGGGAAGACAGCGCGAAGGGTGATAGAGCCAGTGGTCTGATCCACGGTCACATCAGAGAATTCCAGGGTACCGCTCTGCGAATATTTGATACCGTCCTGAGTAACGAGGTCAACTTTCGCTTTGCCGTCAACTTGCTTCAGCGCGCCACTCGCCAGTTCCTGCTTCAGACGCAGGAAATCGTTACTGGATTGCGTAACATCCACATAGATAGGATCAAGCTGCTGCACGGTTGCCAGTGCAGTAGTCTGACCATTCTGCACCAGCGCACCTTCGGTAACGGAAGATTTGCCAATACGGCCGCTGATTGGAGAAGTCACTTTGGTGTAAGCCAGATTGATACGCGCGCTTTCAACCGCAGCTTTCGCAGCGACAACGGAGGCGTTAGCCTGCTGTGCATCTGCCAGAGCTGTGTCGTAATCCTGCTTACTGATGTACTGCGTACCGACCAGTTTCTGATAACGGTTAACCGTCAGCTGAGCGATTTTAGCGGCAGCTTCTGCTTTAGCCAGATCGCCTTTTGCGCTGTCATACGCGGCCTGATACGTTGCTGGATCAATCTGATACAGAGACTCGCCAGCCTTGATTTCACCGCCTTCCGTAAAGTTGCGTTTCAGGATAATGCCACTCACCTGAGGACGAACTTCTGCGATACGGAAAGCACTGGTGCGGCCAGGTAATTCAGTCGTGATTTGGAGAGGTTCGGTTTTAAGCGTTACGACACCAACTTCTGGCGCATGCGCCGCTCCCTGTTGAGCCTGTTTATCGTCACATCCTGTAAGCGCTATGCTGCCTGAAAGCATCAGAACGACCGCCAGAGGCGTTAACCCTCTGTTTTTGTTCATATGTAAACCTCGAGTGTCCGATTTCAAATTGATCAATGGATCAAATGTCCACAAACCCATTGCTGCTTTATATTATGGTCGTGCTATGGTACATACATTCACAAATGTATGTAAATCTAACCTCTGTAAATTCACCAACCTATGGCACGAAAAACCAAACAACAGGCCCTGGAAACACGGCATCACATTCTCGATGTGGCCCTGCGGTTGTTTTCCCAACGAGGAGTATCATCCACCTCGTTGGCCGAGATTGCAAAAGCGGCTGGTGTAACCCGCGGAGCAATTTACTGGCATTTTAAGAACAAATCAGATTTATTTAGCGAAATCTGGCAGCTTTCTGAATTCAGTATCGGCAGTCTTGAGACTGAGTATCAGGCAAAATTCCCCGGCGATCCACTCTCAGTGCTCAGGGAAATACTAGTCTATATCCTGGAAGCGACGGTGGTCGTAGAGCGTCGGCGCTTATTGATGGAGATAATCTTCCATAAGTGTGAATTTGTTGGCGAAATGGCTGTTGTGCAGCAGGTTCAGCGCGACCTTTGCCTTGAAAGTTATGATCGGGTAGAACAGGCCTTGCGTGAATGTACTCTCTCCGGACAACTTCCGGCAGATTTACTCACCCGACGTGCCGCCATTTTGATGCGCAGCTATATTTCCGGGATTGTTGAAAATTGGTTATTTTCCCCCGACACGTTTGACCTGAAAAAAGAAGCCCGCGATTACATCGCTATTTTGCTGGAAATGTACCAGCTTTGTCCGACGCTGCGGGCCGCCCCGTCGCAATGAATGGGCAACAGGGAATATACCCGGAATTTTCCTGATACTGACTGCTATTCGGCGAACGGGGGAAATGCTATTCTTCGCTGGCAATTGCTCCCGGCGTCTCCGGCCCTGAACTCATTCATGCTGACACTATGCTGCACAACAATTTCTGGCAAAAATCATTTTTCGCGCTCATCATCGCTCTGACCTTTTTCTTCGGTGCCTTTGGCATTTCTCAGGCTCGCGCGCAAAGCAATAACGATCTGCCTGAACGGGGCGACGTGCAAAAGCAGCTCACCGCGCTGAGTAAGAAAAAAGAACTCACTCCGCAGGATAAGCTCGTTGAGCAGGACCTGTCGGACACCCTGCAATTGCTCGATAAAATCGACCGCGTCAAAGATGAAACCGCGCAGCTTAAACAGCAGATAGACCAGGCCCCGGCCAAAATGCGCCAGGCCACCGACAGCCTCAATGCGCTATCCGACGTCGACAACGACGACGAAACCCGCAAAAACCTGAATCAGCTTTCGATGCGTCAGCTGGAAGCGCGGGTCACTGAATTACTCGATCAACTGCAAAATGCCCAGAACGATCTCGCCACCTACAACAGCCAACTGGTGTCCCTGCAAACGCAGCCCGAACGCGTGCAGAACGCTATGTACAACGCGTCCCAGCAGCTGCAGCAAATTCGTAATCGCCTGAATGGCACCACCGTGGGTGAAGACGCGCTGCGTCCGACTCAACAAACCATGCTGGTAGTGCAGCAGGCGTTGCTCAATGCCGAACTCGATCAGCAGCGTAAAAGCCTCTCGGGCAACACCGTGTTGCAGGACACGTTGCAGAAACAGCGCGATTACGTGACTGCCAACAGCAACCGACTTCAGCATCAGCTCCTGCTATTACAGGAGGCGGTAAACAGCAAACGTCTGACCCTGACCGAGAAAACGGCGCAGGAAGCGGTCTCGCCTGACGATGCCGAACGCATTCAGGCAAATCCGTTGGTCAAACAGGAACTTGATATTAACCATCAGCTGAGCGAACGTTTGATTAAAGCGACAGAGACCGGCAACCAGCTGGTGCAGCAAAATATTCGGGTCAAAACCTGGCTCGACCGCGCGCTGCAGTCTGAACGCAACATCAAAGAACAGATTTCGATGCTCAAGGGCAGCCTGCTGCTGTCGCGGATTCTCTATCAAGAACAGCAGACGCTGCCATCGGCGGATGAACTGGAAGACATGACCAACCGCATTGCGGACCTGCGTCTTGAGCAGTTTGAAGTGAATCAGCAGCGCGATGCGTTGTTCCAGAGCGACGATTTCGTTGCAAAGCTGGAAGAGGGGCACAAAACCGACGTCACCGACGAAGTGACCGATGCGCTGACGCAGGTGGTCGACATGCGTCGTGAATTGCTCGACCAGATGAACAAGCAGCTCGGCAACCAGCTGATGATGGCTATCAACCTGCAGGTAAACCAGCAGCAGTTGATGAGCGTCTCGAAAAGCCTGCGCTCCATTCTTACCCAGCAAATTTTCTGGGTGAACAGCAACAAACCGATGGACTGGGATTGGATTAAATCCTTCCCATCGGCGCTGAAAGATCAGTTCAGCAAAATGGACGTCACCGTCAACTGGGAAAAGGCCTGGCCGTCGGTGTTCGTTGCCTTCCTCGCCGGATTGCCGCTGTTGCTGATCGCCGGGCTTATCCGCTGGCGTATGAAATGGCTGCGTAACTATCAACAAAAGCTGGCCTCGGAAGTAGGGCAGTTGCGGAACGACAGCCAGCTCAATACCCCGAAAGCACTGTTGATCGATCTTATTCGCACCCTGCCGGGGGTGATGTTAATCCTGGCGGTGGGCCTGATCCTGCTAACCATGCAGCTCAACATCAGCGACCTGCTGTGGGCATTCAGTAAAAAACTGGCGCTGTTCTGGCTGATTTTTGGCATGTGCTGGAAAGTGCTCGAAAAAAATGGCGTGGCGGTGATGCATTTCAACATGCAGCCGCAGATTACCAGCCACTGGCGTCGCCAGATTGTACGCATCAGCCTGGCGCTGCTTCCGCTGCACTTCTGGTCTGTTGAGGCGGAGCTCTCGCCGCTGCACCTGATGGATGACGTGCTTGGCCAGTTTGCGATTTTCCTCAACCTGATGCTGGTAACCGTGCTTGTCTGGCCGATGTGCCGCGACAGCTGGCGTGATAAAGAGTCCCATAGCCTGCGCCTGATAACCATTACCACGCTGGCGATTGTGCCAGTTGCGCTGATGGTGCTGACTGCCACTGGGTATTTCTACACCACGCTGCGCCTGGCCGGCCGTTGGATTGAAACCGTTTATCTGGTCATTCTGTGGAACCTGATTTACCAGACCGTTCTGCGTGGCCTGAGCGTTGCCGCTCGCCGAATTGCCTACCGTCGTGCGCTGGCGCGTCGTCAGCATATTGTGAAAGAGGGCGCAGAAGGGGCAGAGCCGCTGGAAGAACCGACCATCGCGCTGGCAGACGTTAACCAGCAGACGTTGCGAATTACCGTACTGGTGATGACGGCGCTGTTTGGCGTGATCTTCTGGGCCATTTGGTCAGACTTAATTACCGTATTCGCCTATCTCGACAGCATCACATTGTGGCATTACAACGTGACCGAAGCCGGGGCCGAAGTGCTACGTAATGTCACGCTCGGTAGCCTGCTGTTTGCGCTGATTTCCTTTGGCGTCGCCTGGGCGTTAATCCGTAACTTACCAGGCCTGCTGGAAGTGCTGGTGCTCTCGCGTCTGAACATGCGCCAGGGGGCCTCTTACGCCATCACGACGATTTTGAATTATGTGATTATCGGCGCGGGCGCAATGACAGTTTTCGGCTCGCTCGGCGTGTCGTGGGATAAACTGCAATGGCTCGCCGCCGCGCTGTCGGTCGGTCTTGGTTTCGGCTTACAGGAAATTTTCGGTAATTTTGTATCCGGTTTGATCATCCTGTTTGAACGTCCGGTACGCATCGGCGATACGGTGACCATCGGGACGTTCTCGGGCTCGGTCAGCAAGATTCGTATCCGCGCTACCACCATCACCGACTTCGACCGCAAAGAAGTGATCATCCCGAATAAAGCCTTCGTAACCGAGCGTCTCATTAACTGGTCGCTGAGCGATACCATCACTCGTGTGGTGATCCGCCTGGGTGTGGCCTACGGTTCTGATCTGGATAAGGTCAAAGAAGTGCTGCTGCAAGCGGCGATGGAACATCCGAAAGTTATGCACGATCCGGAGCCGTCGGTGTTCTTCACGAATTTCGGCCCGAGCACGCTGGATCACGAACTGCGTCTGTACGTGCGCGAATTACGCGATCGCAGCTACACAGTGGACGAGCTGAACCGCACCATCGACCGTCTGTGTCGTGAGAATGGAATTAACATCGCGTTTAACCAACTGGAAGTGCATCTGAGCAACAAAATGGGTGATCAAGTAACGGAAGTGAAGCGCGAAGTGAAAGGGGACGATCCGACACCTGAGGGTGCGTGATTGGGGTTGACCCTCACCCCAGCCCTCTCCCTAAAAGGGAGAGCGGGCCGACCGGCACGGTTTATATCCCTTTGCCCTTTTGCTCAGAGGGTTAGGGGGTACCGTTACCCTCCTCAACTTTCCGCTCAAAATCTTTCTTCACTATCTCCAGCGCGCGAAGCACAACCTCAGGTGCAATCGCGTGTTCCTCCAGCAGCATAATCAAATCTACCGCCAGTTTTACATCGTCCGGGGCATTCTCCAGCGACATACGTTCTCCTGTTAGCGCGTCATGCGCGCCAGTACGTTTTCAATATTCTCCAGCGCGCCGCGACAGCGTGCCAGCCGGGCGCTAAACGCCTCAACTTCCCTGGTAAGCCGTTGCTGATCCGCAAGCGTCGTGGCCTGCGCTAACTGCTGGCGTCGTTGCTGCGTCATCTCCAGCAGGCGGCGCTCAAATTCCTGATGCTGAAGCCGCTTACGTTGCCAGCGCGTCAACGCCGGGGAGCCATTGTCCCACCCGCGCAGCTGCCAGGCTGCACTTTCTCGGGCGATGGCCTCCAACTGGGAAACCAAATGTTCCGCCAGCCACTGCACCTGCTCAAACTGCTGCTTTTCAACAGCCAGGTGCAACGCTTTCAAATTGCCTCGCGCCTCTTCCACGCAGGCCTGTAAGAATGAACTGCGGGTGCGAAAAAGCTGGCGGTCGAAGCGGGCGCCAATGGTGGCATGAAACGCCATCGGGGCGACCTCGGTTTCGAGCCGCGATAGTTGCGCATCCAGCGATTGCAGTAACAGGTCAGTTTTCATGTTGTTCTCCCTCGTAAGGACGGTGGCCTGTGCTACATTTGCCGTTATGAAACGGACCATTCTAAACATCATTGGCTGGCTGGCGGTAGTACTAGGCACCCTGGGCGTGTTTTTACCGCTCCTGCCGACTACGCCTTTCATCCTGCTGGCGGCCTGGTGCTTTGCGCGTTCATCTCCGCGCTTTCACGACTGGCTGCTGTATCGCTCTTGGTTTGGCGGCTATCTGCGCCACTGGCAGCAATATAAAGCGATGCCGCCAGGGGCAAAATCGCGCGCCATTGTGTTCACGCTTGTGACCTTCGCATTTTCCCTGTGGCTGGTGAAAATTCTGTGGGTGCGATTTTTGCTGCTGGGGATCCTCGCCTGTCTGCTGATTTTCTTGTGGCGTATTCCAGTGGTTGATGCAAAACAACAAAAATAATAATGCTGGTAATGGTTATTGCATTTCTGTTTGACTGCCAGTACATTCTGGCGTTTTCGAGCACGGGCCCAGCGGGTTAAAAGTTAATCAAGTGTAACTTGATACCGCAGAAACGGCGCCTTGTGAGTAACACCGTTTTAATCAGGCATACACCTATGACCGCAACTGCACAGCAGCTTGAATTTCTGAAGAACAGCATCAAAAGCATCCAGGACTATCCGAAACCTGGCATTCTTTTCCGCGATGTCACCAGTTTGCTGGAAGACCCGAAAGCCTATGTGCTCAGCATTGAACTGCTGACCGAGCGTTTTAAAAACATGGGTATCACCAAAGTGGTGGGTACCGAGGCGCGCGGCTTCCTGTTTGGTGCTCCGGTCGCGCTGGCGTTGGGCGTAGGCTTTGTACCGGTACGTAAGCCGGGCAAACTGCCGCGTGAAACTATCGCTGAAAGCTACGAGCTGGAATACGGCACCGATCAGCTGGAAATCCACATCGATGCTATCCAGCCAGGCGACAAAGTGCTGGTGGTGGACGATCTGCTGGCAACCGGCGGTACCATCGAAGCGACCGTGAAGCTGATCCGCCGTCTGGGTGGTGAAGTGACCGACGCGGCGTTCATCATCAATCTGTTCGATCTGGGCGGCGAACAGCGTCTGGAAAAACAGGGTATCAACTGCTACAGCTTAGTTCCGTTCCCAGGGCATTGATCCCGTATGCCACAACCTCGCCCAAAGGGTGAGGTTGTGTTAGCATTACCCCCCAGTATTCCACCTTCCAGCGTTGCAGAGCCTGCCAATGAGTTATCAGGTCTTAGCCCGAAAATGGCGACCACAAACCTTCGCTGACGTTGTCGGCCAGGAACATGTGCTGACCGCACTGGCGAACGGCCTGGCGTCCGGTCGTATCCACCATGCGTATCTGTTTTCCGGAACCCGCGGCGTAGGGAAAACCTCTATTGCCCGCCTGCTGGCGAAAGGACTGAACTGCGAAAGCGGTATCACCGCCACGCCGTGTGGTGTCTGTGATAACTGCCGTGAAATCGAGCAGGGTCGTTTTGTCGATCTGATTGAGATCGATGCCGCCTCGCGCACCAAAGTCGAAGATACCCGTGACCTGCTGGACAACGTGCAGTACGCTCCGGCCCGCGGTCGCTTCAAGGTCTATCTGATCGATGAAGTGCACATGCTTTCGCGTCACAGCTTTAATGCGCTGTTAAAAACGCTGGAAGAGCCGCCATCGCACGTAAAATTCCTGCTGGCGACTACCGATCCGCAGAAGCTGCCGGTGACGATCCTTTCCCGCTGCCTGCAATTCCATCTGAAGGCGCTCGACGTCGATCAAATTCGTCATCAGTTGGAACATATTCTCGGCGAAGAGAAAATTGTTTCCGAAACGCGCGCTTTGCAGCTGTTGGCCCGTGCGGCCGATGGCAGCCTGCGTGACGCGCTGAGCCTCACCGATCAGGCAATTGCCAGCGGTGACGGACAGCTGACCGCTGCCAGCGTAAGCACCATGCTCGGCACGCTCGACGACGATCAGGCGCTGTCACTGATTGAAGCGCTGGTCGGTGCCAACGGCGAGCAGGTAATGGCACTTATCCACGAGGCCGCGTCTCGTGGTATCGAATGGGAAGCGCTGCTGGTCGAAATGCAAAGCCTGCTGCACCGCATTGCGATGGTACAGCTTTCGCCGTCGGCCCTCGGCAGCGACATGGCTTCAGTAGAGCACCGGATGCGCGAGCTGGCGCGAACCGTGCCGCCCGCAGATATTCAACTGTATTACCAGACGCTGCTGATCGGCCGCAAAGAGCTGCCGTATGCGCCGGACCGCCGGATGGGTGTCGAAATGACCCTGCTGCGTGCGCTGGCGTTCCATCCGTGCAAGCCGTTGCCGGAGCCGGAAGTTCAGCCGCAGTCTTTTGCCCCCGTCGCGCCAACAGCGGTGATGCACCCGACGCAAGTCGCGCCCCAGCAAGCGCCAGCCGCGCCTGCGTATCAAAGCGAAACGCTACCGGATTCTACCAGCCAGGTGCTGGCGGCCCGCAGCCAATTGCAACGCGCTCAGGGAGCACCCAAAGCAAAAAAGAGTGAACCGGCAGCCGCATTACGCGCGCGGCCGGTGAACAATGCTGCGCTGGAGAGACTGGCCTCGGTCACGGAACGCGTGCAGGCGCGCCCATCTTCGACGGCGTTGGAAGAACAGCGTCCGCAGAAAAAAGAAGCATACCGCTGGAAAGCGACCACTATCACCGAAGTGGTGAAGGAAGAGGTCGCCACGCCGAAGGCGCTGAAGAAAGCGCTGGAGCATGAGAAAACGCCAGAGCTCGCCGCGAAACTTGCGGTCGAAGCCGTGGAGCGCGACGGCTGGGCGGCAGAAGTAAGCCACCTTAAATTGCCTAAACTGGTAGAACAAGTTGCGCTTAATGCATGGAAAGAGCAGAGCGGGAACAGCGTCTGCCTGCACCTGCGTCCGTCCCAGCGTCATCTGAATAACGGCGGGGCGCTCAAAGTTCTGACTGAAGCGATGAGCGAATTAACCGGCGCACCGGTTGAACTGACCATCGTTGAAGATGATAATCCCGCGGTGCGTACGCCGCTGGAGTGGCGTCAGGCCATTTACGAAGAAAAGCTCGCGCAGGCACGTGAGGCAATTGTTGCCGATAACAACATTCAGACCCTGCGTCGTTTCTTCGATGCGGATCTGGATGAAGACAGTATTCGACCCATTTGACTGTAAGCCCGGCTTACGGTTTTACCTTTAACATGACTGACTGAGAGATAAGCCTATGTTTGGTGGAAAAGGCGGTCTGGGTAACCTGATGAAACAGGCCCAGCAGATGCAAGAAAAAATGCAGAAAGCGCAGGAAGAAATCGCTCAACTGGAAGTGACCGGTGAGTCTGGTGCGGGCCTGGTAAAGGTCACCATCAACGGTGCGCATAACTGCCGTCGCGTTGAGATCGACCCAAGTCTGTTCGAAGATGACAAAGACATGCTGGAAGATTTGGTGGCTGCCGCGTTCAATGACGCAGCACGCCGCATCGAAGAAACCCAGAAAGAGAAAATGGCCGGTGTTTCCTCAGGAATGCAGCTGCCACCAGGCTTTAAAATGCCGTTCTAATGTCATCCACACCCTCTCCCCGGAGAGGGTGTTCTTTTTTAGCTACTCCTCGTTAAACCCCGCGTAACACTCAGCCAGAAAATCAATTAACGCCCGCACTGCCGGAAGCTGCCCTCGTCGCGAAGGAAAGACCGCGTGAATAATTTCACGTCGGGTTCGCCACTCTGGCAACAGAAGCACCAGCGTTCCTGCCGCAATCTGCTCTTTTAGCATCAACCGTGGCAGCTGCACAATGCCGACTCCGGCCAGCGCCGCACTGCGTAGCGCAATCATATCGGTAGTGATAAACCGTGGTGTGTGGTGCAGGGTGACGTCCTGGTTATCCGGCCCGTACAAACACCAGCGATAAACCTGCTGCGGCTTGCTTAAGGCGAGGCTCGGCCAGGGCTGGAGATCGGCGGGCGATGCCGGTGCACCAAACTGAGTAACCAGCGCCGGGCTTGCCACCAGACACATACTTCTGTCGGCCAGCTTACGCATCACCAGATCGCTGTCTTCCAGCGGAAGCGGACGCACGCGAATGGCAATATCGACGTTTTCGTTCAGCACATCTACTTGACGGTTGGTCTCTTCCAGCTGCACCGTGACGTGGGGGTAACGCGCCATAAACTGCGCTAGCATTTCACCGATATGCACGTGCAATAACGTAATCGGGCAGGCCAGACGAATAACGCCGCGAGGTTCGGTGCGCAGCGAATCAATCGCCTCCTGCGCCGCTTCGGCCTCAATCATCATCGCTTTGCAATGGCGATAGAAAATCTGCCCGGCTTCGGTCACCGTAAAACTGCGCGTTGAGCGCTGGATAAGCCGTGTTTCCAGCCGCTCTTCCAGCAGCGCAATCCGGCGGCTCAGGCGTGATTTTGGAATGCCAATCACTCGACTGGCCGGGGAAAACCCACCGTTATCCACTACCTGCACGAAATACCACAGATCGTTGAGGTCCTGCATTTTCATTGTCCTGTATATGGAACGCTGAGTTCATTTTTTCAGTCTACCGCAGTCACTGTCTTGTGAGTAAGCTTTATCACATCGCAACAAACGCAATGGAGCTAACGATGAAATCAATTTTAGGTGTGTACTCAGCCCCGCAGTCCCACTGGGTGGGCGATGGGTTCCCGGTGCGTTCCCTGTTCTCCTACGCAAAATTTGCCAAACAGCTTAGCCCGTTCCTGCTGCTGGATTACGCGGGCCCGGCAGATTTTAAACCGAGTAACAAAGGCCAGCGTGGCGTAGATGTGCATCCGCACCGCGGTTTTGAAACAGTCACTATTGTCTACAAAGGCGAAGTGGCGCACCGCGATTCCACCGGCAGCGGTGGGGTGATTGGCCCTGGCGACGTGCAATGGATGACCGCCGGGAGCGGCATTTTGCATGAAGAGTTTCACTCTCCGGCCTTCAGTGAGAAGGGCGGTGCACTGGAAATGGTCCAGCTGTGGGTGAACCTGCCTGCGAAGGATAAATCCACGCCTGCGGCGTATCAGTCGATAACTGACGGCGATATCCCGCAGGTGGCGTTGCCGGATAATACCGGTCTGGCGCGAGTGATTGCCGGTGAACTGGACGGCCATAAAGGCCCGGCGAAAACGTTCTCGCCGATGCGCATTCTTGATTTGCGCCTCAACGCCCACAGCACGACTACGCTGACTCTGCCAGATGGCTGGAACACCGCATTGGTAGTGCTGAAAGGCACGGTACAGGTCAATGGACAGGAAATTGCGAGGGAAGCGCAGTTGGTCGTACTGGATGCGAAAGGCGAAAGCGTAACGCTTGAAGCCAACAACGAGGCTACGGTGCTGCTGCTTAGCGGCGAACCGCTGAATGAGCCAGTGGTTGGCTATGGGCCGTTTGTGATGAACACCCGTGAAGAAATCAACCAGGCTATCGACGACTTCAACCAAGGACGATTCGGCCAGCAGGCCGAGCAGTAAACGATAACGGCTACCGGCCCGGTAGCCGTTCATTTTAAATCAGCTGGAGAACACAATCATGACCCCTGCAAATTTTAACGGCCAAAAGCCAATGATCGACCCGAACGACGCGGTGCTGCTGTTGATCGACCACCAGAGTGGCCTGTTCCAGTTGGTCCACGACATGCCGATGACCACGCTGCGCACCCATGCCACGGTGCTCGCCAAAATGGCGACCCTGGCGAACATTCCGGTCATCACCACCGCATCCGTGCCGCAAGGACCGAACGGGCCACTGATCCCAGAGATCCACAAGTATGCGCCGCATGCGCAGTACGTGCCGCGTAAAGGTGAAATCAACGCCTGGGATAATCCAGAGTTTGTGGCGGCGGTGAAAGCGACCGGGCGTAGCACCCTGATTATCGCCGGGACCGTCACCAGCGTATGCATGGCTTTCCCGGCTATCAGCGCGGTGGCAGATGGCTTTAAAGTCTTCGCGGTAATTGATGCGTCCGGGACGTATTCCAAAATGGCCCAGGAAATCAGCCTCGCACGTGTGGTGCAGGCAGGCGTGGTTCCGCTGGATATGGCAGCGGTGACGGCGGAAATTCAGCACACCTGGAACCGTGATGATGCGATGGAATGGGCCAACCTGTGGTCGGGCGTATTCACGGAATATCCACTGCTGATGGAAAGCTATCAGAAGGCACAGGACGTGGTAACGAATCAGGAAACACTGGATTCGCAGCGCGCCTGAGTCATCGTCTCTGCGCGATCGCTCGCGCAGAGACGTATCTTTTTCTATACCCGTCGCTGGGGCTAATGTTAGGCTATGGCCCACTCTTTTTTTAGAAGTCTGAGCGATGCAAACCAGTCCTTTACTTACCGCCCTTATGGAATCCCTCCGCTGCCTGCCTGGCGTGGGTCCGAAGTCTGCCCAACGCATGGCGTTTACCTTGTTGCAACGCGATCGTAGCGGTGGAATGCGCCTGGCGCAGGCGCTGACTCGGGCAATGTCTGAAATTGGCCACTGTGCTGATTGCCGGACCTTCACCGAGCAGGACGTGTGTAACATTTGCTCGAACCCGCGTCGTCAGGAAAACGGTCAGCTTTGCGTGGTCGAGAGTCCAGCAGACATCTACGCCATCGAACAAACCGGGCAGTTTTCCGGGCGTTACTTCGTGCTGATGGGCCATTTGTCACCGCTCGACGGCATCGGACCGGACGACATCGGCCTCGACAGGCTCGAAGCGCGTTTGAGCAGCGAACAGATGAAAGAAGTGATCCTCGCCACGAACCCCACGGTGGAAGGGGAGGCGACCGCCAACTACATCGCTGAACTCTGCGGGCAATATGGCGTAGAAGCCAGTCGCATTGCGCACGGCGTACCGGTCGGCGGTGAACTGGAAATGGTTGATGGCACCACGCTGTCGCACTCCCTTGCAGGTCGCCACAAGATTCGTTTTTAACCAATCGGGAGGACAATCGCGTTCTCCCGCTTGAAAAGTTCCTCTCTGAGCCCCATCTCCCACTCAACGCTTTTTTATTCTATTTAATTGGCATTGAGGAATTTTCCGATGAAAGGACAAGAAACTCGCGGTTTCCAGTCAGAAGTAAAACAGCTTCTGCACCTGATGATCCACTCGCTCTACTCCAATAAAGAAATTTTCCTGCGCGAGCTGATTTCCAACGCCTCCGATGCGGCGGATAAGCTGCGTTTCCGCGCGCTGTCTGACGCCTCTCTGTATGAAGGTGACGGCGAACTGCGCGTGCGCGTTTCGTTTGATCAGGAAAAACGCACCTTGACCATCGCCGATAACGGTATTGGCATGAACCGCGACGACGTGGTCGATCATCTCGGTACTATCGCGAAATCCGGCACCAAAGCCTTCCTACAATCCATGGGCTCCGACCAGGCGAAAGACAGCCAGCTGATCGGTCAGTTCGGTGTCGGCTTCTACTCGGCATTCATCGTGGCGGATAAAGTCACAGTGCGCACCCGTGCGGCAGGCGACAGCGCCGAGAACGGCGTGTTCTGGGAGTCCGAAGGCGAAGGTGAATACACCGTTGCCGACATCACCAAAGCCGATCGCGGCACCGAAATCACGCTGCATCTGCGCGAAGGCGAAGACGATTTCCTCAACGACTGGCGCGTACGTTCGATAATCAGCAAATACTCCGATCACATCGCACTGCCGGTTGAGATTGAGAAAACGGAAGACGTTGACGGCGAAACTGTCGTGTCATGGGAAAAAATCAACAAAGCCCAGGCGCTGTGGACTCGCAACAAGTCTGAGATTAAAGACGACGAGTACAATGAATTCTACAAGCACATCGCCCATGACTTTACCGACCCGCTGGCCTGGAGCCACAACCGCGTGGAAGGTAAACAGGAATACACCAGCCTGCTGTACATTCCGGCTCAGGCACCGTGGGATATGTGGAACCGTGACCACAAGCACGGTCTGAAACTGTACGTGCAGCGCGTGTTCATCATGGACGAAGCCGAGCAGTTCATGCCGAACTACCTGCGCTTTATCCGTGGCCTGATTGATTCTAACGATCTGCCGCTGAACGTTTCCCGTGAAATTCTGCAAGACAGCACCGTTACCCGTAATCTGCGTGCTGCCCTGAGCAAACGCGCGCTGCAGATGCTTGAAAAACTGGCGAAACACGACGCGGAAAAATACCAGACCTTCTGGAAACAGTTCGGCTTAGTGCTGAAAGAAGGTCCGGCGGAAGATAACGCCAACCAGCAGACCATCGCAAAACTGCTGCGCTTTGCGTCCACCCATACCGATTCTTCCGAGCAGACCGTGTCGCTGGAAGATTACGTCTCCCGCATGAAAGAAGGGCAGGAGAAGATTTATTACATCACCGCTGACAGCTACGCCGCGGCGAAGAGTAGCCCGCATCTGGAACTGCTGCGTAAGAAAGGCATCGAAGTGCTGCTGTTGTCCGATCGTATCGATGAATGGATGATGAGCTACCTGACTGAGTTTGACGGCAAAGCGTTCCAGTCGGTGGCAAAAGCCGATGAGTCGCTGGATAAGCTGACAGATGACGTGGATGACAGCACCAAAGAAGCCGAAAAAGCGCTGGAGCCGTTTGTTGATCGCGTGAAAACCCTGCTGGGCGAGCGCGTGAAAGAAGTGCGTTTGACTCATCGCCTGACCGATACTCCGGCGATTGTCACCACCGAAGCCGATGAAATGAGCACCCAGATGGCGAAATTGTTCGCGGCGGCGGGGCAGAGCGTACCGGAAGTGAAGTACATTTTTGAACTGAACCCGGATCATGCGCTGGTGAAACGTGCGGCTGATACGCAGAATGATGGCAAGTTTGGCGAATGGGTTGAACTGTTGCTGGATCAGGCGCTGTTTGCCGAACGTGGCACCCTGGAAGATCCTAACCTGTTCATCAAACGAATGAATACCTTGCTGACTAATTAATTATAAGAATAATGAAAAGCCCCGGAAAATTATTTCGGGGCTTTTTTATTTCTCGCGATTATTCCCTTGTCTATATGTTGTGAACCTGAATATAGTTTTTAATTTCCTCTTGCGGTATTTTCTTGCGGTATTTTCATTTTCCCATTGATGCAATTATTCATAAGGATTTTGTATGCCCGCAACCAATCAATTACCGTCACCTATCGTCAGGTGTAATGGATATTTTAATAATGTTTACTCCGGCCTGTCTTCGATTCAGGGGGGGAAGCGAGGGTTTCAGCCGGAAAATACGCTGATTGTACCCGGAGGTCTGCGAGGTACATTTGATCGCTCATCAGAAGAGGCCCTGTATTGCATTAGCGATGGTACGGAAGAGGATGTTATTATTAGTGTTTATGACCAAATATCAAAGCGAGGGGGTATTTTTTATATAAAAGAGTCCATTCAGGGTAAGGGTGATCAATGCTCTGAGTTAGAGAGTTTTATCTCACTATTACAGAACATCGACATAAAGCGTATCTTTGTGACCATTACCGGAGGCGCGACGTTGTCCAGGAATAGCCTGGTGAAATCGGCTCAGACACAACTAAAAAAACTTAAGATTATAAAAACAACCTGGAATAATTATCTGTGGATCCCCAATAAGTGGCGCTATTGCTGCCATCACTGCTGGATAGTTAAGCTGGATCTGAGTAATGGTGCCGTCAAATCATTTCGGACATCGTACGTTGCGGTGAATAGTTTTATGAATAATGATGATTTTCTCCGGATCTCACGAACGTTAAGAGACAGAGTCCGTGACGACTTCATTGCTAAATTTTTTAGAAATCATCCTGAGTTTAGAGAAATGCGGGGACGCATTGAGGCAATAGCACAGAAAAAACCCTTTGGTAATATAACGCAATTCATTCAACCTATTGGAAATAATAATGTATTTGTCTTTGTTTCATGCCCTATACCCACGAATGGGGTAGTGGATATGCAGACGCTGAAGAATGCATTGCGAAGTGGTTGTGGAGAATATGTCATTCTGTACCCTTCAAATCCTCACCCTCTTCCGGTCGTCCCTGATACTCAGCCTGTTTCTTTTCCCACTGAGGTGTCTTCCCGTTCGATCATGACTCAACGTCGGAAAAAAGGGCAAGCCACCAGCGCCGACCATCCCCCTGCGGTTGCTCGCGAAGGTAAATCGGCCACCCGCTATACGGTGATTGACGATCCCTATTTTAGAGGGCAGCTGGCATTACTTCGGACGTTTGGGAACGATGGCGTCTATAAATCCACACTGAATAAAATTAGTGAAATACGTCAGGATGCGGAAAATGGACGAATACCGGGAAAAATAATAGAGGGTTATCGCATTTGTGATCTTCCAGGATTGGGTGCTAACGGACGGGGTAACTGGCGTTTATTAATGACGCAGTCGGGGGGAACCGTAACCTTTAAGTCGATTGCCGATTATCATGGCAATCGCTGGCGGACCTGGAGTTAACTGAGGGATCTCGGCTGGCTTTCTTGAGATGAAGACAGCTTTAATGGTAAGGTCACCCCTCAGAAATCTATCCACAAAATCGAAACGAATGGGGAATTACGCAATGCGTATTATTCTGCTTGGCGCTCCGGGCGCGGGTAAAGGAACTCAAGCGCAGTTCATCATGGAGAAGTACGGTATTCCGCAAATCTCCACTGGAGACATGTTGCGTGCCGCAGTGAAATCAGGCTCTGAGCTTGGCAAACAAGCAAAAGACATCATGGATGCTGGCAAGCTGGTGACTGATGAACTGGTTATCGCCCTGGTGAAAGAGCGCATTGCGCAAGAAGACTGCCGTAACGGTTTCCTGCTCGACGGCTTCCCACGCACCATTCCACAAGCTGATGCGATGAAAGACGCGGGCATCAACGTGGATTACGTGCTCGAGTTTGCGGTACCAGACGAACTGATCGTTGACCGCATCATCGGTCGTCGCGTACACGCTGCTTCCGGCCGTGTGTACCACATCAAATTCAATCCACCGAAGGTGGAAGGGAAAGACGACGTGACCGGCGAAGAGCTGACCACCCGCAAAGACGATCAGGAAGAAACCGTGCGTAAGCGCCTGGTGGAATACCATCAGATGACTGCGCCGCTGATCGGCTACTACTCCAAAGAAGCGCAGGCTGGCAACACCAAGTATGCCAAAGTTGACGGCACCCAAGCCGTGGCTGACGTTCGCGCTGAACTGGCTAAAATCCTCGGCTAATCTCGTTTAAAACACGAGATCCTTCTGGCTGCACCGAGGCGGCAAGCACGTGAATCCCCAGGAGCATCGATAACGATTTGACTGGGGTGAGCGAGCGTAGCCCACCAGGATGCAGCCTGAATGGCGGCATGTTTCTCACCTGGCTCCCGGGTGAGAAAATTTCTCATCTCACCTTTCACACCAATAGATACTTCTCTGTGCCGTTTCGGCTACAATTATCAGCCATTTAACGACTAAGAGGCGGCAATGCGTCAGACGAAAACCGGCATTCTGTTAGCTAACCTCGGCACGCCCGATGCACCCACCCCGCAAGCGGTTAAACGCTATCTGCGCCAGTTCCTCAGCGACTCACGCGTCGTCGATACTCCGCGTGCCCTGTGGTGGCCGATTCTGCGTGGCGTGATTTTGCCGCTGCGCTCACCGCGTGTAGCGAAACTCTATCAGTCCGTGTGGATGGACGAAGGCTCGCCGTTGATGGTGTACAGCCGTCAGCAGCAGCAGGCGCTGGCTAAGCGTTTACCGGACACGCCAGTCGTGCTTGGCATGAGCTACGGCTCGCCATCGCTGGCAAGCGCGGTGGAAGAGCTGTTGACCCATAACGTCGATCACATAGTCGTCCTGCCGCTGTATCCACAGTATTCCTGTTCGACCGCCGCGGCGGTGTGGGATGAACTGGCCCGAATTTTAGCCACCAAACGTCATATTCCCGGCGTCTCGTTTATTCGTGATTACGCCGACGATGATGACTACATCCAGGCGCTGGTCAGCAGTGCAAAAGCCTCGTTTGCCGAACACGGCGAGCCCGACGTACTGCTGCTGTCCTATCACGGTATTCCACAGCGCTACGCTGACGAAGGCGATGACTATCCGCAGCGCTGTCGTGATACCACCCGCGAGCTGGCTTCCGCCCTCGACATTTCACCTGACAAAGTGATGATGACCTATCAGTCGCGTTTTGGCCGCGAACAATGGCTAACGCCATACACTGACGCAACGCTGAAAATGCTCGGCGAGAAAGGCGTGCAGCATGTGCAGGTGATGTGCCCGGGCTTTTCGGCAGATTGTCTGGAAACGCTGGAGGAAATCGCAGTGCAGAACAAAGAGTTCTTCCTGGAAGCCGGTGGCAAAAAGTATGAATACATTCCTGCGCTAAATGCTTCGGCTGAACACATTGAGATGATGGTCAATCTGACCGCGCCATACCGCTAGACCCGCAGTCAGGACAGCGAACGGGTGGAGAATATGCTACTATTCTCCGCTTATTCATAGCCACCTGACCACATCTCATGAAATTTCCCGGTAAACGCAAATCCAAACATTACTTCCCCGTAAACGCCCGCGATCCGCTGTTGCAGCAGATCCAGCCTGAAACTGAAAACAGTGCCTCATGGGTGGTCGGTATCGATCAGACGCTGGTAGATATTGAAGCCAAAGTGGATGACGGGTTTGTCGCCCGTTACGGCCTGAGTAGCGGACATTCGCTGGTGATTGAAGACGATGTGGCGGAAGCGCTTTATCAGGAACTGGTGAGTAAGGGTTTGATTACCCATCAGTTTGCCGGTGGCACCATTGGCAATACCATGCACAACTACTCGGTGCTGGCGGACGACCGCTCGGTCCTGCTCGGCGTGATGTGCAGCAACATCGAAATCGGCGGCTACGCCTATCGCTATCTCTGCAACACCTCCAGCCGCACCGACCTCAACTACTTGCAGGGCGTAGAAGGCCCAATCGGTCGCTGCTTCACGCTTATCAGCGACAGCGGCGAGCGCACCTTTGCGATTAGCCCTGGCCACATGAACCAACTGCATGCAGAGAGCATTCCTGAAGATGTGATTGCGGGCGCGTCGGCGCTGGTGCTGACGTCATATCTGGTACGCTGCAAGCCCGGCGAGCCGATGCGTGACGCGACCATGAAGGCGGTCGAATACGCCAAAAAGCATGACGTGCCGGTGGTACTGACGCTGGGAACCAAATACGTCATTGCGGACGATCCGGCCTGGTGGCAGTCGTTCCTCAAAGAAAACGTCTCTATTCTGGCGATGAACGAAGAAGAGGCCGAAGCGTTGACTGGCATTGCTGACCCGCTGCTGGCGTCTGACAAAGCGCTGGATTGGGTCGATTTAGTGCTCTGCACCGCAGGCCCGGTTGGGCTGTATATGGCGGGCTTCACCGAAGAAGAGAAAAAGCGTCTGACGCAGCATCCGCTGCTGCCGGGGGCGATTGCCGAATTTAACCAGTATGAATTCAGCCGGCCGATGCGTCACAAAGATTGTCAGCAGCCGCTGCGTATTTACTCCCACATCGCCCCGTACATGGGCGGCCCGGAGAAAATCATGAACACCAACGGCGCAGGCGATGGTGCGCTGGCGGCGCTGCTGCATGACATCACTGCGAATAATTTCCACCGCAGCAACGTACCGAACTCCAGTAAGCACGCGTTCACGTGGCTGACCTATTCCTCGCTGGCACAGGTGTGTAAATACGCTAACCGCGTGAGTTATCAGGTGCTTAATCAGCATTCTCCACGCCTGACGCGCGGTTTGCCGGAGCGGGAAGACAGCCTGGAAGAGTCTTACTGGGATCGGTAAGCGATGTTGGTTGTGCAGGCCCGACAGGCAACGCGCCGTCGGGCATTTACGTTAGACAGCCGGTGGCGCTGTGCTGACCGTGTCTATAGAGCCTTATTCTGTTACGACTTCACCCACCGCCGGTTTCTCCAGCAGCCTCAACATCGTATTGGCAATCTCACGTTCGCCCATCACGACCTTATTCGCGCCACGCTCAGTGATGTAATCCACCTCATCGTCGTAATGCGCGCGGGCAATAATCTCCACGGTCGGGCATTTCTCTCTGGCCGACGCGACAATCTCGCCCGCCTCGTAGCCATTTGGAATCGTCAGCAATAGCCAACGTGCACAATCAAGATGCGCCAGATTCATAATCTCTTCACTCGCCGCATTGCCGAGCACCGCCCGAATGCCGCGCTCGCGCAGCTCATCGACACGAGTGCGTGATGTTTCAATCACCACCAGTGGAATGCCCTGGGCCATCAGCTTCTCGCCCAGCAGGCTGCCGACGCGGCCAAAGCCAACCAGCAGCGCATGATTACAGATATCCACCGGGATCTGTTTTTCATCCTCAATCGCTTCTTCGAGGGTCTGCTCGTCGAGGGTTTCGGTTTTATCGAGGTATTTTTCCAGCACCGCAAACAGCACAGGGTTGAGCATAATCGACAGGATCGCACCCGCCAGCACCAGATTCTGTCCGGCCTGTGGCAGCAGCCCCAGCGCCATTCCGAGGCCGGCAAGAATGAATGCGAATTCACCAATCTGTGCCAGGCTTGCGGCGATGGTCAACGCGGTGCGCTGCGAATGCCCGAACAGGCGAACCAGCGCAAACGCGGCGACCGACTTACCAAAGATGATAATCGCCAGCGTGCCAAGCACCGCCAGCGGCTGCTCGATAAGTACCATCGGGTCGAACAACATCCCGACGGACACAAAGAACAGCACCGCGAATGCATCGCGCAGCGGTAGCGTATCGTGTGCGGCGCGATGGCTGAGTTCAGATTCGTTGAGCACCATACCGGCGAAGAAGGCGCCGAGGGCGAAGGAGACGTCGAACAGCTCGACCGCGCCAAAGGCAATGCCCAGCGCCAGCGCCAACACCGACAGGGTAAACAGTTCGCGAGAGCCGGTGGCAGCGCTGCGGGCTAAAATCCACGGCACCAGACGACGCCCTACCAGCAGCATCACGGCGATAAAGGCGATAACTTTGCCGATGGTCAAACTTAAATCGAGCGCCAGCGTGGCGAAGCCCACGTCGCCTTGCTCGGTCATGCTGGCAATCGCAGGCAGCATGACCAGCGTCAGCACCATCACCAGATCTTCGACAATCAGCCAGCCAATGGCAATTTGCCCACGCTGGCTGTCGACCAGCTGCCTCTCCTCAAGCGCGCGCAGCAGCACCACGGTACTGGCGGTAGAGAGACACAGACCAAACACGATGCCGGTCATTAGCGGCCAGCCTAAGCCTGCTGAAAGCGCCATACCCAGCAGCGTGGCGACCGCAATTTGTGCGATGGCGCCGGGAATGGCGATGGCCTTTACCGCCATCAAATCCTTCAGCGAGAAATGCAGTCCCACGCCGAACATCAGCAAAATTACGCCGAGTTCCGCCAGTTCAGGGGCAAGTTTGGTATCGGCCACGAAGCCGGGTGTAAAGGGGCCTGACAACACACCTGCTAATAAATAACCCACCAGAGGAGAAATACGTAGCTTGTTGGCGATCATACCGAAGATAAAGGCGAGGACGAGCCCCCCTACAATGGTGGTGATTAGCGGTGTCGCGTGATGCATTCCGTCTCCTTTCGTGGCTGCAAGGTTCCATTTCTGGCCTAAAAAGCCAAAAAGCTGAGTAATAGTTTATGACAATTTTGAGTATTCTGTTTATGAATTATTGTTGAATTAATAATAAAAAAGGAATTGGATGAAAAAATAGCCCAGATGGGGAAAGAAAGGAATTCATGAAGAGAGAGGACTGATAAACCTTAGGGAAATGGCCGCCAGATTTTTAATCTGACGGCCAAAAAATCAGTCTTTATGTCGATTGTCAGGCAGGAATATAGTCAGCATCCCGAGTAAAGGCAGGAAAGCACAGATTTTATAGACCTCTTCTATGCTGGTATGGTCGGCAACCACCCCCAGAACTGCGGCCCCAAGGCCACCCATCCCGAATGCAAAACCAAAGAACAGACCGGAAACCATGCCGATTCGGCCCGGTAACAGCTCTTGGGCGTACACCAGAATGGCAGAAAATGCCGAGGCGAGGATAAATCCAATAATCACCGTTAAAATCCCGGTCCATTCCAGTGTTGCGTAGGGTAAAATAAGCGTAAACGGCGCAACACCGAGGATAGAGCCCCAAATTACGTATTTACGACCGATTTTATCGCCGACAGGCCCGCCAATCACCGTTCCTGCCGCCACCGCGAACAGGAAGGCAAATAGGTGGAACTGTGCATTCTGGACCGATAATCCGAATTTATGCATCAGATAAAAGGTGTAATAGCTGCTAATGCTCGCCATATAGAAGTATTTCGAGAATATCAGCAGCAATAGGACGCTCACGGCCAGTATTACTTTGTTACGCGGCAGCGGATTAACAATCTTCGCGACCGGTTTACCCTTGTTTATCCGGTGCTGAGCGGCGTACCAGCGACTGATTTGCGCCAGAACCACAATCGCCAGCAGCGCGGCGAGCACGAACCACGCCACGTTCCCTTTTCCGTAGGGCGCGATGACCAGCGCCGCCAGCAAGGGGCCCAGCGAGCTGCCGAAATTGCCACCGACCTGGAATAGCGACTGCGCCAGGCCGTGACGCCCACCGGAGGCCATACGCGCCACGCGGGAAGACTCCGGATGGAACACCGATGAACCGGTCCCGACCAATGCCGCCGCAAGTACCACGCCTTCAAAGCTGCCTGCCATTGCCAGTAGAACCAGCCCACTCAGGGTAAAGCACATGCCAATAGGCAACGACCACGGCATCGGGTATTTATCGGTCCAGTAGCCGACCACTGGCTGCAATAGCGAAGAGGTCAGCTGGAAGGTCAGGGTTATCATCCCAATCTGCACGAAGGTCAGGGAGAACTCCGATTGCAGCAGAGGGTAAATCGCCAGGATCAGCGACTGGATCATATCGTTTAACAGGTGAGAAAGGCTGATTGCGCCCAGAATGCCAAAGGAGGTTCTGGCCTTTTGCGGCGGCGCAGACGGGCCTGACAGCGTCGGACTGGTTTCACTGATTGCCATAGATTTCACTTAAGTAGTTGATTGCGACGTTGGGGAAAATCGACTCTGTAATAATTATCAGACTAAGATAACGGTGTCGGACGTTTGAAGAAAGTCTCAATTCTGAAAACATATTTGTCTATGCTTGTTACTCATTGTAATTTCTGCACTTGTCATTCAGTCAGGGAGAGAGTCATGAAATGTTTGAAACGCGGTGTGGCACTGGCAATTCTGGCAGCATGGTCGCTGACCAGCCTGCAAGTGCAAGCGTATGAGCAGGATAAAACCTACAAAATTACCATCCTGCATACCAACGATCACCACGGCCATTTCTGGCGCAGCGAATACGGTGAATACGGTCTGGCGGCGCAAAAGACGCTGGTGGACGGTATTCGTAGAGAAGTGGCGGCGGAAGGTGGCAGCGTGTTGTTGTTGTCGGGTGGTGATATCAACACCGGCGTGCCGGAATCTGATTTACAGGATGCGGAGCCCGATTTCCGCGGTATGAATCTGGTCGGCTACGACGCGATGGCGGTCGGTAACCATGAGTTCGATAACCCGCTGTCGGTTCTGCGTCAGCAGGAAAAATGGTCTAAATTCCCGTTTCTGTCCGCCAATATTTACCAGAAAAGTACCGGTGAACGCCTGTTTAAACCGTGGGCGCTGTTTAACCGTCAGGGACTGAAAATTGCGGTGATTGGTTTAACCACCGACGACACCGCCAAAATTGGTAACCCGGAAAACTTCACCGATATCGAATTCCGTAATCCGGCCGCAGAAGCGACGCTGGTAATCCAGGAGTTGCAGCAAACGCAGAAGCCGGACGTTATCCTCGCTGCCACGCACATGGGGCATTATGACAACGGCAATCATGGCTCGAACGCGGCAGGCGATGTGGAAATGGCGCGCAGCCTGCCCGCCGGTTCACTGGCGATGATTGTGGGGGGACACTCACAGGACCCGGTCTGCATGGCGTCGGAGAATAAAAAGCAGGTCGATTACGTGCCGGGCACACCGTGCGCGCCGGATAAACAAAACGGCATCTGGATTGTGCAGGCTCATGAATGGGGCAAATACGTGGGCCGGGCTGATTTCGAGTTCCGCAACGGCGAAATGAAGCTGGTGCATTACCAGCTGATCCCGGTCAATCTGAAGAAAAAGGTGACCTACGATAACGGGCAAAGTGAGCGCGTACTTTACACCCCGCAGATCCCGGAAAACCCGCAGATGCTCTCGCTGCTGACCCCGTTCCAGAACAAAGGCAAAGCGCAGCTGGAAGTGAAAGTGGGTGATGTGAACGGCCATCTTGAAGGCGATCGCAGCAAAGTGCGTTTCGTGCAAACCAACATGGGTCATCTGATTCTGTCGGCGCAAATGGCACGCACCAATGCGGATTTCGCCGTAATGAGTGGCGGCGGTATCCGCGATTCCATCGAAGCAGGGAAAATCACTTACAAAGACGTGCTGAAAGTGCAGCCGTTCGGCAATGTGGTGGTGTATGTCGACATGACCGGCAAAGAAGTGACGGATTATCTGACGGCAGTAGCACAGATGAAACCGGATTCAGGGGCGTATCCGCAGTTTGCGAACGTCAGTTTTGTGGCGAAAGACGGTCAGCTGAACGACTTGAAAATCAAAGATGAGCCGATTGACCCGAACAAAACATACCGCATGGCGACGCTGAATTTTAACGCCACTGGCGGTGATGGTTATCCGCATATTGATACCAAACCGGGTTATGTGAATACCGGGTTTATCGACGCGGAAGTGTTGAAACAGTATATCGAGCAAAACTCACCGCTGGATGTGAATGCTTACGAACCGAAAGGGGAAGTGAGCTGGCAGTAAGTTGTCTTTGAAGAGAACCGTTTTGTCGGTCCGGCGGCGCAAGCTGACCGGGCCGACGCCTTCTTGGGGCATTAATCCTGTCGCGCAATATCCGCAAATTTCGCATCCAGCATCTTTGCCAAATCGCTCGCCGCTAATTCAATATCCAGCCCGCGTCTTCCACCTGACACATAAATCGTCTCGAAAGTCTGAGCTGGAGTGTCAATCAGCGTCGGCAGGCGTTTCTTCTGCCCCAGCGGGCTAATGCCACCCACCAGATACCCGGTGATGCGCTGGGCGACCATCGGATCTGCCATATCGACTTTCTTCGCGCCCAATGCTTTGGCGACTTTTTTCAAATCCAGCTGCGTCGCGACGGGGGTCACGGCTACAGCCAAATGCTTCATATCGCCATTCATCGCCACCAGCAGCGTTTTGTAAACCTGATCCGCATTCAGACCGAGTTTACGCACCACTTCATCGCCAAAGTTGGTTTCATTCGGATCGTGATCGTAGCTGTGGAGCTGGAAAGAGATCTTGTTTTTTTCGAGTAACTTAACGGCGGGAGTCATAACGATCCTTCTTACAACCAAGGTGAACTGGGGCCAGCATACGCCTGAAGATTGTCGAAAAAATAGTACTATCTTGCGCAATAGTGTTGGCAGTGATGGTGACTTTGAGCGACAATCTGAGGATCCGAAGTGCGAACTTCGGGATAATAATAACGATGAAATTCCTCTTTGACGGGCCAATAGAAATATTGGCCACTTTTTTATGTAAGCGTCGATCGCAGCATCGACGGCAAATTACCTTCCCCGTATAGATGCAATGCCCCGACGGCAACCACATAGCGCCCCGGCGGCAATGCGTGCAATTTTTCCCGCCAGGCCAGGTTTCGCTGATGCATCAACACGTCGTACAGCGAGTGACTGAAAGTATTCGGCAGCGACGGTGTTTCGCCCGGCGGCTGCTCCATCCACCAGCCAATCATCACCTGCAGCAAACGCGCATTGGTGTGCCAGTGGGTCAGGGTATCTTCCAGCAGCGCCAATCCGTTGTCAGGCATATAACGCAGCAGCGCTATCTGGCTCTCGGCCCCTTCAAGTTCGATGACCTTACGGTTCGCTTCCCGCGCGGCATTTAGCAGCTGATAATCAATCCCGTAATCAGGACGTAAACCCAGCTTTTGCGCCTGCGTGGCTTGCAACACCATGGCCACCTGCCACAGCGGCTGGCTGTCGAAAAGCGCTACGGAAAGCCCAAGCTCGTCGGTCAGCTTTTCCAACTGCTGGAAACAGGCTTCACTCAGACGCTCACGCAACGGTGAATACGTCGGGAGATCACGAAACGGCGTCTCGCTGCCGGTGATATCGGCTTCGACGATCAGCGCATCGGCCTGCTGAATCAGTTTGATCAACCGTGTGGGCAGCGGCGACATATCGCGAGTGCCCATATGAATGCTGCCGACCAGATGCAGTTGTTGCCCACCTGCGAGCGTGATGTCTATGCCGGGCCACGGATAACGGCCACGGAACAGGGCGCATAGCGAAGATTTTACGCGTTGAAACAGTCCCATATGCGCTCCATGAAGGTAAAAGATCATGCTAACGCGTCAGGGTTGGGTGCTCAATGCCTAAATCACCGCCGGCCCCTGTTTCTGGCAGGCGCGTGGCAGTTTAGCGTTTAGGTTTAAACCGCAACAGGCGGTTGGCATTACTGACTACGGTGATGGACGACAGTGCCATTGCCGCACCTGCGACCACCGGGTTGAGCAGCGTTCCGGTCAGTGGCCAGAGGATCCCGGCGGCAATTGGAATGCCGAGCGAGTTGTAAATAAATGCCCCCAGCAGGTTCTGCTTCATGTTACGCAGCGTCGCTTTTGAAATAGCCAGCGCGTCAGCGACACCGACCAGGCTGTGGCGCATCAGGGTGATGGCCGCCGTTTCGATGGCAACGTCGCTGCCGCCGCCCATCGCGATACCCACTTCCGCTTGCGCCAACGCCGGGGCGTCGTTGATACCGTCGCCGACCATCGCTATTTTCCGGCCCTCAGCCTGCAATTTTTTAATCGCTTCGGCTTTGCCATCCGGTAATACGCCAGCAATTACCTCATCGATACCCGCTTCTTTGGCAATCGCCCGGGCGGTAATCGGGTTATCGCCGGTCAGCATCACCAGGCGATAGCCTTCGCGGTGCAGTCTTTCCAGGGCGGCTACGCTGTCAGCCCGCAGCGGGTCACGAATGGCAAACAGCGCCGCGACTTTACCGTCGACCGCCAGAAGTACCGGCGTCGCGCCTTTGGCTGCTTGCGCTTCAAGCTCTGCATCAATATCTGATGTAGCAATCTGCTGCTCATTTAACAGCGCCTGATTCCCCAGCAGTAATGCGTGGCCTTCGGCTTCGCCACTCACGCCCAGACCCCGCAGGGTGCGGAATGCAGAAATCTGAGGCAGCTGCGTTTCACCGGCTTTTTCAATGATGGCGTGAGCCAGAGGGTGGCTCGATCCTTGCTCGAGCGCAGCCGCCAGGCGCAGGGCCTGCGCTTCATCGATATCACCGTAAGTTTTCACCGCCACAACCTGCGGTTTGCCTTCGGTCAGGGTGCCGGTTTTATCGAACACCAGCGTATCAAGTTCGCTGGCGCGCTGTAGCGCATCGGCGTCGCGCACCAGTACACCATATTCAGCCGCGCGACCGACTCCGGCGATAATCGACATCGGCGTTGCCAGTCCCAATGCACACGGACAGGCGATGATCAGCACCGTGGTGGCAATCACCAGGGTGTAGACAATTTGCGGTGCCGGGCCGAAGAAATACCAGATCGCAGCGCTCAGTAACGCGATGGCGACCACAGTCGGAACAAACACCGCAGAGATGCGGTCAGCCAGTTGGCCGATTTCCGGTTTGCTGCTTTGCGCCTGGCGTACCATGCGAATAATGCGCGACAGCGTGGTATGGCTGCCGACCGCACTGGCGCGGAACAGTACGCTCCCGTCCTGCACGACCGTCCCGGCGTGAATGTTGTCGCCGTCACTTTTTTGCTGCGGAACCGGTTCGCCGGTCAGCATTGCTTCGTCAAACCACGCCTCACCCTGAGTGATTTCTCCATCAACCGGAACGCGATCGCCGGTGGCGAGGCGCAACGTCATCCCCGGCTGTACATCTGCCAGCGGCACCGACTTTTCACCGTCTTCCATCACTACGCGGGCAGTCGGCGGGGTCAGGTCGAGCAGTTTTTCCAGCGCTTTAGAGGAACGCTGACGTGCACGGGCTTCGAGCATATGACCGAGGTTAATCAGACCGATGATCATCGCGCTGGCTTCATAATAGAGATGCCGGGCTTCCATCGGGAACCACTGCGGCCACAGGTTGACGCTCATCGAATAGAGCCAGGCCACACCGGTACCGAGGGCGACCAGCGTATCCATGGTCGCGGTGCGATTCTTAAGACTTTTCCACGCGCTGGAATAGAAGTGGCCCCCGGCGAAAACCATCACGCCGAGCGTCACCAGGCCAATCGCCAGCCACAGGGAACGGTTGGCGTCAGTGACCATCATGTTGTCGCCGATCATTCCCCAGACCATGACCGGTACACCGACCAGCAGCGCGACAATCGCCTGCCAACGGAAGCGTTTCATGGTGGCGACGGCGGTTTCCTGCTGACGCTCGCGACGCTTCAGATCATCTTCAATCGCTTCTGCGCCGTAGCCCGCTTTTTCCACCGCCTGCACTAAATCGGTGGCGGCCGCACTGCCCATGACCAGCGCCGTGCGTTCCGCAAGATTGACCCGTGCCTGGGTGACGCCCGGAACGGCAGCAAGCGCGTTCTGAACCCGGGAGACACAGCTGGCGCAGCTCATACCGTTGATCAGCAGCTGTTGGCTGTCATCAAGGTCATCGGCTGCCGGAAGCGCTGAAGGGACCGCTGTCAGTGCTTCCGACGGGAGTGATGACTCTGTCAGCGGCTTAGCCTTTGGGTGGCTAAGCTCCGCCCCGTATCCGGCCTGTTTGATGGTGTCAATCAGCTGCTCCGCACTGGCGCTGCCGATGACACGTGCTTCAGTGGTCGTCACGTCGGCTTGATCAACGTCCGGACGCTGCTCCAGACTTTCTTTAACACGCTTAACGCAGTGACCGCAGGTGAGGCCGTCCAGCGTAAGGTCAATAACTTGAGACATATTCATTCTCCTGATGGATGAGTCGACAAACCGCGTCGACGCTGTTTCTTTCTAGCACTGTGCTAAAGCTTAAACCTTCCATCAAGGGGAAGGTCAAGCGTGTTTTACAGCTGCTAACGGGATATTTTTTCTTCTAAGGGAGTATTTAAGATAGATAAATGGAATGTTTTTCACAGATTGTATTTATGATATTTCTTCATGTATTCCGCATGGTTATTAATAAGGTGCAATTAATTGTGCGTGAAAAGTTCTTAAAAACACTTAATTCACATGTGTAAAGTCCATAAATAGACTCTGTAAAATACTTATTCATGTATTAAATCGACCTGAAAGCCAGTAGTGATGGGGTTGTTAAAGGGAGAGGGCTAGTGTTTAATTTATTCTTGAAGGTCGTCTTAATGAAATTGCAATCGCTTTACGTTTATTGATAATACTGGTAAAAGTACAACGCCCACTTATATGTGAGCATCTTACCCACTACAGGGAATGAAATATTCAGAAGATGAATTAAAATGGCAGACTCATTCCAGGCTGAAATACCAAAAGCCCGCGTTAATATTCAACTTTCGCTACATACCGGTGGCGCGCAGAAGAAAGTTGAGCTTCCGCTTAAGTTACTTGCCGTGGGTGACTTCAGCAACGGTAAGTCAGAGGGGGCGCTGTCTGAGCGCGAAAAAATTAACGTTGATAAAAACAATTTTAATAGCGTCCTCGCGGATATTAATCCCGAAGTCAGTCTCACTGTGAAAAATATCCTCGCCGGAGATAATTCAGAAGAAAATGTGAAGCTGGCATTTAAAGACATGAAAGACTTTGAGCCGGAGCAGATTGCCCGACAAATTCCACAGCTGAAAGCGATGCTGGCCATGCGTAACCTGTTACGCGATTTGAAATCCAACCTTCTGGATAATGTTACTTTCCGGAAAGAACTGCAAGTCATCCTGAAAGACCCCGCATTAAGCGATGAACTGCGTAACGAGTTGAATGCGCTCGCTCCGGGCCAGAAATAATTACTGGAACTGTTAACGGACTAATTTCGAGAAAAATGCTTATGTCAGTCAATAATGAATCTCAGGTATCTGCGGGTGGAGCGACGATAGAAAAGACGCTGCCGAATGACGGTGTTTACGCCTCTCTTTTTTCCAAAATTAATTTAAAACCCGTTTCGTCCATCGACGATCTGAACGGCTTCGATGATAACGCGGTCATGGCGGAAACTTCTGCCGACGCGCGTGTTACCGCAGCGGTTAAAGTGTTCATGCAGTGTCTGCAAAAATCCGGCCAACAGGTTGAGAAGCTGGACAAAACCCTGCTGGACCATCACATCGCGGAACTGGATTTCCAGATCAGCCGCCAGCTCGATGAGGTAATGCACCACGACGAGTTCCAGAAAGTGGAGTCCATCTGGCGTGGCCTGAAATCGCTGGTGGATAAAACCGACTTCCGCCAGAACGTGAAGCTGGAAATCCTCGACCTTTCCAAAGAAGAGCTTCGCCAGGACTTTGAAGACGCCCCAGAAATCATCCAGAGCGGCCTTTACAAGCAGACCTACATTGCGGAATACGACACCCCAGGCGGGGAGCCTATTGCTGCAGTGATTTCAGCCTACGAATTCGACGCCTCGGCGCAGGACGTGGCGCTGATGCGTAACATCTCCAAAGTGTCTGCCGCGGCGCACATGCCATTTATCGGTTCGGCTGGCCCGACATTCTTCCTGAAAGAGAAAATGGAAGAGGTGGCCGCTATCAAGGATATAGGTAATTACTTCGACCGCGCTGAATACATTAAGTGGAAATCCTTCCGAGACACCGATGATTCCCGCTATCTCGGCCTTGTCATGCCGCGCGTTCTGGGCCGTCTGCCGTATGGGCCTGACACCGTGCCGGTGCGCAGCTTCAACTATGTCGAGGAAGTGAAAGGCCCGGATCACGATAAATATCTGTGGACCAATGCCTCGTTCTCATTTGCCGCCAACATGGTGAAAAGTTTCATCAATAACGGATGGTGTGTACAGATCCGTGGCCCGCAAGCCGGTGGCGCAGTGAAAGACCTGCCGATCCATCTGTATGATCTCGGTACCGGTAATCAGGTAAAAATACCGTCAGAGGTGATGATCCCTGAAACCCGCGAGTTTGAATTCGCCAACCTCGGTTTCATCCCGCTGTCGTACTACAAAAACCGCGATTACGCCTGCTTCTTCTCGGCGAACTCGACGCAGAAACCCGCGCTGTACGACACCGCAGATGCCACGGCCAATAGCCGTATCAACTCCCGTCTGCCGTACATCTTCCTGCTGTCGCGCATCGCGCATTATCTAAAGCTGATTCAGCGTGAAAACATCGGTACCACTAAAGACCGCCGTCTGCTGGAGCTGGAACTCAACACTTGGGTTCGCGGTCTGGTCACCGAAATGACCGATCCGGGCGACGAGTTGCAGGCTTCCCACCCTCTGCGCGACGCAAAGGTGTTGGTCGAAGATATCGAAGACAACCCAGGCTTCTTCCGCGTGAAGCTGTTTGCCGTGCCGCATTTCCAGGTGGAAGGCATGGATGTGAATTTGTCGCTGGTTTCCCAGATGCCGAAAGCGAAAGCGTAAGGTGGGATTCCAGGGATGAAAATCTATCGTCCATTATGGACTGACGGGGCCACGCTGGCCCCGCAGCAGTTCCAGCAGCAGTCTCGTTGGGATGCTTATTACACAGAGAATGTGGCTGCCATGTCGCTGGCACATACCTGGGGCGTGTTGCATGCCGAATTTGATAATTCTGCACTGGCGCTTTCTCGACTCAATGCCACGCGTCTGGTAGTCCGTTTCCCGGATGGTACGCTGGTGGATACGAGCGTCGCCGATACCCTGCCTGCGGTCTGCGACTTGACCGACGCTCAGGGGCGAGAAAGTGTTGAGGTGGTGCTGGCACTGCCACTGCTTTCCGCTAACGGCGGGAATCTGGATGTAGGCAAAAACAGCGAGCGGCCGCAGCGCTGGCGTCAGGAATGGGTGACCGTCCAGGAGCTGTCCGGGCTTGAGCAAACGGAACTGGCGATTTTACGTCACGCCATTTCACTGCGTTTTGCCCATCAGGAAAATGCTGCCTGGCTGACCTGTCCGGTGGCGCGTCTGGTACGTAATGTGCAGGGCCAATGGGCAATGGACGAGAGCTTTATCCCTCCCGCACTGTCGTTTTCTGCCAGCCCGCGTTTGTCGCAGGATCTCAGCGATTTGCTGCACCGTTTGCAGGCGCGTCGGCGTCGTTTGATGCAAATGCGCCGGGAGAGCAACGAACGTCTGGCTGACTTTGCGGTGGCTGACGTTTCGCTGTTCTGGCTACTGAATGCCCTGAACAGTGCCGAACCGGTGCTGGCAGAACTGTTCCAGACCCCCTCTCGTCATCCGGAATTGTACTATCGCGAGCTATCTCGTCTGGCGGGAAGTTTGCTGACTTTTTCACTGACCCACAGTCCCGATGACATTCCTCCGTATCAGCATGATGCACCAGAGCAGGTATTTCCGCCGCTATTTACGCTTCTGGATACTCTGCTGGAAGCCAGTCTACCGTCGCGAGTGATCAGCATCGATCTGGTCCATACCGGACAATTCTGGAAAGGTGCAATGCATGATGCTCGCCTACGTGAAGGGGCAGACCTTTACCTTTCCGTCCGTTCATCGCTCCCCAATCATCTGCTACAAACTCAGTTCCCACTGTTGTGTAAAGCCGGGAGCGCTGAGGATGTGGCCGATGTGGTGAATGTCGCGCTGAACGGCGTCGTACTGAAACCCCTGTCGCACGTACCTGCGGCGATTCCGCTGCGCCTTGAGAATCAGTATTTCGCCCTCGATCTTAGCGGCCCGGCCGCTGAGGCAATGCTCGACGCCGGAAACTGTGCGTTCTATATCCCGGAAGCGTTGGGTGACGTCAAACTCGAACTCTACGCGGTGCTTCGCTCATGAAAAACAATCCAACTTCCTTCATCGATCAGATGTTCTATCCCGGCTGGCTAATGGTCAGTCAGCTGCGAAATGGACAGGAGATCACTGACGGAAAAGCGCTTTATCGTCGCACCTGCGAATGGATCGATCGCTGGCGGGCGGAGCTTGAAGAACAGGGCATGCCGCAGAGCAGCATCGATCATCTGATCTATACGCTGTGCGCGTTGTTTGATGAAAGCGTACTGAATCGCGACAAGCAGGATGATGGTTACAGCACCTGGCTTACAAACCCGCTGCAGGCGAAGTACTTCAACACCCTGAATGCCGGTGAAGAGCTGTGGGAACGGATCCGTACTGTACTTCAGGAGCCTTCACCTGATATTGCGGTGGTTACCTGTTTTTCACGTGCATTGACCCTGGGATTTGTCGGTCGCTATCGGCAACAGGCGGATGAGCGCCGCGAAGACGTGGTGCGTAATCTCAGCCAGCGCGTGCCGCCCTTCACACTGACAGAAGAAGCTCCGATCGTGGCCCGGGCTGGCAGATTACGCAGCGGTCGCCGGTTTTATTGGCTGTCGTGGGTCGCCGGCATCGTGCTGCTTGGCGCGGTATGGTTTCTGCTTTCAGCTTCTTTGCAGCAGATGGTTTCTGCCATTGCGGGCGCGGAGTAATCCATGCGCAATCTGAGTAAGCCCTTACTTGTTTTACTGGCTTTGACGCTGGTGCTGTGGCTCGTCTGGGGATTCTGGCCGCTGGGCCTTGGTAGTCGCTTGTTTCTGAGCATGGTTGCCCTCGCGATGTCGGGATGCGTTGGCTGGCGTTACTGGTGTCAGATGCAAAATACGGCAGAAAGCGTGGTGGACATCGCGTTGCCTCCGGAAGATTTTGAGGGAGCGCTGGTGCTGGTCTGCGGTGATAGCGACATGCTGTTCTCTGCCAATGAAACTTTCCGTGAAACGCGTCAGGGCTGGTATCTGCCAGTGCGTCAGCCGGAACAACTGGCGCAGATTGCAGAGTCTGTCGCGTCCGGGCGCCCGGCGCTGGTGGCCCAGATTTCGGTTTTGCTGGCGGTTGCTCCGGAGCGCAGGCAGGAAGAGGTCGCATTCAGTAGCGAGCTTCATCAGTGGCAGCGGGCCATCGCGCACTCACGCCGGGCATTTGCTGGACTCCCGCCCGTATGGACTTGCCTGTGGGTGAATGCGCCTGCGAAAAGTGATGAAAACCGATATCGCTGGTATTTCCTCACCAACAATCGTGAAGGTATTCAGGTTCAGGAAAACAACGGGGTCGCACAATCTTATCTGCCGTGGTGTACCTATGCGCCAGACGCTTTGTACCCGCATCGACTGGATAACTCGCTGTGGTTGGAGTCATTGTTTCGCTGGCTTAAACCTCATGTGGCTGACGTCATGCAGACACGTCACCACGATACACCAGCGCTGCCATCTTCCATGTTGGCGGTATGCAGCGGACCCCTTGAGACATTACCCGACAATCTCTGGCAACAGCATACCGCTCTGGTGACAACGTTGCAGAGCCGTTCGGCCACTACAGCGGAAATGCCGCCGCTACCGGATATGCTGCTGCCGCATTTGGCTCGTCGCCATGGAATCAGTCGCCTGATGCTTTCCTGGCGCGTTGCAGGGGGCACTGTGGGGATCTTCTTACTGTTGGCGATGCTTGCCTCATGGATCAACAACCAGCGTTTGATCCAGAACGTCAGCGATCATCTCGCGCTCTACCAGCGTTTGAGCGGCAACCCTCCAGCCCCGAAAGTTCAGGCTCAGGAACAACTGCGCAGTGATAACGGGTTGCTGGATAACTGGCAACGCCAGGGGGCTCCGATGCGTTACACCCTTGGGTTGTATCAAGGTATGCGGCTGATTGCTCCCGTGCGAGCGGCTATCAATAACTGGGCACCACCACCGCCGCCGCCGCCGGTTATCAAAAAAATTGTTCAGGGTCCGAAAACGGTCCGCCTCGACAGCATGTCGCTGTTCGATTCCGGCAAATCTGACCTCAAATCCGGTTCGACCAAAATACTGGTGAATTCGCTGGTCGGCATCAAGGCCAGGCCAGGCTGGCTGATTGTAGTCAGCGGGCACACCGACAATACCGGCACGCCGCAACTGAACCAAACGCTGTCCCTGCAACGTGCTGAAGCGGTGCGCAACTGGATGCGTGATACCGGCGATGTACCGGAAAGCTGTTTTGCGGTGCAGGGTTATGGTGAAAGCCGCCCTGTCGCCACCAATGATACGCCGGAAGGCCGTGCGGCTAACCGTCGTGTCGAAATCAGTCTGGTACCACAGGCGAATGCCTGTCAGGTATTGGGCAAATCCCCAGCGTCATCGCAGGATGATGACGCTTCATAACACAATGGAGAGTAATTTCATGGCTATTCCTGTTTATCTGTGGCTGAAAGACGACGGTGGTGCGGACATTAAAGGCTCTGTAGACGTATATGAGCGTGAAGGCAGCATCGAAGTGGTTGCGCAGGATCACAACCTGTACATCCCGACCGACAACAACACTGGCAAACTGACCGGAACCCGCGTTCACACCCCGTTCAAGTTCACCAAAGAAATCGATTCCTCCAGCCCGTATCTGTACAAGGCTGTGACTACGGGTCAAACCCTAAAGACAGCTGAGTTCAAGTGGTATCGCATCAATGACGCAGGCCAGGAAGTGGAATATTTCAACACCAAACTGGAAAACGTCAAGCTGGTGAAAGTCGCGCCGAAAATGCACGACATCAAAGATCCTGCCAAAGAGAAACACAACCATCTCGAAGAGATCGAGCTGCGTTACGAAAAAATCACCTGGACCTACAAAGACGGCAACATCATTCATTCCGATTCATGGAACGAACGCGCTACTGCCTAAGTTACTCGTCATATTTCGTGCTGTCGCGGCGTTGGCTACGTTCGCTTACCCCGGTTACAGAGTTATCTCTGCTCCCGAGGATGCACGAACGTGCCGCCTTCCCACAGCACGAACTATTTAGAGTAACCACTCGGACGGGCAGCGAGTTTGCCCGTTTTTTTGCTGAGCGTCTGCGAGCCGGGCGCTCAGCAAAATCACAATCTGCCTGCCTGACCTGATGCGCTTTAGGATCCTGACCGACAGGAAACAGCGAAGGGCGGTAGCGTGTCCGGGAACTTATAAAGAGAAAATTTCATGGAAAATCCAGCCATCCTGTTACGCCGACTGAACCCTTACTGTGCTCGTGCCATGGAAGGCGCAGCGAGCTTATGCCAGACCCGCGCCCACGCATCCATCTTGCCAGAGCACTGGTTGCTGAAACAGCTGGAGCAGGGCGAAGGTGACCTGACGGTGTTGGCGCGCCGCTACGAATGGGATATGGACGGCCTGTGGCAGGATTTACTCGGCTGGCTGGATACGCTGCCGCGTTCGGTACGTGGGCGACCGGAGCTGTCCGACAGCATTCAGACCCTGATGCAGGAAGCGTGGATGTTAGCGTCGCTTTCCGGCGAAGAACAGATCCGAAGCCACCATCTGCTGATGGCGCTGGTCGGTAAACCCAAACTGATATGCTGTAATGGCCTGTGGCCGCTGCTGACCCTGGGCCAGAGTCAACTTGAACGTCTGCGTCCGTTGCTGGATGCGCAGTCCGACGAGCGTCCGGAAATGCAGCAGGCAGCGGAACTCTCCCAGCAGGGCGGCGATGTCGAAATGGTCGGTCGTCCAGTGGGGGTTGAAATTCGCGAAGGTGAGCTCAACCCGGCGCTGCAAAACGCGCTGGATAAATTCACTCTCGACGTCACCGCCAAAGCGAAAGAAGGCCAAATCGACCCGGTGTTTGGCCGTGACACCGAAATTCGCCAGATGGTCGATATCCTTTCCCGCCGTCGTAAAAACAATCCCATTCTGGTCGGCGAACCTGGCGTCGGGAAAACAGCTCTCGTGGAAGGCCTGGCGCTACGCATTGCCGAAGGCAACGTGCCTGAATCGCTGAAAACCGTCAGCCTGCGCACCCTCGACCTCGGTCTTTTGCAGGCTGGCGCAGGCGTAAAAGGCGAATTCGAACAGCGCCTGAAAAACGTGATAGACGCGGTGCAGCAGTCGCCGAATCCGGTGCTGCTGTTTATCGACGAAGCGCATACCATTATAGGCGCGGGCAACCAGGCGGGCGGCGCAGATGCGGCCAACCTGTTAAAACCCGCATTGGCGCGCGGCGAACTGCGCACCATCGCCGCCACAACCTGGAGCGAGTACAAACAGTATTTTGAACGCGATGCTGCATTAGAGCGCCGTTTCCAGATGGTGAAAGTCGACGAGCCGGATGACGAGACCGCCTGTCTGATGATGCGCGGCCTTAAATCTCGCTATGCCGAACACCACAACGTGCACATTACCGACGACGCGGTACGCGCGGCGGTGACGCTCTCCCGCCGTTACCTCACCGGGCGTCAATTGCCGGATAAAGCCGTCGACCTGCTCGATACTGCCGCGGCCCGTGTGCGCATGAGCCTTGATACCGTGCCGGAGCCGTTAACGCGTATGCGCGCGCAAATTACCGCCCTGGAAATCGAGAAGCAGGCGCTACTGGAAGATATCGCCGTCGGGGGCAGCAGTCAGGGCGAACGTCTGGCGGGGATTGAACAGGAAGAAATCCGTCTGTTCGTCGAACTGGACGAGCGCGAGACGCAGTACGGCCAGGAGTTGTCGTTAACGGAACAGTTGCTGGAAACCCGCAAGGATATCTCTCGTCATCATGAGACCCGCGAACTGCAACAGCAACTGACCGGCATGCAGCAAAACACGCCTTTGCTGTCTGTCGATGTCGACACCCGCACCGTCGCCAACGTGATTGCCGACTGGACCGGTGTGCCGCTCTCTAGCCTGATGAAGGACGAACAGACTGAACTGCTGAACCTGGAAGGGGAAATCGGCAAACGCGTGGTCGGGCAGGACGTGGCGCTTAACGCCATTGCCCAGCGTCTGCGCGCGGCCAAAACAGGACTCACTTCTGAAAACGGTCCCCAGGGCGTATTCCTGCTGGTCGGCCCGAGCGGCACCGGAAAAACCGAAACTGCACTGACCCTCGCGGACGTGCTGTACGGCGGTGAGAAATCCCTCATTACCATCAACCTGTCGGAATACCAGGAACCGCATACCGTATCTCAGTTGAAGGGCTCACCTCCGGGCTACGTCGGTTACGGCCAGGGCGGCATTCTGACCGAAGCGGTACGCAAACGCCCGTACAGCGTGGTGCTGTTGGATGAGGTCGAAAAAGCCCACCGCGACGTGATGAACCTGTTCTATCAGGTGTTCGACCGCGGCTTCATGCGCGACGGTGAGGGGCGCGAAATTGACTTCCGCAACACCGTGATTTTGATGACCGCGAACCTCGGCAGCGACCACATTATGCAGCTACTGGATGAACAGCCGGACGCCAGCGAAGGCGACCTGCACGAACTGCTGCGCCCCATTCTGCGCGACCACTTCCAGCCGGCACTGCTGGCCCGTTTCCAGACCGTGATTTACCGTCCGCTGAATGAGCCCGCGATGCGTACCATCGTGCAGATGAAACTGGACCAGGTCAGCAAGCGCCTGCATCGCCATTACGGTCTGACCACCGATATCGATGAAAGCCTATTTGATGCGCTGACCTCTGCCTGCCTGCTGCCGGATACCGGGGCGCGTAACGTCGACAGCCTGCTCAATCAGCAAATTCTGCCGGTGCTGAGTCAGCAGTTGCTGACTCACATGGCTGCGAAACAGAAACCGAAGTCGCTGACATTAGGGTGGAGCGAAGAGGCGGGGATTGTGCTGGAGTTTGAATAACCGGTGTAAGTAAGTGATGATAAAATAGCGTTTATTTTCTTTTACATCACATTTTTTATCGCCGCCAACTTCTTATCAAATTGTCATTTCAGGGATTTATATGAATAAAATCACATGCCTTATGTTTTTTTTAATCGGTACAGCATGTGTGTTAATGATACTTTTCCTTGTTGGCGGAAAATACGACTGGGTGTCAGAGGTACAACCTGGGATATCATCGGAACTGATTGAGGATCATGCCGATAATCGGCAGCTTACTAAGCTGTTTTTGTTATTTATCCTGATGACAGCACAGATTCCGTGTTTATTATCAAAGAATGTAAAAATGATGTTTTTATCATTTGCATTGATCTCACTCGGATTAATTTTATCTTGTATATAAATGGGGTGTGAATGGGCAAGCGCAGCGATATACTTGAACCAAGTGAGTGGACGAGTTCCAAGAATCATGGTCTTGTTTATAGTGAAATCTTAGGGTGGATAGATCTGGGACATGCTCAAGGCGATGACATAAGGAAATTGCGCGAAGATATTATACAAGGGGAAAATAGTTCCGGAGCATATTATATTATTGAATATGGCCAAAAGATGTATGCTCTAGGAAAGAAAATTGGCACGGGAAAATTTATCCGCTGGCAAATAAAAAAAGGTCTCTCAATAGATGAGATTCATAGTATTGCGCTCTCAATGATGTTTGCCTGTGCGGCGAAATTCGAAAACTACCAATCTCAATGGTTTTTTAGTTGGCATACTGATAGTGGGTTTAGTGGCGAGGACCTTACCTCAGATCTTTTAGGGTATTATAGAGTGTTATACCCAGGGAAATATCAGGAACGTCTAAAACTGGTCAGTAAGAAAGATGCATTAAAACGATGGGACCATTATGGCCCAATAGGAAACTATAAGAATAAAGGTTTTTTACCGTTATTGTTTCCAGAACCTGATGAAAAATCAGACATAAAAAAGCCTGTAAATGGTGAGTTACCAAGTTTTATGAAAGTGGTTCAACCCTTCAAAGATTTTGATTCAGGTAAAGTCAGCGTTATTTCTGATGATGGGACTTACTTTTCCTTTTTCAGTGGGGGGAAATATGAGCCTTAGGAAGATCGTTTTCATTCTCTTCGGAGTTATTGTTATTCAATGCATTATATTAGCTCTCATTCCATGGGCTGATCATGCTGATTACCACGAGAATGATACATATAGTTATTATACTTACACTGATGTAAGTATAAAAAAGGCCCCTAGAATTTCCAGTTCTTATTATTTTACCTATGATGCGCCTCAAGATGGGCTAATGGAAAGGAGTTCAATAGTATACTTAGATGGTGATGTTGAAATTATAAAGGTCTATCTCGAAAAGTTAGGTTATTACTTGTCTGAACTTGGCTCTGTTGAGGATGGTGAACGTGAAGAGTATTGGTTTCGCACCGACGGAGGCGGAGACATGTTTACTATTTCGTACGGCAGTGAAAATGACACAATAATATTGACGAAGGTTTCATCCTGAACTGGATATCAAATCCTGAACTTCATGCCACTTGACGAATGCTACTGAATTAAAGTCAAAAAGGGAAAAGCGATGAGCTTAACAAATAATTTTGGAACGGCAATTGGCGACATGTTAGAGAAGACTCTTAATCGTTACCGGTTAAGTATTCCAACGTGTGATTCAACTCTGGATGTCGAAGACTTTAGTGGCAATGAATGTATGAGTTCATTGTATCGGTATGTCGTACACTTCACGAGTTTAGATCAAGGTCTTAGTTCTACTCAGATACTCAGTAAGCCCGCAACGTTAACAATGGGAACGGGTGTGCTGGCTGAGTTGATTGATCAAAAAGTGGTGCATGGTGTAATTACAAAATTTCAACGTATTCGTGGCTCGAATGATCAGGCTTTGTACCAGATTACTATTGAGCCTTTTTTGTCATTACTGGGTAAACAGTTCCGCACCCACCGCTTCTTTATCAACAAAACTGTGACCGAAGTGGTACAGGAGGTGCTGCAGGAGCACGGCCTGAAGGACTGGGAATATGAATTTGTTCTAAAGAATGATTATCCAAAACGGGAACAGATTAACCAGTACCAGGAAAGTGATCTGACATTTATTCAACGCCTGTTGTCAGAAGTGGGGATTTTTTACTTCTTCACTCGGCTTTGTTGAATAAATCAGATTTGAGGCGAGTTTCCCCTGTAACAGCTCCGGCTCTCAGCCGATACGTACACTTTCTGGCATACCTGCCTTCGTCATTTTGTTCAGCGCACGCACCATGGCCAAA